>JAODMG010000092.1 GCA_025464895.1 Microbacteriaceae bacterium | reverse complement strand
TCGCGGGCGTTGGCACGGTTCGTAGGCAGGAGAGCCAGGGGCTCTAGGCGAGTATCCACCCCGTCGGGTCCAGCCAGACACAGCTGCGTCCGGCCGAGCCCACCACCCCTCGTGAAAGTAGAATGTGCAGATGCCTTCCACCGTCTCCGACGTCAATGCCGTCATCGAACGACTGTGGCCGCTGTCCGGAGCTGAAACCTGGGATGCGCCAGGCCTCCTCTCCGGCAGTCCCTCCGCACCGGTCGCCCGTATCCATCTCGCCGTCGACGCCGTCGGCGAGGTCGTGGATGAGGCGATCGGGGTCGGCGCGGACCTGCTGCTGGTGCATCATCCGTTGCTCCTGCGCGGGGTCACCTCGATCGCGGAAGACCGGTACAAGGGCTCCGTCCTGGCGAAGCTTATCCGTGCCGATTGCGCGCTGATCGCGGCACACACCAACGCGGACGTCGTGGAGACGGGAACGTCGGCGGCGATCGCGAGCAGGCTGGGTTTGCTGGACAGCCAGCCGATCTCCGCGGGTGAGATCGCATCGCGCGGCATCGGCAGGGTCGGCAGGCTGGGCGAGCCGACCACGCTCGGCAGGCTGGCCCGCGAATTGGCCGACATCCTGCCGCCGACAGCATCAGGGGTGCGGGTCTCCGGTGAATTCGACCGGCCGATCGACACCGTTGCACTCTGCGGAGGGGCCGGCGACTCGCTGCTGTCCGAGCCGGCTGTTCTCGGGGCGGACGTGTACATCACCTCCGACCTGCGCCACCATCCGGCATCAGAAGCGCGGGAGAACGCCAGGATCAGTGGCGGTCCGGCGCTCATCGACATCTCCCATTGGGCGAGCGAATGGCTCTGGCTCGACACCGCGGCAGACGAGTTGGGGGAGGCCCTTCCCGGGGTCGTCGTGACCGTGAGCGAACTCAGGACCGACCCGTGGGATTTCACCGTTGTCCAATAATGCGCAGTCTGCAAACGAACAAGTGAGGGCGCAATGCCGCTGAAAGCCAGTCCGGACGACCAGTCCCACCTGTTGGAACTCCAGGCGATCGACATCCGTCTTCGCCAACTCGATCACAAGGCCAAGACCGTTCCCGAGCTGGCGGTGATCGCGGGTCTTACCAGTGAGGCGGCCGAGCGTCGGCAGGAACTCGCCAGTGTCTCCGGGGCGATGGAGGATGCGCGGCTAGAACTGAAGCGGATCGAGTCGGATGTCGCGGTCGTCGAGGCCAGGATCACTCGCGATACCGACCGCCTGCAGTCGTCGTCCTCTGTCAAGGATGTTGCCGGCCTCGAGAGCGAACTGTCCGGCCTTCGTAAGCGGCAACTCGACCTGGAGGAGATCGAGCTCAACGTGATGGAGAGGCTCGAAGGCCTGGAGCAGAACGTGTCCATCGCCCGTGCGGAACTGGCAGAACTGCAGGAGCGGATCGCCGCGGCGGAGGCCGAGCGCGATGCCGCCCTGGGAGTGCTCGCGAGCGAGCGGACCCATGCCGCGGCCAACCGGTCGACCATCGCGGGGGGCCTGCCCGCGGACCTGCTGGCGCTGTACGAGCGGCAACGCGAACGATACGGGGCTGGTGCCTCGCTCCTGCGCGGGGGAGTGTCGACCGCGAGCGGAGTCAAGCTGAACGAGAACGACATGGCAACAATCCGTGCCGCGGCCCCCGACGACGTGATCCTCTGCCCGGACAGCAGCGCCATTCTGGTGCGCACCAGTGAGTCGGGCCTGTGATGGCTCGTCTGCTCATCGTCGAGGCGGACGGCGGTTCCCGGGGCAATCCCGGGACGGCGGGAAGCGGATCCGTGGTCATCGATGCGGCGACAGGGGAGATCCTGGCCGAGGTCGGTCGTTACCTCGGAGTCACCACCAACAACGTCGCCGAATACACCGCGCTGATCGAAGGGGTCAAGAAGGCCCTCGCCATCGATCCGGACGCGGAGCTGCACATCCGAATGGATTCGAAGCTCGTCGTCGAGCAGATGTCCGGCCGGTGGAAGATCAAGCATCCCGACATGGCGGACCTCGCCGCCCAGGCCAGGGAGGCGCTCACCGGAACCCCGGTGAAGTTCGAGTGGATCCCGCGGCTGCAGAACTCACGGGCCGATGCGGCGGCGAACCGGGCGATGGACCTGAGAGCCGACTTCGGCCGCTAACCGGTAACCTTGACCAGAATGGGTCGGCAAGACGGTCGCGTTGCTCCTCACGGAGTACCGAGGAACGTCCGGGCTCCACAGGGCAGGACGGTGGGTAACACCCACCCGGGGCAACCCGCGAGAAAGTGCAACAGAAAGCAAACCGCCTCCCGGCATGATTTTCGGATCGTGCAGGGCGGTAAGGGTGAAACGGTGGTGTAAGAGACCACCAGCGATTCGTGTGAGCGAGTCGGCTAGGTAAACCTCGTCCGGAGCAAGGTCAGACAGGGAACGCTACGGGCTGCTCGCCTAGTTTCCGGGTAGACCGCTAGAGGTGTGCGGCAACGTACATCGTAGATAGATGGCCGTCGATGGTACTTCGGTACCGGGACAGAACCCGGCGTAACAGCCGGCCCATTCACCCTCTCGCGGCGCCTCAGGCAGAGCGGTAGTGCTTGGTTCGGGTCACCGAGCCTGCGGGGTCGAAGTAGGTCCACTCTCCGACCCGGACGCCGGCGCTCCAGCGGCCCTCGTCCATCAGCGTGCCGTTCGGATGATAGCGACGCCACAGTCCCTCCTGCACGCCGTCGACGAAGTCTCCCTGCTGCAGCAGGTTGCCGTTCTCCCGCCACCAGGTCCACGGTCCGGTAAAGCGGTCATCCACGAGCGTGCCGACGGCCTTCAGCTGACCGTTGCGGTAGAAGTACTTCCACTCGCCGTTCTTGCGGCCGTCGACGGTCTCGCCTTCGGCCATCCTCGTGCCATCTTTGTAGGTCTCGGTGGCCGCGCGCCGCTCCGCTGTCATGCCAGGAATCCTGCTCCGTCGTCGCTACCGGCGCAAGCTCTCGTCCTGATCTGGCACGAAACGGTAGCCCATGCCCGGCTCGGTAAGCAGGTAGCGCGGGCGGGACGGCTCCGGCTCAAGCTTTTTCCGCAGTTGCGCGAGGTACAGGCGCAGGTAGCCGTCCTCGTTCTCGTAGGCCGGTCCCCACACCGTCGTAAGCAGGAAGTTCTTGGTGACCAGCCTCCGCGGATTCCGCACCAGCACCTCGAGGATGTGCCACTCGGTCGGGGTGAGTTTGATCGACACGCGTGAGCCGTCGGTATCCGGCCTCGTCACCTCGTGGGCCGCCAGGTCGACACGAATTAGTCCGAACTCGACGACCGGCTGCTCGGCGTCGAGCGGCGAGCGGCGAGTGAGCGCACGAACGCGGGCGAGAAGTTCGTCGACGGCAAAGGGTTTTGTGACGTAGTCATCCGCGCCCGCGTCGAGCGCGTCGACCTTGTCAGCAGAGTCGCTGCGTCCACTCACGACGAGGATCGGAATGTCTGTCCAACCTCGGATTCCCTCGATCACCTGGATGCCGCTGAGCCCTGGCAAGCCGAGGTCGAGGATGACCAGCTCCGGCCGGGTCTTCGCGGCGACATCCAGTGCCTCTGGACCGGTTCGGGCGAGCGACACATCGTAGCCGCGGGCCGCGAGATTGATTCGCAGGGCCCGCAGTATCTGAGCATCGTCGTCGACGATCAACACTCTCATCATTCGCTCCGTTCCAGGTCCGGTGCGGTAACGGCCGGCAGTGAGATCACCATGGTCAGGCCACCACCGGGGGTGTCCTCGGCATTGAGTTTTCCCCCCATCGCGTCCATGAACCCGTTGGAGAGTGCGAGGCCGAGGCCCACGCCCGTCGTGTTGTCAGTGTCGCCGAGCCTCTGGAATGGTTGGAACGCCTCGGCGAGCGCCGACTGGGGGATGCCGGGACCCCGATCGATCACGCGCAGTTCCACCCGGTCGCCGAAACTGCTCGCGGTGATGATCGGAGGCGAATCGTCCGGCGAGTACCGGATGGCGTTCGCCACCAAATTGACCAGCACCCGCTGCACGAGCACCGGGTCGCAGACGACAGCGGGCAGGTCCGGTTGGACGTCGACCCGCACCTCCCCGTTCCTGATGCTCAGTTCGTCGAGGGCGAGAGGCACGATTTCGTCGAAGCCGACGGCCGAGAGCGAGATCGCGAGCACGCCCGCCTGCAGCCTGCTGGCATCGAGCAGGTCGTTGACGAGCTCGGCCAGGCGGCGAAGCGACACCTCCGCGGTCGAGAGCAGGTCATCCTTGTCCCGCTCGGTCCAGGCGACGTCGGTGCTCCGCAGGCTCGACACCGCGGCGGTGGCTGCCGACAGCGGGGTGCGCAGATCGTGGCCGACCGCGGCCAGGAGTGCCGTCCTCAAGCGGTCGGCTTCCTCGAGCGGCCGGAGGCCTTCCGCCTCGGTGATCAGGTCCCGCTGCACGAGCGCAACCTCGATCTGCGCGACGAACGCGTCCAGGATTCGGCGGTCAGACGCCTGCAGGTCCCGTCCGCGCAGGACGACACTGCCCTGGTTGGCGAGCTCGACCACGGTTCGTTTGCCTTCGTCGGCCGCGATCCCCGGCGTCCCTGCCGACGCTGCTGCCGACGCCTCGTAGAGGACCGCGCCCAAATGGGTGATCGTGACGCTCGTCAACCCGAAGGCCTCCCGCATGCGGTTGGCCAGGGCCTCGACGGCGTTCTCTCCTCGGATGATGCTCGCCGCGACCGCTGCGAGGGTCTCGGCTTCCGCGGCCGACCGTTTGGCCGCGCGGCTGCGGCTCGCGCCCTGGTCGACCACGAGGCTCACCAGGACCGCGACGATGAGGAAGATGAGGAGGGCGAGCAGGTGCAGCGGATCGTCGATCGCCACCGTGTAGATCGGTGAGACGAAGAAGAAGTCGAGCGTGACACCGGCGATTGCCGCCGCCGTCACCGCCGGCCAGATACCGCCGACCAGGGCGACCACGACCACCAGGAACTGGTAGGACAGCACATCGATCACGAGGGCTTCGCGATTGTGCAGGAAGGTCAGCGCAAAGGTGAGGGTCGGCATTCCGAACACCGCGACGGCGAACCCGACCAGGCGCCGGCGAAGGGTGAGCGCGCCGCGGGTGGTGCGGGGAAGTTGGAGGGTTCCGGCAGACGCGTGGGAGACGATGTGAACGTCGATGTCGCCGGAGGCGCGGATGACCGTCGCACCGATGCCCTGCCCGGTGAGAAACGCCGTGAAGCGACTACGACGGCTGACCCCGATGACCAGCTGGGTCGCGTTCACCCCGCGGGCGAAGTCGACCAGCGCGGTCGGCGTTCTGTCGCCGACGACCTGGTGGTAACTGCCGCCCAGGCTCTCCACCAGGGAACGCTGGGTGATCAGCGCGGCGGGATCGGGTTCCGCCAGCCCGTCCGGGCTGGAGACGTGAACGGCGAGCAGCTGGCCGCCACTGGTGCGGGCCGCGATCCTTGCGCCGCGCCGGATCAGGGTCTCGCCCTCCGGTCCGCCCGGAAGGGCGACCACTACGCGCTCTCGAGCTTCCCATTTGCCCTGGATGCCGTGCTCGTTGCGGTACGCCTGCAGCGCAACATCCACCTCGTCCGCGAGCCAGAGGAGTGCGAGTTCTCGAAGGGCGGTGAGGTTGCCGAGCCGGAAATAGTTGGACAGGGCGGCATCGATGGTGCCGGCCGGGTAGATGTGACCGCCGGCCAGTCTGTGCCGCAGCGATTCCGGTGCGAGGTCCACCAGCTCGACCTGGTCGGCCGCGCGCAGCACGGAGTCGGGGATCGTCTCTCGTTGCACCACCCCGGTGATCGATTGGACCACGTCGTTCAGGGACTCGATGTGCTGGATGTTCACGGTCGAGATCACGTTGATCCCGGCGTCGAGCAGCTGCTGTACGTCTTGCCAGCGTTTCGCGTTGGCCGAACCGGGGGCGTTGGTGTGAGCGAGTTCGTCGACCAGCGCCCACTCCGGCTCCCGGGCTATGACGACGTCGATGTCGAGCTCGTCGAGCTCGACCGAACGGTGGGCTACGTGCCGTCTCGGCACAATCTCGAGGCCATCGGTCATCTGGATGGTCTCGGTGCGCCCGTGGGTCTCCACCAGCCCAATGACGATATCTCGGCCCTGTCCCCGGAGCCGTTGGCCTTCCTCCAGCATGCTGAAGGTCTTGCCGACTCCGGGAGCAGCGCCGAGATAGACCTTGAGAATTCCTTTGGTCATTGCCCGTCCGTGATCGATGCGGCCATCCGATCAGCCTGCCAATTTAGACAATGCGATGTTCAATTCGAGGACGTTCACCGTCGGCTCACCCAGGTAGCCGAGGTTGGGCGCCTGCACGAAGGAGTTCACCAGTGTCGTCACCGTGGACACCGAGAGGTTCCTGGCTGCGGCAACCCTCGCGATCTGTTCGCGGGCGTAGGTGGGGCTGATCTGCGGGTCGAGGCCGGAAGCGGATGCGGTGAGCGCGTCCGGAGGGATCGATGCTGGGTTGACCCCGTCGCTCTTCGCAATCGCTGCCTTCCGATCCTTGATCGCCTTGATCAGTGTCTCACTTTCGGTGCCCTGGTTGCTTCCGCTCGACGCGCCTCCGTCGTAGCCGGTGCCGGCCGCTGACGGCCGTGACTGGAACCACTGGGGGAGGGCGTTGCCATTCTTGTCTGTGAAGCTCTGCCCGATGAGGCTGGACCCGACGGTCTGCCCGTTCACGGTCACCAGGGAGCCGTTCGCCTGGCTCGGAGCGAGGAGACCGGCCGCGGTGATGACCAACGGGTAGATGATCCCGAGGGCGGCCGTCAAGACGATCATCGCCCGGAGTGCAACCCAGTATTGCCTGGTTGTGCCGCGTGCTGAACTCATTTTATTAGGTCCGTTCGTATCGAGATTGCGTGGATTAGAAGCCGGGGATCAGGGAGATCACGAGGTCGATCAGCTTGATGCCGATGAACGGGGCGATCAATCCGCCGACTCCATAAATCCAGAGGTTCCGTCCGAGGATTCGTGACACCGATGCCGCGCGGTACGTGACGCCGCGGAGTGACAGGGGGATCAGAACGATGATGATGAGTGCGTTGAACACCACTGCGGAGAGGATGGCCGACGCCGGCGAGTGCAGGTGCATGAAGTTCAGCGCCGCAAGGCCGGGGTAGCTGGCCACGAACATCGCCGGGATGATCGCGAAGTACTTCGCCACGTCGTTGGCGATGGAGAACGTCGTCAGCGATCCACGGGTGATGAGCAGCTGCTTGCCGATGCCGACGATGTCAATCAGCTTCGTCGGGTCAGAGTCGAGGTCGACCATGTTGCCGGCCTCTTTCGCGGCGGACGTTCCCGTGTTCATGGCGACGCCGACATCCGCCTGCGCTAGGGCGGGAGCGTCGTTCGTGCCGTCACCGGTCATCGCGACCAGATTTCCGTCCTTCTGCTCGCGCTTGATCAGCTCCATCTTGTCTTCTGGCGTTGCCTCGGCGAGGAAGTCGTCGACGCCGGCTTCCGCCGCGATCGCCTTGGCCGTGAGCGGGTTGTCCCCGGTGATCATGACCGTGCGGATGCCCATCCGTCGAAGGTCCGCGAACCGCGCCGCGATCCCGGCCTTGACGACGTCCTTCAGGTAGACGACACCGAGGACGGATGCCACGCCCGCCGTATCGCGTTCGGCGACCACCAACGGCGTTCCGCCGGCCTCGGCGATCCTCGTGACGATACGGTCTGTTTCCTGGGCGACCTTCTCGTCGAGACTTCCGGACTCCCTGACCCAGGCGAGCACCATCGAACCCGCGCCCTTGCGCACCTGGCTTCCGTCTGCATAGTCGACGCCGCTCATCCTGGTCTGTGCAGTGAATGGCACCGGGGTACTGTCAACCGCCTGCTCCGGAATGGTGAAACCGAGGTTCACGGCCAGATCGAGGATCGACTTGCCTTCCGGAGTCGGGTCGCTGAGCGATGCGGCACTCGCCGCGGTCGCCAGCACCTTGGTGCTCACACCACTGACCGTCGCGAACTCGGCGGCCTGTCGGTTGCCGTAGGTGATCGTTCCGGTCTTGTCGAGGAGCAGGGTGGTCACGTCCCCGGCCGCTTCGACCGCGCGCCCGGACATCGCGAGAACGTTGTGCTGCACGAGCCGGTCCATGCCGGCGATGCCGATGGCGGAGAGCAGTGCACCGATGGTCGTCGGGATCAGGCAGACGAGCAGTGCCACCAGCACCGGAACGCTCTGCGCCGCATGTGAGTAGCTGGCGATCGGGTTGATGATCAGCACGACGACCACGAAGATGATGGTCAGGCTCGCCAGCAGGATGTTGAGTGCGATCTCGTTCGGCGTCTTCTGGCGGGAAGCGCCCTCGACGAGCTTGATCATCCGGTCCACGAAGGTTTCACCCGGCTTGCTGGTGATCTTCACAACGATCCGGTCGGAGAGCACCCGGGTCCCTCCCGTGACCGCGCTCCTGTCACCGCCGGACTCGCGGACCACCGGGGCAGATTCTCCGGTGATCGCCGACTCGTCGACCGAGGCGATGCCCCAGACGATGTCTCCGTCGCCCGGGACGAGTTCCCCCGCGGTCACCACGACGTGGTCGCCGAGGGTGAGGTCGGCCGATGGCATCCGCACGAGCGCGGCGTTCTCTGCCCCGCCATCCCTCGCCTCGTCATAGTCGGCGAGTCGATTGGCCATGGTGCTGGTGCGGCTCTCGCGAAGGCTCTTCGCCTGGGCCTTGCCGCGGCCTTCCGCCACGGCCTCCGCCATGTTGGCGAAGAGCACGGTGAGCCACAACCAGATGGCGATCGACCAGATGAACGTCAGCGAGGTTGGCGACGCGGTCGGCCCACCTGAGGTGCCGAGGAGCGGTTGTGCGATTGCGAGAACCGTGGTGAGCGCTGCCCCGATCTCGACGACGAACATCACAGGGTTGTGCCACATGAGCCGCGGATCGAGCTTGCGGAGGGCGGCGGGGATGCTGGCGATCAGCTGCTTCGGACCGAAGGCCGAGGCAGATCTGCGCTGCGCTGCGGCCGCGGTCCCCGTTGGAGTGGTGAGTGTTGTTGACATAGTCGTTACTTGAGTCCTTCTGCCAGGGGGCCTAGCGCTAGAACGGGGAGGTAGGTGAGGGCCGACACGATGATGACCGTGCCGATGAGAAGGCCGATGAACTGCGGCCGGTGTGTGGGCAGTGTGCCTGCCGTCGTCGGAATCGTGTCCTGTGCCGCGAACGAGCCGGCGAGAGCCAGAACGAACACGATGGGCAGGAACCGACCGAGGAGCATCGCGACCCCGAGCGCCGTGTCAAACCACGGAGTGCTCGCCGTCAGTCCGGCGAACGCCGATCCGTTGTTGTTCGCGGCCGAGGTGAACGCGTAGAGCACCTCCGAGTATCCGTGCAGTCCGGTGTTGGCCATCGAGGTGCCGGTGACGGATGCCTGAACAGCCGGTATCGCAAAGCTGAGCGCGGTACCGACCAGCACCAGGGTCGGCGTGATCAGGATGTAGATGCTCGCGAGTTTGACCTCCCGTGCACCGATCTTCTTGCCCAGGTATTCCGGGGTCCGTCCGACCATGAGTCCCGCGACGAACACCGCGACGATGGCCATGATCAGGATGCCGTACAGCCCGGAACCGACGCCGCCGGGGGCGACCTCGCCGAGCATCATGTTGACCATCGCCAGTCCGCCGCCGAGGGAGGTGAAGCTGTCGTGCATCGAGTTGACCGCACCGGTCGAGGTCAGGGTGCTCGAGGTGGCGAACAGGGTCGAGCCGGCTATCCCGAATCGTGTCTCCTTGCCCTCCATCGCACCGCCGGCGAGTTGGCTGGCCGTGCCGCTTCCTGAGGCTTCGAGGAAGGTCAACAGTGCTGCCGAGACGATCCAGATGATGCCCATCACCGAGACCAGCGCATAGCCCTGGCGGTGATCCTTGACCATCCGGCCGAAGGTCCTGGCGAGCGAGAACGGAATCGCGAGCATCAGCACGATCTCGAACAGGTTCGTCCAGCCGCTGGGGTTCTCGAACGGATGCGCCGAGTTGGCGTTGAAGAATCCGCCACCGTTGGTGCCGAGCATCTTGATCGCCTCCTGCGAGGCGACCGGACCGCCGGGGATGGTCTGCGCCGCCCCAGTGATGGTGGTGATGTGCTGGAACCCGCTGAAGTTCTGGATGACGCCGCCGATGATCAGGATGATGGCGGCAACGACGGACAGCGGCAGCAGGATCCTCACGATTCCGCGGGTCAGGTCGACCCAGAAGTTGCCGATCGTCGTCGACTTGCGAGCGGCGAGTCCACGGATCAGCGCGATCGCGATGGCGATACCGACGGCGGCCGAGACGAAGTTCTGTACTGCGAGTCCGATCAGCTGCACGGTATATCCCATGGTCAGCTCCGGCGAGTACGACTGCCAGTTGGTGTTGGTCACGAACGAGATGGCCGTGTTCCAGGCCAGACCCTGTTCGACCGGGGGGAGCCCGAGCGAGTACGGCAGGATCTCCTGGATCCGCTGCACCAGGTAGACCAGTCCGACGCCGATTGCCGAGAAGGCGAGAACGCTGCGCAGGTAGACCGGCCAGGTCTGCTCTGAGCCCGAGTTGACGCCGATCAAGCGGTAGAAGCGGCGCTCGACCCTTATGTCCTTCTTGCTCGTGTAGACGAGTGCCATGTAGTCACCGAGCGGCCGGTAGATGAGCCCGAGAACCAGGATCAGGGTGGCCAACTGCAGGATGAATGACCAGGTGGTGCTCATATCAGAATCGCTCCGGTTTCACGAGGGCGTAGACCAGGTAAACGAGAGCGGCGACTCCGAGAACCACGCTCAGGATCGTAAAGAAGATCACAGTTTCTCGACCCCCCAGGCAACCAGGGCGACGAGACCGAACAGGGCCACTCCGCCAATCACGTAAATGAGATCGAGCATCAGATCCTCCGCAGAAGAGACGAGCTGCTGCCAGTGGGCAGCAACGACATTCCTGTCACGGAAGAAGTCCACACCAGAAGGGGAGGGCGTTCCGTGTCCCTAACGGATCCCTAACGCCGATCTACCGGTTGCTAACGCAATTCGACGGACACCGCGGCGATAACCAGTACGGCCGCGCCATTGTTTGAGGCGGGGACGGCGGTGGTGATCGGCGGCGATCCAGCCGTTCTCTGATGGTTGTGCGTGCCGGCCACTCCTTCACAGGGCAGCGTGAACTGAGTTCTCCACCGATAGCTGAATTTGCGCCGTAGTTGTGTTCGGTTCTGTGAAACTAAAGGCATGACAGATTTCGTAGACACGTTCGGGGCATCGCTTGCTGCCGTGGTGTCTGCCGCCCAACAGGTCGCATCACAGTCGGCTGCGGCCCGCGGCCTATCGGCGACGGCCCTGATCGCCGCGCAGGGAGCCATCGCCGGCGCCCGTCGTGACCTGGACGCGTCCGCAGCGGTGGTCGCGGGGCAGATCGCACTCCGATCCCGGCCAGAGGCCGGGCATGCCGGGCTCGCGCAGCGGGAAGGGTTCCGCACGCCGGAGGCTCTGGTGCAGCACACGACCGGGTCGACCGCGAGGGAGGCGATGGCGCTGGTGCGGGTCGGCGGAATGATTCGCGACTCGACCGCTAACGAGACTGGGGCTCCTACCCACCCGGTCGCGGAACCGTAGCTCGTCCCGGTAGGCCTCGCCGTTGCCTCTGGCACCCTGTCGGTTGCCGCCGCCGAGGCGATTCGCACTGGTCTGGGCGGCCCGAACGAGGGCGTCAGCAGCGACGCGTTGAGGGATGCCGCTGCCGCTCTCGTTCGTCTCGGCCCCGCAGTCAACGCTGACCAAATGTTTCGGCGGGCGCGGGAGGCCCGCGACGACCTGGACGAGGCCGGTATTGCCATTCGGGAGCGGGGACGCCGCCAACTACGGTCCCTGCGCCGCTGGCGCAGACCCGACGGGATGACCCGCTACACCTGGGAACTCGACCCGGAAAGCGCAGCCATGGTCGACGGAATCTATGACCAACTCGTTTCCCCCCGGCGCGGCGGACCGAGGATGATCGACAAAGCCGAACAGAAACGCGCCAAGACGGTCGAGCGGGACCCGCGGACCACCGACCAACTCGCCTCCGACGGCCTTCTGGACCTGCTCACCATCGCCGTCGGCACCGGCACCGGCACCGCCGTCGGCATCAGCACCGGCACCGCCGTTGGCATCAGCACCGGCACTGACCCGCGGCAGCTGATCGGTGTCAGGAACCTGGCCGTCCGGGTCCTCGTCAGCGCGGAGCACCTGGCCGCGGGAAACCTGACCAGCCGGACCGGTCTGCGCCGACACGGACATGGATACATCGAAGGCCACCCCGACCCGATCTCAATCGACACCGTTCAGCGCATCGCCTGCACCAGCGGCATCATCCCCATCCACTTCGACACCAGCGGTCAAGTACTCGACGTCGGCCGGGAACAGAGACTCTTCACCCGACGGCAGCGAATAGGCCTCGCCGCCAGGGACGGCGGATGCCGCTGGCCAGAATGTCCAAGACCACCCGCCTGGACCGAAGCCCACCACGTCGACCACTGGCAACGCGACCACGGAGAAACCACCCTCGACAACGGCATCCTCCTCTGCCGACACCACCACCTACTCCTCCACGACAACCACTGGGAAATCGCTAAGCGCGGCGCCGACTATTGGCTGATCCCACCACCCGGAATCGACCCGGACCGCACCGCCCGCCCGATGCCATCCAAGAGTCCCGCCCTGCGCGACCTCCTCGACAAGCGATCCGCATGACCGACGCAACACCGGGCCTCATCCGCCGGCCCGCGCCGGGCCGGTTCGCCCGCTACCCGATCAGGCTTGCGCCGTCTTGCCACCCGCAACGACAAGCTCGCCATCACCTACCGCGCCGTCGTCCTTTATTCCACCGTCGCCTGGACCGCATGACCGTCAGACATGCCCTAGTTGCCCGCCGCGAGAGTCGCCGCACCGAGGATGCCCGCGTTGTTCCGCAACTCGGCCGGAACTATTGGGGTCTTCAGCGAGAGCAGTGGCAGGAAGTCCTCGTGCTGTTTGGAGACCCCGCCGCCGACCACGAACAGCTCGGGCGAAAAGTAGGCCTCGAGCTTCGAGTAGTACTTCTGCAGGCGCTCGGCCCAGTCCGCCCAACCGAGCTCTTCGCGCTCCTTCGCGGCGTAGGACGCCTTCGTCTCCCAATCGACACCCTCGATTTCGAGATGGCCGAGTTCCGCGTTCGGCACCAGGACTCCGCGGTAGATGAGCGCGCTGCCGATGCCCGTTCCGAGGGTCGTCATGATGACCAGGCCCTTGGCGCCGCGGGCGGCGCCGTACCGGTTCTCTGCGAAACCCGCCGCGTCCGCGTCATTGACGAAATGAATATCGCGATCGAGGGCGGACTCGAACAGCTTCTCGGCCTCGAGACCGATCCACTTCGGGGAGACGTTCGCCGCGGAGAGGGTCTTGCCCTTTACCACGATCGCGGGGAAACAGACGCCGACCGGCTCCCTTTTTCCGAGGCCCCCGAGCTTCTTGATGAGCTGCTGGACCGTGTCGACGATATCGTCCGGTTCACCGCCATCCGGCGTCGGGAGCTTCACCCGATCGCTCAGCAGTTTTCCGGATGACGCATCGACGATCGCGCCCTTGATGCCGGTTCCACCGATGTCGATGCCGACGGCCTTGTTGCTCATGGTGCCCATTCTGGGTCAGGGGAGTGTCAGGATCTCCGCGCCACGCTCGGTGACGACGAGGGTGTGTTCGAATTGGGCGGTTATGCTGCGGTCCTTTGTGACGACGGTCCAGCCGTCGTCCCACATCTCCCAGTCCTGGCTGCCGAGGGTCAGCATCGGCTCGATCGTGAAGACCATGCCTTCCTCGATCTCGGTGGTGAAACTGGTGGTGTCGTAGTGCGGGATGACCAGGCCGGAATGAAACGCCGCTCCGACTCCGTGGCCGGTGTAGTCGCGCACCACGCCGTATCCGAATCTCTTTGCATAGGACTCGATCGCCCGGCCGATAACGTTCACCGCGCGACCCGGCGCGACCGCCTTGATCCCTCGGCTTAACGACTCCCTGGTGCGATCGACGAGCGCGACGACGTCATCGCTCGTTTCTCCGACGATAAAGGTCTGGTTGCTGTCGCCGTGCACGCCGCTCTTGAACGCGGTGATGTCGATGTTGACGATGTCGCCGTCCTCGAGCACCGTGTCATCCGGAATTCCGTGGCAGATCACCTCGTTCACAGAACTGCAGAGCGACTTCGGGTAGCCGTGATAGCCGAGCGTCGACGGGTATGCGTCGTTCGCGATCATGAAGTCGTGACCGATCGCGTCAAGTTCGTCGGTGCTCACTCCAGGCCGGATGCTGGCGCCGACGAGCGCGATGGCCTGGGCGGCGATCCTGCCGGAGTCGCGAATCCTGCCGATCGCCTCGGCGGAGTAGACATCCGACCCGGTGTACTTCGCCGGTGCCTTCTTGCCGACGTACTCGGGTCGAGTGATGTGTTTCGGCACTGTGCGGAGCGGCGACACCCGACCGGGAACGAGGTGACCTTCTGAATCCCTGGGCATATCATCAATTTTAGGTTCTCAATGGAGGTTCTCATGACCGAATGGTTCTACAACATTCGGACCGGCGAGGTCGAAGAGGGCAGGCAGTCCCTCGCCTCCGACCTCGACGGCCCATTCGCCACGAGGGAAGAAGCGGCCAGGGCGCCGGCAATTATCGCGGAGCGATCACGCAAGTGGGCAGAGGACGACGCCAGGAACGACCGCCGCTGAGCCGCGGTTGCGAAACCGATCGCTAAAGACCGAAACCGATCGCTGGCTAAAAGTCCGATTGCTGAAAAGACGACCGATCGCTAAGAAGACGCAGGACGTCAGTCCTCGTACTCGTGTTCTGGGCCGGGGTACGAACCAGACTCGACGTCGGCACGGTACGCCGCCACCGCATCCGTTAGTATGCCGCTCAGATTCGCGTAGCGTTTGACGAATTTCGGGATACGCCCGGTGGTGAATCCGGCCCAATCGGTCCAGACGAGCAATTGTCCGTCGACATGCGGGCCGGCGCCAACCCCGATGGTCGGGATGCGCAGTTCCGCCGTCACCCTTTCGGCGACCTGGGACGGAACCATCTCGAGCACGACGGCGAACGCACCGGCGTCTTCGACGGCATGGGCGTCAGCGAGCAGCTGTTCTGCGCCTTCCCCGCGTCCCTGGATGATGTGTCCTCCGAGGCCGTGTTCACTCTGTGGGGTGAATCCGATGTGCGCCATCACCGGTATGCCGGCCGAGACAATCCGGCGGATCTGTTCCGCGCTCCTGATGCCGCCCTCGAGCTTGACCGCGTGCGCGTGGGTCTCCTTCATGAAGCGGAACGCGGTGTGCAGAGCTTCATCCGGACCGGTCTCATATGAACCGAACGGCATGTCCGCGACGACGAAGGCGCGGGTGACGGCACCGGCGACGGCCCTGGTGAGGGGGATGAGCTCGTCAACGGTGACCGGGAGGGTCGTGTCGTGCCCGAAGACGTTGTTGCCGGCGGAGTCGCCGACCAGGAGGAAGTCGATTCCGGCCTGGTCGAAGATCTCGGCGCTCAGCTGGTCGTAGCTGGTGAGCCCGGTGATCTTGATGCCGTTCTCCTTGGCGCTTTGGAAGTGCCTGGTGCGAACGCGTTTGAGGTTGGCCTGTGCTGCCGCTGCCGTGGGGTCAGTCATGATTGCCACTTTACCGAGTGGTCGGTCGGTAAGTGATCGGAAGTCGGCGGTCCCGTCCGAATGCGATTCCGCTGATCTTCGGGCCGATGGCTCCCTGCCGGCGTTTCCATTCCGAGCGGTCGACCAGTCCGGTGACGAAATCGACCGTCTCGGTGTCGAAGCCGAGCGCGATGACGTCTTCACGGCCGAGGGCCCGAGTGATGTAGGCATCCAGAATGGCGTCGAGCGTCTCGTACGGCGGCAACGAATCCTGGTCGGTCTGGTCCGGTCGGAGCTCGGCACTCGGCGGCTTGCTGATCGAGTTATCCGGGATCGGTGGAGTCTCGCCGCGAGATACCGCGAACTCGTTTCGCCAGCGCGCAAGCTCCCAGACCAGAGTCTTCGGCACATCCTTGATCGGCGCGAAACCGCCGGCTGAGTCCCCGTAGATCGTGGAATAGCCCACCGCTATCTCGGTCTTGTTGCCTGTCGTCAGCACCAGGTGACCGTGCTGGTTGGACAGGCCCATCAGGACCACCGCGCGCACACGGGCCTGCAGATTCTCTGCCGCGAGCCCGTCGAGGGCAAGGCGGGTCTCGAACGGCTCGACCAGGTCCGCGATCGGCTGCACGCTGTAGTTGAGCCCGACGCGCTCGGCCAGGTCGTCGGCGTCGGAGCGGGAGTGACCGGACGAATAGCGGCTCGGGAGCGACACGCAGTACACCGCCGACGCGCCGAGCGCATCGGCGGCCAGCGCGGCGCAGACGGCGGAGTCGATGCCGCCGGAGAGGCCGAAGATCACCGATCCGAACCGGTTCTTCTGCACGTAGTCGCGGAGGCCGAGGACGAGGGCGTTCCAGAGCTGTTCCCGATCGTCTGGCAGGATCGCGACGTCCATCGCCAGCGGACCCTGAGTGCGTTCGATCGAGGCGAGCTCGACCCGCTGAACGCGATCGGGCAGCGGATTCTCGCTCGCCGCCTCCGGTTCGACGTCCAATACGAGGAGATGCTCATCGAACTGGGGAGCCCTGGCGAGGATGCCGCCCGCACCGTCGACGACGACGCTGTCCCCGTCGAACACGAGGTCGTCCTGTCCGCCGACGATGTTCACGTAGGCAACGATTGTGTCGGTCTCGATCGCACGGCGGGTCACCAGCGGCAGGCGCACCTCGGTCTTGTCCCGCTCGAACGGCGAGGCGTTGATGACGACGAGGAGGCCTGCGTCGGCCTCGAGCACACGGGCGACCGGGCCGCCGTCCCGCCAGAGGTCCTCGCAGATGATGACCGCCACATCCACACCCTTGATGCGGAGTACGAGCAACTCGTCGCCCGGAATGAAGATCCGGTACTCGTCGAACACCGAGTAGTTGGGCAGGTGATGCTTGGCGTAGCGGGCCTTGACGTGGCCGTGCTGCAGCACGCTCGCGCAGTTCTGGGCGATGGCGGTCGGCGCATTGCTCGTGCCGAATGCTCTCGGCTCGAACGGACCGTCCGGGTGGCCGACGATAACGGGCAGGTCGCCGAGACCCGCGTCCTGCAATTCCTTGGCCAGATGGATGACCGCATCGTGGCAGGCGTGCAGGAACGACGGACGACTCGCCAGGTCCTCGATCGGGTAGCCGCTCAGTGCCATCTCGCCCACGGCGAGAAGGTCGGCTCCAGCATCGTGGGCACGACGCGCCGCAACGAGAATCTGTCGGGAGTTGCCTGCGAGGTCTCCGACAATGGGGTTGGTCTGCGCAAGCGCCAAGCGAAGTCGGGGCATAGCCACTAGCCTAATAGCGGGCCATGACGCCCGACGGCGGGGCGTGCAGCGCTCGAAAAAGAGGAGCCAATTGGACAAGCAACGCGACTTCGTTCTTCGCACAATCGAAGAGCGCGGGATCAAGTTCATCCGCCTCTGGTTCACCGATGTCGTCGGCACCCTCAAGTCGGTAGCAATCGCCCCGGCAGAGGTCGAGGGTGCCTTCAGCGAGGGGCTCGGATTCGACGGCTCCGCGATCGAGGGGCTGACTCGCTCCTATGAGGCCGACGTGCTCGCCCATCCCGACCCGACGACGTTCCAAATCCTTCCGTGGCGCGGTGAGATCGACCCGACAGCGCGCATGTTCTGCGACATCACCACGCCGGACGGCCAGCCGGCCGTTGCCGATCCCCGCA
>JAODMG010000080.1 GCA_025464895.1 Microbacteriaceae bacterium | reverse complement strand
CCCACAGGGTCGCATTGCAGAGCTCGAGGAAGAAGAACGAGAGCGAGAGCGAGACGGTCGCGATCGTCAGGTCGTGCACGAAGAGCAGCGGAGAAAGGCAGAGCAGCGAGCCGATGAGGCCGACCAGCAGTACCGTTTTGCGGGCGAATCGCAGGTTGCCGGTTCGCCGCAGCAGGCGGTCGCCGAATACCCCGCCCGCCGTGTCGCCGACCACCCCGGCCAGGAGCACGAAGCTGGTGAACAGCGGGTACTCGGTGATCGGGAGATGGTAGCTGGACGCCAGGAAGGTGGGGATCCAGGTGAGGAACACCCAGAGGGTCCAGCCATAGCCGAAGTCGACGATGGTGACCGGAAGCATGGTGCGGATCAGCCGCTTCCACGGGACGGCGGGACGGGCAGCCTTCTCGAGGCTGTGCGGGATCTCGGAGAGTTCCTGTTCGGTGATCTTCGGGTAATCCTCCGGCCGGTTACGGAAGAACTTCGCCCAGAGCACCGCCCAGAGGGCGCTCAGGACGCCGACGAGGATGAACGAGATCTGCCAGCCGGCTAGCGGCCCGGCTAGGGAGTCGCCCCAGATGATCAGCCCGCCGACGATGAGCGGCGCCGCGGCGTTGCCGAGACGGGACGCAGAGTGCACGACGCCCTGCACGAAGCCGTTGCGGTCCGCCGGCACCCACTTGGCCATCGCGGAGGTCGCGGTGGGGAATGCGGCCGACTCGGTGAGGCCGAGAAGCAGCCGCGCACCGACCAGTGAGAGAAGACCGACCGAGAATCCGGTGGCGATCGTCGCGACGCCCCAGAGCACCCCAATCCAGAACAGTGCCCTGCGCGGTCCGATCCGTTCTCCGAGGTTCCCGCCGAAGACCTGCAGCAGCGCGTAGGGAATGGAGAACGCGGACACCGCGAGTCCGAACTCGCTCGTGGTGAGATGCAGCGCGGCCATGATCGTCGGCCCGGCGGTCGAAATATTGGTGCGGTCGATGTAGGAGATCGCGTACATGACGCAGAGGAGCAGAACCACCCTCCCGCGCATCCTCCCGAATATCGGGCTCGCTTTGGTGGGAACGGGGCGTTCCTGCGTGACAGTCAATCTGGTTCTCCGGTTTCATACCTGGCCGATGGTCCAACTCGCTGTTAATCGACCGTACGTGCGGACTTTATGCAATGCCTGAGTGGTCCTATGCAACACCTGAGGACGGCGCTCCAGGGGGTCTTCTACCGACCCGCGGTCGATTTGCCGCGTCCAACAAGGCTATGACAGGGCTAGGACAGGGCGAGGACCGGTAGCGCGAGAAGCGCGGTCGGGACGGCGAGTAGGGCAATGCCACAGAGGAGCACCAATGCCCGCCCGCGCAACGAAAGCGGAGGTTGCGCGGCGACCAGCCGGGCGATCCGCCGCCCCGCGGAGTCTCCGTCGGCCGCGAGTGCGTTCGCTGCCGGATCCGATGTCGCCATCACCGCCGACACCCGATCGCCCGGCACCCGATCGCCGGATGCCGAGGCTACGAGCGCGATCGAACGGGCGAGGGTGTCTGCCGAGACCTCGCGCCTTGCCCGGTCATCCGCCAACATCTCGACCAGCACAGTCACCGCGTCGAGGGCGCGGGTGGCGATCGGAAACCAGGGGAGCGACCCGCGCCAGGCCCTGAATGCGAGAAGCACCAGGTGGTGCCTCTGGGCCACGTGGGCCATCTCGTGCGAGATCACCGCTCGAAGCTGGTCGTCGTCGAGAAGTTCGATCAGTCCGGCCGACAACACGGTGATGGAGCGGGTTGTGCCGGGAAGGCAGTAGGCGACAGGGGCCTCGTGGTCGATCAGCCGGGTGCCGGGACGTTCCGGCATCGGCGCGCTGAGAAGCTGCACCAGCTCGCCGTGCCTCCGACGCGATCGCTCTGCCCTGGCGAAGGTCAGCCCGAGGGTGAGCAGCAGGTGGATGCCGAGAAGGATTGCCCCACTCAGCGCGAACATCTGCAGGAAGTCGGTGCCGTTCGGGAGTCGTCCCATCACCATCCAGCCGGGGAAGGCGATGATGCCTTCCGCGAGATTGGCGCCGAACGGCACGAGCCCGTAGGAGAGGAGCGCCCCGATCATGGACAGCCCACCGGCCAGCGCGATCGCCTGCCAGGCAAGCAGAGCCGTCCCGGGCGCACGAGCGGGCCAGCGTGCGCGAGCGAGCAGGATCGGCACCGGCCAGGCGAGGGCCACCGCGAGCGCAGCGAGGGCAACCCAGGTGGCGATCACCCGCTACTTGCCGTCCAGAA
Source organism: Microbacteriaceae bacterium (assembly GCA_025464895.1). Lineage (GTDB taxonomy): Bacteria > Actinomycetota > Actinomycetes > Actinomycetales > Microbacteriaceae > Parafrigoribacterium_A. The sequence goes on along the minus strand of JAODMG010000080.1, from coordinate 23,406 downwards.
TTCGTCTCAGGGTCGCGGCGTCGCTCGAGCTGACCTGCCCGACGAAGCGCGCGAGCACCGCGTCACGATCCGGCGCGGTCCCGAGCACCTCGTGCATGAGCTCCGCCATGTGGTTCGCCCTGGTGGTTGTCGCCCTGAAGACGTGCGGACGGATGTGGCGCTCGCGGGTGACGAACCCCTTCGTCTCGAGCCGGGTCAGGACGGTGAGCACGGTGGTGACCGCGAGCTCCTTGCCGGCCAGCCCGTCACGGATGTCAGTGGCCGCCAGCGCATCATCCGAACTCCAGAGGAGGTCCATGACCGAGCGTTCGAGTTCCCCGAGAGTTGCCATGCCTGGATTCTACCCGACGTAGAAGAAAATTCTACCCCGTGTAGAAAAGTTCTTCTACATAGTGTAGAAAAGAAGGTGTTCTACATTCGGTAGAAATCGAAACGGAGAGTCTTCGTGCATCTCGACCCCCTGCTGATCGCTCGCTGGCAGTTCGGCATCACGACCGTCTACCACTTCTGGATGGTGCCGCTCACGATCGGCCTCGGGCCGGTGGTCGCCGGCATGCAGATGCGCTGGCATCGCACCGGCGACGTGCGCTGGTACCGCATGGTCAAGTTCTGGGGAAAGCTCTACCTGATTAATTTCATCGTGGGCGTCGCGACCGGCCTTGTACAGGAATTCCAGTTCGGGCTGGCCTGGAGCGAGTACGCCAAATTCGTCGGCGACGTCTTCGGCGCGCCGCTAGCGATGGAGGCCTTGCTCGCGTTCTTCGTCGAATCCACCTTCCTCGGCCTCTGGATCTTCGGCTGGAACAAGCTCCCGAAGGCGATCCACGTCGCGTGCCTCTGGCTGGCGATCGGCGGATCGATCCTGTCGGCGTATTTCATCATCGTCGCGAACTCCTGGATGCAGCATCCGGTCGGCGTCGTACTCGTGAATGGCCACCCGGTGATGAATGACGTCTGGGCAGTGCTTACCAACAACACCGCCATCACGGCGTTCACCCACACGATTTTCGGATCGTTCGGGGTCGGCGGCGCCTTCCTGCTTGGCATCTCCTGGTACCACCTGTGGCAGCGCCGCCGCGACGGGATCGACACAGTGGATGCCACCGGCCGCGTCGTGCCAGGAGTGGCTCCCGGCATCCCCGGCCGGGACGGCTCCGACCACAGCATCTGGATCACCTCGCTGAGGATCGGCGCGGTCGTTGCCATCGTGGCATTCGCCGGGGTCGCCATCACCGGTGACGCCCAGGGCAAGCTCATGTTCCAGCAGCAGCCGCTCAAGATGGCGGCAGCGGAAGCCGCCTGCCACACCGGTACGTCCTTCTCGGTACTCTCGGTCGGCAAGCTCGGGTCGACCAGCTGCAGCGACGTCGTGCCGATCATCGAGATCCCGGGGCTCCTCTCCTTCCTCGCCAAGGGCAACTTCACCACCACAGTCGAGGGCGTCGACCAGCTGCTGCCGCAGTACCAGGCGAAATACGGCACCAACCTTCCGGACAATCCGATCTACGGATCGCGCGCCGGCGAGAAGATCGACTACCTCCCGATGATGGAGGTCACCTATTGGGGCTTTCGGATGATGATCGGATTCGGCGGCATCGCGGCCTTCGCGGCCGCAGTTGCGCTGTGGCTGACCCGCAAGGGAACCGTTCCACGGTCGAAGGGAATCATGCTGCTCGCCGTCGGCGGCATCCTCGCCCCGTTCGCCGCCAACTCGGCCGGCTGGATCTTCACCGAGATGGGGAGACAGCCGTTCGTGGTTGCTCCGAATCCGACCGGTGTGGACGGCCTCTACATGTTCACCGCCGCCGCGGTGTCTCCCGGGGTCAGCGCGGGGGAGATGCTCTTCTCCGTGATCGCCCTCACCGCCGTCTACGCCGTGCTGATGGTCTTCGAGATCAGGCTCCTAGTCAGGTACGTGCGCGGCGGAATTGCCAGTGCCGTGCCAGAACTCGCCGAACCGGACCACCCGGATGACGACGATCATCCGAAGAGCGACGTACTCGCTTTCGCCTACTAGGAGCGTCGACATGGAAATCCTTCCCACCGTCTGGTTCGTCATCATCGCCGTGTTGTGGATCGGCTACCTATTCCTCGAGGGGTTCGACCTCGGCGTCGGCATGCACATGCTCTTCTCGGCAAAGAACGAGAACCAGCGCAGGGTCATGTTGAACGCGATCGGCCCGGTCTGGGACGGCAACGAGGTCTGGCTGGTCACCGCGATCGGTGCGACCTTCGCCGCATTCCCGGACTGGTATGCGTCGCTCCTGTCCTCCCTGTACCTTCCGCTGGTCTTCGTGCTGCTCGCGCTCATCTTCCGCGCCGTAGCAATCGAGTACCGCGGAAAGGGAAAGAGCCTGCGCTGGAGCCGATTCTGGAACACCGCACTCGGCGTCGGCTCGCTGGTCGCCGCCTTCGGGATCGGAGTCACCCTGGCGGCGAGCACGACCGGACTGCCGATCGACTCGAACGGGGACCGGGTGGGCGGACCGCTGGCCTGGCTGACGCCATCCACGATCATCGGCGGGCTGGCCGTGGTCGGATTCAGTCTCGTTCACGCGGCGACCTTCCTCGCGCTGAAGACGGATGGAGACGTGCGACTGGCAGGGAATCGCTTCGCCAGGCGTGTCTCCCCGATCGCCGTCCTCCCGCTCCTGGCCTGGGCGCTGATCGTGCAATTCTCGTCCGGCTCTCCGGTCAGCTGGGCTCTCGTCGTCGTCTCTGTCGCCGCCGTCGTCGCCGCCTGGTCGGCGAATCGCCGCGGTCGCGAGGGACTGGCTTTCGTCGGATTCGGTCTCTTCCTAGTCGCGGCGATGGCGGCGATATTCCTCGCCCAGTATCCGGTGGTTCTTCCGTCGACGCTCAGCGCAAGCTTCGATCTCACCGTGGCGAATGCGTCATCGGCCCCGTACACGCTCGGGGTGATGTCCGTGGTGGCCTGCTTCGGCATCCCGCTCGTCCTCGCCTACCAGGGCTGGACTTACTGGGTCTTCCGTGCCCGAGTCAGTGCCGGGCACATCCCGGAGGCACACGCCGTCGAGCCCGCTGTGAGGAAGGCATGAGCCGCGGCATCCGCAACTCGCCGTTCGCCGGTCTCGACACGATCGATCGCCGGACCCTCTACCTGCTCGGGCTGCTCTCGGCGCTGAAGGCGTTCGCGCTGATCGGCATGGCCACCGCGGTGACCACCGGTGTCGTGGATGCGATCGCCGGCCGCCTCGATTTGCTGGCGGTTCTGCCGCTCGGGATCGGCTCCGCGCTGGTTCGTGGAGTCGTCTCCTGGATGCACAGGGTGGTCGCCGCCCGCGCCGTGATCGGCGTGAAAGAGCGCCTGCGCAGCGGCCTGGCCGACCACGTTCTCGGGGCCGGCGGGTCGCAGGGCGGATCGGTCGCCACGCTCGCCACCCAGGGACTCGACGAACTCGACAAGTACTACACGAACTACCTGCCTGCGCTGGTCACTGCCATCACCGTTCCCGTCATCCTCGGTGCCAGGATCCTCTTCGCCGACTGGGTCAGCGCACTCATCGTCGTCATCACCGTTCCGCTGATTCCGGTCTTCATGACGCTGATCGGACTGCACACGCGGGCGCGGGTCGAGGAGGCGTCGTCCGCACTCGGCCGGCTCTCCGACCATCTGGTCGAACTGGCCCGCGGACTACCGGTGCTCGTCGGCCTCGGCCGCGCGAAAGAGCAGGTCGCGGCGCTTAACGGGATTTCGGAACGCTACCGCGCCAAGACCGTCGAGACGTTGCGCACAGCGTTCCTCTCCTCGCTGGCACTCGAACTCATCGCCACCATCTCCGTCGCGGTCGTCGCGGTATTCATCGGGGTGCGGCTGGTCGCCGGCGAGCTGCCGCTCGAGGTCGGACTGCTGGTGCTCATCCTCGCCCCGGAGTGCATGGCCCCGTTCCGGGATATCGGCTCCGCGTTCCATGCCGCACAGGATGGCAGGGTCGCCCTCTCTGCGGCGCGCGCCATCATCGAGACGCCGGCTGCGGCATCCGTGCTGACGGTTGATTCCGCCGGTTCCGGCAGTGCGGGCGGGGTGCGGGTGCAGGGCCTCACGGTGCGCTTCGCTGATCGCGACCGGGACACCCTCCACGACCTCGACCTGTTCGCTCGGTCAGGCCGGATCACCCTCATCGACGGTCGAAGCGGAGCGGGAAAGTCCACGGTACTGGCGGTCCTCGCTGGTCGGCTCAGGTCGACCCAGGTGCCCGCCGGGTCAGAGTCGCTCGACCGGTCGGGGCTTGGCGTCGGGTCGGTCATGGTCTCAGGTTCGGTCGCCGGAATCGATCCGTCGCGGGTCGCCTGGCTGCCGCAGCATCCGCGCACCGTCGCCGACAGCGTCCTTGAAGAACTCCTCGTCTACGCGGGCGATTCCGTGCACGCCACGAAGGCCGCGGCCGCCACCCTCGATCGCTTTGGGCTGTCTCATCTCGCGGACGCGCATCCGGCGTCGATCAGCCCTGGAGAACTCAGGAGGTTGGCCATGGCGAGGGTCCTGATGCGAGTGGACGCGGGAGCGGATGTCGTGCTCCTGGATGAGCCGACGGCGCAACTCGACGCCGAGAATGCTCGCATCGTCGTGGATGAGATCGTCGCACTCCGCCTGCTCGCGACCGTGATCGTCGCCTCTCACGACCAGGCCGTTCGCGCCATCGCGGACACCGGCATCGCGCTTGGCGCTCCGAGTCGCGGGGTCGCACCGCTCCGGCAGGACGACACCGTCGACGACCGCACGAACTCGGTGAGGGCGGAGGGCGTGGCGAGGCCCGGTTCCGCGAGTGCCGCGCTCAGCGCCTTCCTGTCACCGGCGAAGGGTCGAATCATCGCGGCGATCGCTCTCGGCACCGGTGCTGCCGTCTTCGCCATCTGCCTCACCGCACTGTCCGGCTGGCTCATCGTGCGCGCGAGCCAGCATCCGCCGATCATGTATCTGCTGGTGGCCATCGTCGGAGTGCGGTTCTTCGGGATCGGTCGTGCCGTCCTTCGCTACTTCGAGCGGCTGGTCGCCCACGACGCCGTGTTCTCGGCGATGACCTCGCTGCGCACGAAGCTGTGGTCCGCGCTGGCCGGCATCGGCATCCGGGATCGACGCGTGCTCGGCAGCGGTGCCACCCTCGATCGGCTCGTCCGCGATGTCGATCAGCTGCGGGATCTCGCGCTACGGGTGGTCGTTCCGTTGTGCTCCGGGCTTCTCGCCGTCGCGATCACAGTGACCGGGATGTGGATTCTCGCGCCGTCGAGCGCGCCGGTGATGCTCGCTCTCGGCGTGATCACCCTCGTCGCTGCTCCGGCGATCGCCGTAGTCGCCGATCGGTCGGCGGGGCGCAGGCAGCAGCGTCATGGCTCGTTGCTGCTCCGACGCTTCTCGGCCATCATGAGCGCGGCGGGCGACTTGCGCGGAAACGCCGTCGACGGCGCCGTGCGACAGGAGCTCGAGTTGCTCGACGGCCAGGCCGGTCACACAGCGCGGCGTAGTGCATGGGCACTCGGCCTCGGCGGTTCCCTCGTGGTCGCCGCCTGCGGCTGCGCTGCGGTGGTCGCGATCCTCTCGGCCGCTCGCGGCGGAGTCGCCCCCGGCATGATCGCGGTGATGGCACTCGTGCCGCTCGCGCTCATCGATCCTCTGCTCGAGTATGTCGCCGCCGTTCAGCTGATCCCGGCGCTTCGCGAGGTGTTGGCAGGCTCGGCCGCCGCGGCACCGACACGCTCGAACCGGGTCGCATCGACCCGGGCTCCCTTCGCGGCGACGTCGATCGAGAGAATCGAGTTCGACGGGCTGGCGGCGCGTTGGCTGGACGGCGGTCGTCCGGTGATCGACGGGGTGTCCGGCCGGGTCGACCGGGGAGAATGGCTGGTCGTATCCGGACCATCAGGCTCTGGCAAGTCGACCCTGCTCTCCGTGCTGCTCGGACACCTCGAGCCGCTGGCCGGTTCATATCTGATCAACGGCCAGGACACCGCCGGGTTCGATCTCGCCGCGATCTCGGCTCGCATCGGCTGGTGCCCTCAGGAGGGCCACCTGTTCGACTCGACGCTCAGGGCGAACCTGCTGATCGCTCGCGGCCGGGATGACGCACCCGACGATGAGGAGTTGGAATCGATCATCCGACTGGTCGGTCTCGGCCCGCTGCTCGATCGCCTGCCGCTCGGGCTCGACACCCCGGTCGGACCGGATGCTGCGCGCCTGTCCGGCGGGGAACGCCAACGTGTCGCCGTTGCCAGGACACTGCTCACCGGTGCCGACGTCATCCTTCTCGACGAGCCGACCGCCCACCTCGACGACGAGTCGGCCGATGACCTCATGGCCGATCTCCGGGTGGCCCTGTCCGACCGTATCGCCGTTCTGGTGACCCACCACGCTGTCGGACTGTCCGACTCGGATGCGCGGGTGCGGCTCGGTCGCGATGGTGACCAGGCCGATGGCAGCGCCGTTCTGCCCACGGCGCAATCCGATGCCGGTGTCGGTGCCGCTGCCTAAGCTTGAAGCATGGAACCGACCCGATCAGTGCGCCCATTCGAGGTGGTCAGCGAGTACGTGCCGAGCGGAGACCAGCCCGCGGCGATCGCCGAATTGGCCGGGCGGATCAACGCTGGCGAGACGGATGTCGTGCTGCTCGGTGCGACCGGCACCGGTAAGTCCGCCACGACGGCCTGGTTGATCGAGCAGGTGCAGCGGCCGACGCTGGTCCTCGCCCACAACAAGACACTCGCGGCCCAGCTCGCCAACGAATTCCGTGAGCTGATGCCGAACAACGCGGTCGAATACTTCGTCTCCTACTACGACTACTACCAGCCGGAGGCCTACGTTCCGCAGACCGATACCTTCATCGAGAAGGACTCGTCGATCAACGCGGAGGTCGAACGGCTCCGGCATTCGACCACGAACTCGCTGCTCAGCCGGCGTGACGTGATCGTGGTATCCACGGTGTCCTGCATCTACGGTCTCGGCAGCTCGGAAGAGTACCTCGACGCGATGATGGCGCTCCAGGTCGGCATGAAGATCAACCGCGAGACGCTCATCCGCAAGTTCGTCTCGATGCAGTACCAGCGCAACGACGTCGACTTCTCCCGTGGCAACTTCCGGGTGAGGGGCGACACGATCGAGATCATCCCGATGTACGAGGAACTGGCCATCCGCATCGAGATGTTCGGCGACGAGGTCGAGGCGCTCTACAGCCTGCATCCGCTCACCGGCGAGGTGGTCAAGACTCTCGACGCCGTCTCCGTTTTCCCCGGATCGCACTACGTCGCAGGCACCGACAGGATGCACGCGGCGATCAAGACGATCAAGGTCGAGCTCGCGGAGAGGCTCGAGCAGTTGGAGCGGGAGGGCAAGCTCCTCGAGGCGCAGCGGTTGCGGATGCGCACGACATTCGATCTCGAGATGATGGAGCAGATCGGATTCTGCAGCGGGATCGAGAACTACTCGCGGCACATCGACCAACGGCAGCCCGGCGAGGCGCCGCACTGCCTGATCGACTACTTTCCAGAAGACTTCCTCGTCGTGATCGACGAATCGCACGTCACCGTCCCGCAAATCGGCGCGATGTACGAGGGGGATGCCTCCCGCAAGCGCACCCTGGTCGAGCACGGGTTCCGCCTCCCGAGCGCCCTGGACAACCGCCCGCTCAAGTTCTCCGAGGTCCTCGAGCGGGTCGGACAGAAGGTATATCTCTCCGCTACCCCCGGTCGGTACGAGATGGGCATCACCGACAGCGTCGTCGAGCAGATCATCCGTCCGACCGGCCTCATCGACCCGGAGATCGTGGTCAAGCCGACCAAGGGCCAGATCGACGACCTGCTCGAGGAGATCCGCATCAGGGTGGAGAAGAACGAGCGAGTGCTCGTGACGACACTCACCAAGAAGATGGCGGAGGAGCTCACCGAATTCCTCGGCGAGGCGGGGGTCAGGGTGCGCTACCTGCACTCGGATGTCGACACGCTGCGCAGAGTGGAGCTCCTGACGGAACTCAGGCAGGGCGTCTACGACGTGCTGGTCGGCATCAACCTGCTGCGAGAGGGACTCGACCTCCCGGAGGTCTCGCTGGTGGCGATCCTGGATGCCGACAAGGAGGGTTTCCTGCGGTCGTCGACGTCACTCATCCAGACGATCGGCCGCGCGGCCAGGAACGTCTCCGGCGCGGTGCACATGTACGCGGATGTGTTGACCGACTCGATGAAGATCGCGATCGAGGAGACCAACCGCAGGCGCGAGAAGCAGGTCGCCTACAACCTCGAACGCGGGGTGGACCCGCAGCCGCTGCGAAAGAAGATCGCGGACATCACCGATCAGCTCAATCGCGAGGACGCAGACACCGCCCAGCTGCTCGCCGGCCGAAGCGGCAAGAAGCGCTCTCCGACGCCGAATCTCCGGCACGAGGGTCTCGCGGCGGCCGGAGCGAACGACCTCGAGTCGATCATCCGCGACCTGAACGAGCAGATGCTCGCCGCGGCAGGCGAACTGAAGTTCGAGCTGGCTGCGCGACTGCGCGATGAGGTGTCCGACCTGAAGAAGGAACTCAGGCAGATGGAAGCCGCCGGACACCTTTCCTGACCGGAAGTGGCCGTCCGCGATGCGCGGGGAGCGAACCACTGCCTCCAATGTCGGTGGCTTGGATAGAATCTATAGAGTGTCTATTTCGCGCGTAGGATCCAACTCCAAACTCAGTGTCCACGGCGCGAGAGTCCACAATCTCCGTGACGTCGACCTGGAGATTCCGCGCGATTCCCTCGTGGTGTTCACCGGTCTTTCCGGTTCGGGAAAGTCGTCACTCGCGTTCGACACGATCTTCGCCGAGGGACAACGACGCTACGTCGAGTCGCTGTCAGCGTACGCCCGCCAGTTCCTCGGCCAGGTCGATCGCCCCGACGTCGATTTCATCGACGGTCTCAGCCCGGCAGTGTCGATCGACCAGAAGTCCACCAACCGAAACCCCCGCTCGACCGTCGGCACCATCACCGAAATCTACGACTACATGCGCCTGCTCTGGGCACGCATCGGCGTCCCGCACTGCGCGATCTGCGGCGAGGCCATCTCCCGCCAGACCGTCCAGCAGATCGCCGACCAGCTGATGACCCTCGAACCCGGAACGCGTTACCAGATCGTCAGCCCGGTCATCTCGCAGAAGAAGGGCGAATTCGTCGACCTCTTCAAGGAGCTCGCCGCGAGCGGGTATTCCCGCGCGCTGGTCGACGGTGAGCAGATCCAACTGAGCGATCCGCCGATCCTCAAGAAGCAGATCAAGCACGACATCTCGGTGGTGGTCGATCGCCTGGTTGCCGCCGATGACATCCTGACCAGGCTCACCGACTCGCTGGAGACCGCGCTGCGGCTCACCGACGGCATCGTCGCCATCAACTACGTCGACGAGACGGGAGACGCGGCCTGGCGCAACTTCTCCGAGAAGCTCTCCTGTCCGAACGGCCACCCCGTACAGCTCACCGAGATCGAGCCGCGCACCTTCTCCTTCAACGCGCCGTTCGGTGCCTGCCCTGAGTGCTCTGGGCTCGGCACCAGGATGGCCGTCGACTCGGAGCTCCTGCTCGGCGACCCAGCCCTGAGCCTGGCCGACGGCGTAATCCTCCCGTGGACCCAGTCGGGCAAGGGCCTGTTCAACTACTTCCAGCGGCTCCTGGAAGGGCTCGCCGCCGACCTCGATTTCTCGCTCGACACCCCGTGGTCGGAGCTTCCGGACGACGTCATCGACGCGATCCTCCGCGGCAACAATTTCCAGGTGACGGTCAAGTGGAAGAACCGCTTCGGCCGCGAGATGAAATACTCGACCGGCTTCGAAGGGGTCATTCCCTACATCGAACGAAAGTACCTCGAGGCCGAGACCGACTCTGCGCGGCAGCGCTACGCCAGCTACCTTCGCGAGGTCAACTGCCCGGTCTGCGACGGAAAACGGCTGAAGCCGGAAGTGCTCGCCGTCACTGTGCACGGTCACAACATCGCGGATGTCACCGAGCTCAGCCTCGTCGACGCGTTCGAGTTCATGGACCTGCTCGAGTTGTCCGAGCGGGAGGCCAGGATCGCGGCCCAGGTGCTTCGCGAGATCAGGCTGAGACTCGAATTCCTGATCGAAGTCGGACTCAGCTACCTGAACCTCGCCCGCGCCGCCGGCTCACTGTCCGGGGGAGAGGCGCAGCGCATCCGTCTGGCGACCCAGATCGGCTCAGGACTCACCGGCGTGCTCTACGTGCTCGACGAACCCAGCATCGGGCTGCACCAGCGCGACAATCGCCGTCTCATCGAAACGCTGGTCAAGCTCAAGAGCCTCGGCAACACCCTCATCGTGGTCGAGCACGACGAAGACACCATCCGCACCGCCGACTGGATCGTCGACATCGGACCGGGGGCCGGCGAACACGGCGGCATGGTTGTCCACTCCGGCTCGTACGCCGACCTGCTGGAAAACCGCTCGTCGATCACCGGTGACTACCTTTCCGGTCGCCGGTCGATCCCGATTCCGGCGACCCGTCGCCCGATCGACAAGAAGCGGCTGCTCACTGTCGAGGGTGCACGGGCCAACAACCTGAAGAACGTCACGGTCGACTTCCCGCTCGGAACGTTCATCGCCGTCACCGGGGTGAGCGGCTCAGGCAAGTCTTCGCTGATCAACGACATCCTCTACCGCGTCCTCGCGAATGAGCTCAATGGCGCACGACAGATCCCGGGCAAGCACACCAGGGTCAGTGGGCTCGACAACCTCGACAAGGTGGTCCACGTCGACCAGAACCCGATCGGGCGCACTCCGCGCTCCAACCCGGCGACCTACACCGGCGTCTTCGACAAGATCCGCAACCTCTTCGCCGAGACGGGCGACGCAAAGGCCCGCGGCTATCTGCCAGGTCGTTTCAGCTTCAACGTCAAGGGTGGCCGCTGCGAGAACTGCGCCGGCGACGGAACGATCAAGATCGAGATGAACTTCTTGCCGGATGTGTACGTCGCCTGCGAGGTCTGTGGCGGCGCGCGCTACAACCGCGACACCCTCGCGGTGCGGTACAAGGGCAAGAACATCGCCGAGGTGCTCGACATGCCGATCAGCGAGGCTGCCGACTTCTTCGAGGCGATCGGAGCGATCAGTCGCTTCCTGAAGACGCTGGTCGAGGTCGGACTCGGCTACGTGCGGCTCGGCCAGAGCGCCACGACGTTGTCCGGGGGAGAGGCCCAGCGGGTCAAGCTGGCGACCGAGCTCCAGAAGCGTTCGGCCGGCCGGAGCATCTATGTGTTGGACGAGCCGACGACCGGCCTGCACTTCGAAGACGTCCGAAAGCTCCTGCTGGTGCTGAACGGCCTGGTCGACAAGGGCAACACCGTCGTCGTGATCGAGCACAATCTCGACGTCATCAAGTCGGCGGACTGGCTGATAGACCTGGGTCCAGAGGGTGGCGCGGGCGGGGGAGAGATCCTCGCGACCGGCACGCCGGAACACCTGTCGACGGTCAAGAAGAGCCACACCGGCGTCTTCCTGAAAGAGGTGCTCGAATCGGATGGTCGCGCGCAGCACGCCCGCGCGCCGAAGATTCGCCAAAGCAAGTCGCGCGCAGCAAAGGATCCTTCTGCCGCAATGCGCGCGACCGGGTAACCGACATGGTCGACACCGTCAGTTATCGGCCGAAAGCCGGCGAGATCCCCACCCAACCGGGTGTCTACCGGTTCCGGGATGCTGCGGCGCGCGTACTCTACGTCGGCAAGGCGAAAAACCTCCGGGCCAGGTTGAGCAACTACTTCGCCCCGCTTCCGAGCCTGCACGAGCGCACCAGACGCATGGTGCTGAGCGCGAGCTCGGTCGAATGGACGGTGGTCGGAACCGAGTTCGAGGCTCTCCAGTTGGAGTTCACCTGGATCAAGGAGTTCAATCCCCCTTTCAACGTGCAGTTCAAAGACGACAAGTCCTACCCCTACCTCGCCATCACCCTCGGCGAGCCGGTGCCTCGGGTGCTGGTGACCCGCAACAAGAACCTAAAAGATGCTCGCTATTTCGGGCCCTACACCAAGGTCTGGGCGATTCGGGAGACCGTCGACCTGATGCTGAAGGCATTCCCGATGCGCAGCTGCTCCGACGCAACATACAAGCGTGCAGAGCAGACAGGGAGGCCGTGCCTCCTCGGAGACATCGGCAAGTGCGCTGCGCCATGCGTCGGACGGGTGACGAAAGAGGAGCACAAGTCGATCGCCCTGGACTTCGCATCATTCATGGCGGGCAATGACTCCAAATACCTCGGCGACCTCGGCAAGAGTATGAAAACCGCAGCAGCGGCCCAGGACTACGAGGGCGCAGCTAAATTCCGCGACAGGATCGTCGCCCTCGAGACGGCCCTGTCGAAGAGCGCGATCGTGCTCGGTGACGACGTTGACGCCGACATCTTCGGGATCGCCCACGACGAGCTCGCCGCTGCCGTCCAACAGTTCATGGTCCGTGGTGGCCGCATCCGTGGTGTTCGGGGTTGGGTGGTCGACAAGGAGCTCGATGTCGAACTCGGCGAACTGGTCGAGACTGTGCTGCAGAACGCCTACGAAGACGGATCGGTTCCGCCCCGCCAGGTTGTCGTTCCGGAGCTGCCCGCGGATTCCCGCGAGCTCGAACTGTGGCTGACCGGTGTCAGGGGCGGCCAGGCCCAAGGTGGAGGGGCGCAGGGTGAAGGGGCGCAGGGTGGAAGGGCACCCGGCAAAGTGACCCTCAGGGTGGCCCAACGCGGCGACCTCGCCGCCCTCGCCCAGACGGTTGGCACCAACGCGCGGAACGCCCTTGTGCTGTACAAGACCCGCCGTAGCGGCGATTTCGTGGCCCGTTCCCAGGCCCTCGCAGACATCCAGGAGGCACTGGGCATGGATGACGCGCCGCTCCGGATGGAGTGCTATGACGTCTCCCACCTGAGTGGAACGAACATCGTGGCGTCGATGGTGGTCTTCGAAGACGGTCTGCCGCGCAAGGACCAGTACCGCCGGTTCAGTATCCCCGAGTCGACCGACGACACCGAGTCGATCTACCAGACGCTGAGCAGGAGGCTCGCCCACCTCTCGGACGACACCCCGACCTCGGAAGAAGATGGAGCCCCGAGGAAATTCGCCTACCGGCCGAACCTCCTCATCGTCGACGGAGGACAACCCCAGGTCTCCGCGGCGGCGCGAGCGCTCCGCGATGCGGGAATCACCGGCATCCAGTTGTGCGGCATCGCCAAGCGCCTCGAGGAGATCTGGCTGCCCGACTCCGACTACCCCGTCATCCTTCCCAGGAACAGCGACGCGCTGTTCCTGTTCCAGCGGATCCGGGACGAGGCACACCGGTTCGCGATCACCTACCAGAGGCAACGACGGGCACGGGATGTCACCTCCATCCTCGCCGAGATCCCGGGACTCGGTCCAGCCAGGGTGCGTGAGCTCCTGAGGCATTTCGGTTCGGTCACCCAGCTCAGGGCCGCGCGGCCGGATGCGATAGCAGAGGTGAAAGGGATCGGTCCGGCAATCGCCGATGCGGTCTTCGAACGACTCCGCGACTGAGAGCGCTCCTGCGGGTGGATAGTCTTGAACCAGGCGGTTCGTACCACAAGCGAAGGCAGAAGCTCGGATGAACGACGCAAGACACAGCCAGGAAGTGCTGATCGTCACCGGAATGTCCGGCGCCGGCCGCTCGACGGTCGGCAACGCGCTCGAGGATCTCGGCTGGTACGTCGTCGACAACCTGCCACCGCAGATGCTCAGACCGCTGGTAGAACTCGCCGGCCGCGCCGGTGAGACCCTACCGAAGATCGCGGCCATCGTCGACGTGCGCGGCGGTCGCCTGTTCTCCGACCTGCAGGAGCTGGTCGAGAGTCTCCGCGACGGAGCCGCGGTGCGCGTACTGTTCCTGGAGGCCACCGACACGGCCCTCGTGCGGCGGTTCGAACAGGTCCGGCGGCCGCATCCGCTCCAGGGCGATGGGACACTCCTCGACGGCATTATCGAGGAGCGCAACCGGATGCTGTCGATGCGTGAGTCTAGCGACATCATCATCGACACGTCCGACCTCAACATTCACCAGTTGGCGACGATGGTCTCCGATACATTCGCGGCTGAGAATATGCCGGGCCTGCAGCTCACCGTGCTGAGCTTCGGCTTCAAATACGGGCTGCCTGCCGACGCCGACCTCGTCGCCGACATGAGGTTCCTCCCCAATCCGTTCTGGGTGCCGGAGTTGCGCGCGCATACCGGTCTCGAGCCGATGGTCAGCGACTACGTGCTGCGCCAGACCGGCGCAGCCGAGTTCATCGAAAACTATGCAAAAGCCCTGGAACCGGTGCTCGCCGGGTACCAGCGCGAGAACAAGAGACACGCTACTATCGCCATTGGATGCACGGGGGGAAAGCATCGCTCTGTCGCGGTCGCTGAAAAGCTGGCGGGTGTGCTTCGCGCACAGGCCGGTGTGGCGGTCAGTGTGAAACATCGCGATCTCGGTCGTGAGTGACGCGCACGTCACTCGAAATAAGCAAAGGAATTCTCGATTGGCTCTTACTGCCGACGTCAAAGACGAACTCTCCCGTATCGATGTGACCAAGACAACGGTTCGAGCGGCGGAACTGGCGACCATTCTTCGGTTCTCGGGCGGGCTCCACTTGATTTCCGGCAGGATCGCGGTCGAATCGGAACTCGACACCCCGCAGTTGGCAAGGAGGGTCCGCAAAGACCTGGCAGAGATCTACGGGGTCAGGAGCGAGGTATCCGTCATTTCGGCTTCCGGGCTTCGCCGGACCAACCATTATCTCGTCCGGGTGCTCGATGGAGGAGAGACGCTTGCCCGCCAGACCGGGCTACTGGATGCACGCAGGCGACCGATCCGCGGACTTCCGAACAAGCTCACCACCGGCTCTCGCGATGAGTTGGCCGCCGTCTGGCGCGGCGCCTTCCTCGCCAACGGCACGTTGACCGATCCAGGTAGATCGGCCGCACTGGAGATAACCTGCCCCGGCAACGAAGCGGCGATGGCGTTGGTCGGTGCTGCCGGCCGATTGAGGATCGCCGCAAAGGCGCGCGAGGTCAGGGGAGTGCACCGTGTCGTCATCCGCGATGGCGAGGCCATCAGCGCCATGCTCGTGCACATGGGAGCGCACGCCACCCTGCTGAATTGGGAAGAACTGCGCCAGCGCCGCGAGGTCAGGGCCACAGCGAACAGGCTGGTCAACTTCGACGACGCCAACCTTCGACGCTCTGCTCAGGCGGCGGTGGCCGCGTGCGCCAGGGTCGAGCGAGCCCTCGAGATTCTCGAGGGCAACCTTCCCGACCACCTGAAGTACGCGGGGGAGTTGCGTCTCAGGTTCCGCGACTCGAGCCTCGACGAGCTCGGTCACCACGCCGATCCGCCGATGACAAAAGATGCCGTCGCCGGTCGGATCCGCCGACTGCTCGCCATGGCAGACAAACAGGCGGTCGAGCAGGGGATTCCCGGAACCGACGCCAACCTCCCACCGGACTACGAAGACGCCTGAACGGCTGCTTCGATTCTGAGGCTGGGAAGCATCCGACAGGCCCCCGAGTTGACGCTACTAGACTGAAAAAGTCGCCCGAAATCGCGCCGATTGGCGTGCCGGGAATACACGCTAGGAGATGGACTAATGGCTGAATATACGCTTCCGGAACTCGGATATGACTACGCCGCGCTCGAACCGAGCATCAGTGGCGCGATCATGGAACTTCATCACACCAAACATCATCAGGCCTATGTGACTGGTGCGAACACCGCTCTCGAGAAGCTCGCAGAGGCACGTGATTCGAACGACTTCGCCAACGTCAACAAGCTGGAGAAGGACCTCGCCTTCAACCTCGGTGGTCACGTCAACCACTCGATCTTCTGGACGAACCTCTCCCCGAACGGCGGCGACAAGCCGACCGGCGAGCTGGCGGCAGCGGTCGATGACAACTTCGGCTCGTTCGACAAGTTCGCCGCGCACTTCACGGCAGCGGCGCTCGGCGTCCAGGGCTCTGGTTGGGCAGCGCTGGTGTGGGACTCGATCGGCCAGAAGCTGTTGGTCCAGCAGTACTTCGACCAGCAGAGCAACTTCGCAGCGGGCACGGTTCCCGTATTGCTTCTGGATGTCTGGGAGCACGCCTACTACCTCGACTACAAGAACGTGCGCGCGGATTACGTGAAGGCATTCTGGAACATCGCGAACTGGGACAACGTCCAGCAGCGCTTCCAGGTCGCGCGCGAAAAGACGAACGGCCTGCTGGTACTGTCATAGCGGCGAAGTGCCCGGAGTAAAACTCCGGGCACATCCCATCTGGGCCAGCGTTTGACCCGCAAGCACCCCCCAACAAAAGTCGCCCGTTCGGGCACGTCAGCATCAGGAGTTCTCTTGACCGTCAAGATCGGGATTAACGGCTTCGGCCGCATTGGCCGCAACTACTTTCGCGCGGTTCTCGCGCAGGGAGCAGACCTCGAGGTCGTCGCCGTAAACGACCTCACCGACCCGAAGTCGCTCGCTCACCTGCTCAAGTACGACTCCGTCAATGGCCGCCTGACCGAGACGGTTGAGGTGGACGGAGAGTTCATCGTCGTCGACGGCCACCGCATCAAGGTGCTCGCCGAGCGTGACCCCGCAGACCTCGGCTGGGGCGCTCTGGGTGTCGACATCGTCATCGAGTCGACCGGCCGCTTCACCAACGCCAAGGATGCGCAGAAGCACATCGACGCCGGTGCCAAGAAGGTCGTCATCTCGGCCCCGGCAACCGGCGACGACGGAACCTTCGTCATGGGCGTCAACGAGGGATCCTACGACCCCGCGACCCAGCACATCCTCTCCAACGCCTCGTGCACCACGAACTGCATCGCGCCTCTCGCCAAGGTCTTCATGGAGGCGTTCGGCATCGAGCGCGGCCTTATGACCACCGTTCACGCGTACACAGCAGACCAGAACCTGCAGGACGGCCCGCACAGCGACCTGCGCCGCGCCCGCGCCGCGGCGCTCAACATCATCCCGGCCTCCACCGGAGCGGCGAAGGCCCTCGGCCTCGTGCTCCCGGAGCTCGTCGGAAAGCTCGACGGTTACGCGCTTCGCGTTCCGGTGCCGACCGGTTCCATCGTCGACCTCACCGTTCAGGCGAGCCGTCCGGTGACCGTCGCCGAGGTCAACGCAGCCTACAAGGCCGCGGCTGAGAGTGGCGTGCTCAAGGGTTACCTCAGCTACACCGAGGACCCGATCGTCTCGAGCGACATCCAGGGCGACCCGCACTCCTGCATCTTCGACGCCGGCCTCACCAAGGTGATCGGCGACCAGGTGAAGGTTGCGGGCTGGTACGACAACGAGTGGGGCTACTCCAACCGTCTCGTCGACTTCACCGAGTACGTCGCAGAGCGTCTCTCCTAATCGGATCGTCGCGACAGGGCAGGCAGTCATGACGCTTCGGACCATCGAAAGTCTCGGTTCACTCGCCGGCAAGAGGGTGATCGTTCGCTGCGATCTCAACGTCCCGCTCAAGGACGGCGTGATCACGGATGACGGGCGAATTCGCGCGTCGCTCCCGACAATCAACGAACTGATCCATGCCGGCGCGCGCGTCGTGGTCGTCTCACACCTGGGACGACCCGACGGCGCACCGGATGCCAAGTACACGCTCGCCGCGGTCGCCCAGCGACTCTGTGAGCTGCTCGGCAAACCGGTGACCTTCGCCCAGGACACGGTCGGCACCGGCGCGCACGAGGCGGTGGACGCTCTCCAGGACGGGGACGTCGCACTTCTCGAGAACCTGCGCTTCAACGCGGGGGAGACCTCGAAGAAGGACGAAGAGCGTGAAGCCTTCGCGAAACGTCTCGCCGTCTTCGGCGACGCGTTCATCTCCGACGGCTTCGGCGTCGTCCACCGCAAGCAGGCGAGCGTCTACGAGCTGGCGAAGCTCCTTCCGAGTGCGGCCGGCCTGCTGATCGCCACGGAGCTCGACGTGCTCGACCGGTTGACCGAGAAGCCGGCAAAACCGTACGCGGTTGTGCTTGGCGGCTCGAAGGTGTCTGACAAGCTCGGCGTCATCGCCCACCTCCTTCCGCGGGTCGACTCGCTCCTCATCGGCGGCGGGATGATGTTCACCTTCCTCGCGGCGCTCGGCCACCAGGTCGGTTCGAGTCTCCTGGAGAAGGACCAGATCGACACCGTCCGCGGCTACCTCGACGAGGCACGCGCGCGCGGTGTCGAGATCGTGCTGCCGACGGATGTCGTCGTCGCGTCGAAGTTCGGCGCGGACGCGGAGCACCAGGTACGACCGGTCGACTCGATCGAGAGCAGCCCGTGGGGCAGCTCGGGTCTCGGGCTGGATATCGGCCCAGACACCGCGGCGAGATTCGCCGAGGTCATCCGTGCATCCGAGACGGTGTTCTGGAACGGACCGATGGGCGTATTCGAACTGGCGCCGTTCGCGGCCGGAACTCGCACCGTCGCCGAGGCGCTGACCGCGGTCAACGGCCTCTCCGTCGTCGGCGGCGGAGACTCTGCCGCCGCGGTTCGCACTCTCGGCTTCCACGACGAGCAGTTCGGTCATATTTCTACTGGTGGCGGTGCAAGTCTCGAATTCCTCGAGGGCAAGCGTCTACCCGGCCTGGAGGTCCTCGGATGGCAGTAACGGTGCAGAATGGCGGTCGGCTTCCACTGATCGCCGGCAACTGGAAGATGAACCTCGACCACCTTCAGTCGATCGCGTTCGTCCAGAAGCTCGACTGGAGCCTCCAGGATGCGAAACACGACTACGCGAAGGTCGAGGTTGCGGTCTTCCCGCCGTTCACCGACCTGCGCTCCGTGCAGACGATCGCGCGCGCCGACAAGTACTCGCTGAAGTACGGCGGGCAGGACCTGTCCTCCCAGGATTCCGGCGCGTACACCGGCGAGATCTCCGGGGCGTTCCTCAAGGCACTCGAGTGCGAGTACGTGATCATCGGCCACTCCGAGCGCCGCACGCTCCACAACGAGACCGATGAGGTCGTTGCCGCCAAGACCGCCGCGGCGATCAGGCACTCGCTCGTTCCGATCGTCTGCGTCGGCGAGACGGCAGAGGATCTCGAGACCCACGGTCCTAGCGCGGTCCCCGTCGCCCAGCTCAGGGCGGCGCTCTCCGGCATCGCCGATGGCGCGAACCTCGTCGTCGCGTACGAGCCGGTCTGGGCGATCGGCTCTGGACAGGCCGCGACCCCCGAGCAGGCAGAACAGGTCGCCGGCCAGTTGCGCGCCGTCCTGGCCGAGAGCATCGGGGCGGATGCCGCAGCGTCAACCAGGATCCTCTACGGTGGCTCGGTCAAGGCCTCGAACATCGCCGGATTCATGCGCCAGCCGAACGTCGACGGTGCCCTGGTCGGTGGTGCGAGCCTCGATATCGCCGAGTTTTCGAGCATCGTTCGATACCAGCAGCACGTCGGCACCTAACCTCGCGCGTATCCCGGGTATACTGAACAGCGCTTTGTCGCGCGCCAGAAAGGCTTTTCGTGCAAATTCTTCAGGTCATCCTGCAGGTGGTGCTCGGTATCACGAGTCTCCTGCTGACCCTTCTCATCCTCCTGCACCGCGGACGCGGCGGAGGTCTTTCTGACATGTTCGGCGGCGGAGTCACGTCCAACCTCGGCGCATCCGGGGTCGCCGAGCGCAACCTCAACCGCATCACTGTAATCCTGGGGCTGGTCTGGATCATCTGCATCGTGGTTCTCGGTCTCATCACCAAATTCGACTCAGCCGGATAGGACACAGCATGGCTTCAGGTGGTAGCGCAATTCGTGGTTCCCGTGTCGGCGCAGGGCCGATGGGCGAGCAGGATCGTGGATTCCACGCCGAGCGCATCCAGGTCTTCTACTGGTGCGCGAACGGCCACGAACTGAGCCCATACTTTCTCGCTACGATCGAACCGGAAGAGATCCCGGAGACGCTGGATTGCCCGAATTGCGGCACCCCGGCCGGTCGCGACAAGGAGAATCCGCCCCTCGTCGCCAAGCTCGAGCCGTACAAGACCCACCTCGCCTACGTGAAGGAACGTCGCACGGAAGAAGAGGCGGCAAGCCTTCTCGACGAGGCGATCGACCAGCTCCGGGCTCGCCGCGGAACGGTCAGCTCGAACTAGCTTCTGCGCCAACTAGCTCCCCAACCCGAGGAACCTCGCCTGATTGTGGCAGTTCAGCGCGCTTCTCTAGTACTCGCTTCTCTAGTACTCGGAGACGATCAGGTCGTCCGAGACCTCGGCCGCGGCATCCTCATCCACAAAGAACACGGTGCGCTTGCGGCCCTGCGCAGCAGCGGCAGGAACCTCGAGCATGGTCGCACCCGCGAGGGCCAGGCCGAGCGCGGAGGCCTTGTCTGCCCCAGCCAGGACCAGCCAGACACGATCGGAGCTGTTGATCGCCGACAGGGTGAGGCTGATCCGCTCCGGAGGAGGCTTCGGGGAGTTGCGCACCCCGATCACCGTCGCATCCGTCACCCGCATTCCTTCGCGGTTGGGGAACAGAGACGCGATGTGACCGTCCGGTCCTACCCCGAGGAACGTGATGTCGAAGCGCGGCAAATCGCCGCCGTCCTCGGCTGCCTCGGCGAGGGCGCTCGCATACGACGCCGCGGCGGCATCCAAGTCGTCGATCTCATCCGGTGCCGGCGGCCAATGGATGTTCTCGGGCTGCAGCGCCACGTGATCGAGCAGCGCATCACGTGCCTGCTGGTCGTTGCGCTCGGCGTCACCCCGTGGCAGCCAGCGCTCGTCACCCCACCACAGGTGGACGCGAGACCAGTCGACGCTCATCCTGGCCGGAGAGGCATTGA
The DNA here is from genome assembly GCA_025464895.1 of Microbacteriaceae bacterium. Classification (GTDB taxonomy): domain Bacteria; phylum Actinomycetota; class Actinomycetes; order Actinomycetales; family Microbacteriaceae; genus Parafrigoribacterium_A. The sequence goes on along the minus strand of JAODMG010000080.1, from coordinate 2,643 downwards.
TCGCAGCGAGTACCCCTATGCCGACGGTCCCGCCGGTGAGAACAATATTCACGGCGGGTTGTTCGTCGAGTAGGTCCACCACCTTGGTGATAAATCGCGCTGCGACCGATCCGGTCAGCTCTTCTTTATCCGCGTGCACAAGGACTCTGCGTTCGTTGCTCACTTCGATGTGGCCTTGGATTTCTTTGATTGGATCGTCGATGGCTGGTCCAGCTGGGCCAAACCCTTCTGAATAACCTCGCCGAAAAGATCGTCGGGGTCAAGTCGCCGGAGCTCTTCCGCGAGGCAATCGCGGAGGTTGCGGCGGGGGAGTGAAATGTCGTGCACCGGCTGATTCGGCTGAGTCAGCGTCGCAATGTTCGGGTGGTTGCGCTCGAGCTCGATGACGCCGGATGCCCGGTGCAGCCTCACTCCCTGGATACCGCCCGGCCCGGTGGACGGCGGGATCAGCTCGTGTTTGACCGGGATCTGCAACTGCAACTGCAGCCAGGCCGCCAAGAGGGACGTCGACGGCGAGTCGGATGCACCATGCACCTCCACCTGGGTGATCGTCTCGTACGGCGGCTGGTCGAGGACCGCGGCGAGCTGGGCACGCCAGAGGGTCAACCTGGTCCAGGCGAAATCGGTGTCGCCCGGCTGGTAGGTCGACGACAGGTGCTCGAGGAATTCGCGCGGGTTACGCTGCGCCGCCGCATCCGTGATCCGGCGCTGCGAGATCCGTCCGAGTGGCGACTGGGACACGACGGGAGGGGCTTCGGCCGGCCACCAGGCGACCACCGGTGCGTCCGGGAGGAGCAGACCGGTGACCAGTCCCTCCTCATCGGATGCCGTCTCTCCGTAGGCCTTCAGGATGATGACCTCGCTCGCGCCGGCGTCGCCGCCGACGCGGATCTGGGCGTCGAGGCGTGCATCGTCCTTGGCAGAAGAATTGCCGTCGGTCGAGATGACGATGACCCGCATCGGATGCTCGCGAGAGGCGTCGTTCGCCGCCTCGATCGCCTCCTCCTCGTGCCCGAGGGCCGTGGAGATGACGAGGGTCAGCACCCGGCCGAGGGCGACAGCGCCGCCCTCTTCTCGGATCTTGACCAGCGTCTTCGAGATTTGGCTGGTAGTGGTGTCGGGTAGGTCGACGATCATGGACGCCTCCAGGTTCTGCCGTCGCGGGCGAGGAGTTCATCGGCGGAGGCTGGGCCCCATGTGCCGGGTTTGTATTGTTCCGGCTGACCCTGGGTCGCCCAGAACTCCTCGATCGGATCGAGGATCTTCCAGCTCAGCTCCACCTCTTGGTGGCGCGGGAACAGGGGAGGGTCGCCGAGGAGTACGTCGAGAATAAGGCGCTCATAGGCCTCCGGGCTCGCTTCGGTGAACGCGTGTCCGTAGCCGAAGTCCATGGTGACGTCACGCACTTGCATGCCGGCCCCTGGGACCTTCGAGCCGAAGCGGATGGTGACACCCTCATCCGGCTGGACTCGGATCACCAGCGCGTTCTGGCCGAGGGCCGAGGTCTGGCTCTCCGCGAACAGGTACTGCGGGGCACGCTTGAAGACGACGGCGATCTCGGTCACCCTTCGGCCGAGGCGCTTGCCCGCCCGAAGGTAAAACGGAACGCCGGCCCAGCGGCGGGTGCCGATGTCGAGCCGGATGGCAGCGAAGGTCTCGGTGAGGGATTCCGGGTCCATCCCGTCCTCCTCGAGGAAGCCGACGACCTTCTCGCCGCCCTGCCACCCGCTTGAGTACTGTCCACGAGCGGTCGAGTGGGAGAGGTCGGCCGGAAGCCGGATGGCCGAGAGCACCTTCTCCTTCTCGGCGCGGAGGTCGGCGGCATTGAACGAGACCGGCTCCTCCATCGCCGTGAGGGCGAGGAGCTGGAGCAGGTGGTTCTGGATGACGTCGCGCGCGGCGCCGATACCGTCGTAGTAGCCTGCACGACCACCGACGCCGATGTCCTCCGCCATCGTGATCTGGATGTGATCGACGAAATTGGCGTTCCAGATGGGTTCGTAGAGCTGGTTGGCGAACCGCAGCGCGAGGATGTTCTGAACCGTCTCCTTACCGAGGTAGTGGTCGATCCGGAAGACAGAATCCGCCGGGAACACCGACTCGACGACGTCGTTCAGTTCTCGCGCCGTCTTCAGGTCACTGCCGAACGGCTTCTCGATCACGACGCGACGCCACTGGCCGTCGCTCTGCTCGGCGAGCCCGGAGCGCCGCAGCTGCTCCGTCACCTGGGGGAACGACTTCGGCGGGATCGAGAGGTAGAAGGCATGGTTGCCCATGGTCCCCCTGGTGTGATCGAGCTCGTCCAGCGTCTCCTTGAGCTGCTCGAACGCCGCGTCATCGTCGAACTCGCCCTGCACGAAGCGGATGCCCTGGGCCAGCTGGGCCCAGACATCCTCATCGAATGGGGTGCGGGCGTACTGTTTGACGGCGTCGTGCACGACCCGGGCGAAGTCCTGGTCTTCCCAGTCTCGACGGGCGAAACCGACGAGGGCGAACCCCGGCGGCAACAGCCCTCGGTTGGCGAGGTCATACACAGCCGGCATGAGCTTCTTTCGTGACAGGTCACCTGTCACGCCGAAGATGATGAGACTGCTTGGACCTGCGATTCGGTTGAGTCGACGATCGGAGGGCAACCTTAGCGGG
>JAODMG010000063.1 GCA_025464895.1 Microbacteriaceae bacterium | reverse complement strand
TAGGTTTCGCCGGCGCACCGTTCACCCTCGCCTCCTATCTCGTCGAGGGCGGACCGTCGAAAGACCAGCTGCGCGCCCGCGCACTCATGCACTCCGACCCGAAGACCTGGGACCTGCTGCTCAGCTGGGCCGCCGACGTCACCGGTGAATTCCTGCGTGCCCAGGTCCAGGCCGGGGCCAGCGCCGCGCAACTGTTCGACTCGTGGGTCGGGACGCTGTCGGTGGCCGACTACGAGGCGCGGGTGGCGCCGTACTCGGCCAGGGCTATCGCGCCGGTCAAGGAGCTCGGCGTTCCCGTCGTGCACTTCGGCGTAGCCACCGGAGAATTGCTGCGCTCGATGCACGCCATCGGCGCCGACGTGATGGGAGTCGACGACCGGATCACCCTCGCAGAAGCCGACCGGCGGCTCGGCGGAACGGTGCCGCTGCAGGGCAACCTCAACCCGGCGATGCTCTCGGCGCCTTGGCCGGTGCTCGAGGCCCACATCCTCGAGGTCCTCGCGAGCGGGGCAGAGGCCCCAGCCCACGTGCTGAACCTCGGACACGGCGTTCCGCCGGACACCGACCCGACGGTGCTCACCAGGATCGTCGAGTTCACGCACGCGCAGCCCGTCCAATCGAGGTGAGTGCGGTGCCGGTCGGTGATGCGGTGCCGGTGGGTGGTGCCGTGCCCAAGGATGAACGGCACGTCGTCATCGTCGGCGGGGGTATCGCCGGGCTCGTCGCCGCGCGGGAACTCGCGCTCGGCGGCGTTGTGGTCACCCTGCTCGAGGCATCCGGTTCTCTCGGTGGAAAGGTGGCCAGCCAGGACATCGCCGGAATCCGCGTCGACAGCGGCGCCGAGAGCTTCGCCACTCGTCGAGGAACGGTCGCGAGCCTTGCCGTCGACCTGGGGCTCGGCGACCAGGTGCGCGCCCCGAATCCGGCCGGCGCCTGGTTGCAGCGCAGCCACGGGCACGCGGTTCCGATGCCTAAGTCCGGACTGCTCGGCATCCCTGGCACCCCACTGGCCGCCGACGTCATCGCCGTCGTCGGCCTCGCCGGGGCATTTCGCGCCCAGCTCGACTCGCTGCTGATGCTCACCGGCTCGAAGGAGCGCACCCTCGGAGGCCTGGTGCGGCGTCGGATGGGCAACAGGATCCTCGACGACCTCGTCGCCCCGGTGGTGCTCGGCGTGCACTCGCGCCATCCGGACGAACTGGATGTCGACGTCGTCGCCCCCGGCCTGCGGAAGGCACTGCTCGCCAAGAACTCCCTCGCCCAGGCCGTGCTCGAGCTGCGGGGTGCCGCCCCGGCCGGTTCTGCGGTCAACGGTATCGATGGCGGAATAGCGCGGCTGGTCGAGACGCTGGCGGAGAAGCTCCCGAGGCTCGGCGTCGAAGTCAGGCTCGACTCGCCGGTCGACGATGTCAGGGCCGATCGGGTCACGCTGCGAAGCGGGGAGGTGCTCGAAGCCGACCGCGTCATCCAGGCCTGCCAACTCGGCGGTCAAGGGGCGGACACGATCGTGCTGGCCACCCTTGTCGTCGATTCTCCCCAACTGGATGACGCGCCTCGCGGAACCGGACTCCTCGTCGCCCCCGGTGCCCACGGCATCCTCGCCAAGGCCCTGACCCACACCACGGCGAAGTGGCCGTGGCTCGCGGCGACGGTGGGCAAGGGGAGGCATGTGATTCGACTGTCCTACAACGCGGATGTCGCGCCGCAGGGCCTCCAGGAGCAGGCGCGTTCGGATGCCGAGAAGCTGCTGGGTGTGCCGATACCACCCGCGAGTGTCGTCGGCTTCGCCCGCGTCGGCTGGCCGGCCCCGCCGGCCGCCCAGCCGGTTCCCGAGGGTGTCATCGTTATCGGCGAGAGCGTCGCGGGCGTCGGCCTGGCCGCCGTTGTCGGCCAGGCCAGACAGCAAGTCGAAAAATTACTGCGAGATTTCGAGCAGTAGCCGGGACTACGCTGGAAGGGTCAACCGAGCTTTCCGCCGGTCGCCCGGCGAAAACCGAACGGAGGAACCATGCGCGGAAAAGTACTTCTGATCGTTGGTCTGGCTGCCGGGTATGTGCTCGGCGCCCGTGCCGGTCGCGAGCGTTACGACGATATCAAGCGCGTCGCCGGTAATCTCTGGCACGACCCGAAGGTACAGCGCCAGGTCAGGAACGCGGAGGATTTCGCGAAGGACAAGGCCCCAGAGGTCGTCGACTTCCTCACCGATGGTGCCAAGAAGGTCGCTTCCCAGGTCAGCGGATCCACCCGTAGGGCGACGGCGTCGAAGTCGGCTTCGACGCGCAAGCCCGCGTCCCGTTCGACGAAGTCGGCCAGTTCGAAGTCAGCCAGCTCAGAGTAGGTGGCGTTATGAGCGAGTCAACGTCGAAGAAACGATCGCTATTCGCCCTTATCGCCGACCTACCGAGATTGCTTGGCGACCTGGTCAGGGAAGAGATTGAACAGCTCAAAACCGAGATGCTCGCCAAGGCCAAGCACGCCGGTGTCGGGATCGGGTTATTCGCCGCGGCGGGGTTTTTCGCCTTCTTTGCCATCGCCGTACTCATCGCGACCGCAATTCTCGGAATTGCCGTCGCCCTGCCCGCTTGGCTGGCGGCGCTGATCGTGGGTATCGCGTTGCTGATCATCACCGCGATCCTGGTCGGAATCGGGGTTACACAGGTCAAGCGCGGCATTCCTCCAGCTCCGACTGAAACGATCAAGAGCGTAAAGAAAGACGTCATGGCGATCAAAGGCATCGGAAAGCGAGGAACGACATGAGCACACCATCGGCAGAAAACAAGATCACGTCGACCAGGGCCGAGTTGGAGAACACCCTCGACGCCATCGAAGACAAGCTGAACGTGCCGAAGCAGCTGAGCAAGCTCGGTCGTAATGCGAAGACGTCGTACGAGAGCAATCCGGTTCCCTGGATTGTCGGAGCGACCGCGGCGGTCATCGTCATCGGTGGGCTCGTCGCCTGGGCGATCTTCGGCGACGACTGAGGCATCCGCAGCCCGTTCGATCCGTCTCGCAGACGACTCGGCACCACTTTTATAAATCACTGACCAGACAAACAAAAATACAAGAGCAACGCCGCTTTTTGATCTCGCGCGTGCGCGGGGGAGGATAGACGGCATGAGCACCACAACAGAGGCAACAACCTCCTCTGAGCCGACACCCGCATCCGGTTTCACCCTGTGGGCGGTGTTTCGCCGCGACCCGTCCGCCGTGCCGGGAGTAGGCAATCCGAACGGCAGCGATCCGGGTGCTGCCGTCGCCGCCCTGGATGCGACCGTCGCCGCCGTGGAGGCCGACGGGGTCGTCGTTCGCGGCTTCTACGACGTGTCGTCGCTCCGCTCCGACGCCGACATCATGGTCTGGCTTCACGGCGGCGCGCCGGAGACCCTGCAGAAGGCGCTGCGCGAGCTGCGTCGTTCCCCGCTACTCGCCCCGCTGCTGCCGACCTGGAACGCGATGGGGGTGCATCGCGACGCGGAATTCAGCGCGAACCACCTGCCGGCGTTCATGCGCGGCAAGGAGCCGGAGACCTGGCTGACCGTGTATCCGTTCGTCCGCTCCTACGAGTGGTACCTCCTTCCCGAGGAGGAGCGTCGCGGGATGCTCGCCAGGCACGGCCGCATGGGCGGGGTCTTCCCCCAGGTGCTCGCGAACACTGTCGCATCCTTCGCCCTCGGCGACTACGAGTGGATCCTCGCGCTGGAGGCCCCTGAGCTCGTCGACCTGGTCGACCTGATGCGTCACCTGCGCCAGGCCGACGCGCGCCTGCACGTGCGCGAAGAGGTTCCGTTCTACACCGGGCGCCGCATCCCGACGTCCGACATCGTCGAGGTGCTGGCGTGAGTTCTGTGCCGTCGCAGGCAGTCCCAGGCGCAACCGCAGCATCGGCCGGCGGGGCGGAGTTCGTCACCGAGCCGACGGCCTACGACGCCATCCTGCTGGCCTCATTCGGTGGTCCGGAGGGCCAGGACGAGGTCATCCCGTTCCTGCGGAATGTGACCCGTGGCCGCGGAATCCCGGAGGAGCGACTGGAGGAGGTCGCGCACCACTATCGGGCCTTCGGCGGCGTGAGCCCGATCAACGACCAGAATCGTGAGCTGAAGGCCGCGCTCGAGGCCGAACTGGCGCGCCGCGGCATCGATCTGCCGGTGCTCTGGGGAAACCGCAACTGGACGCCGTACCTGCGCGATGCCATCACCGAAGCCAATGAGCGCGGGTTCACCCGCCTCCTCGCGATCGGAACCAGCGCGTACAGCTCGTACTCCAGCTGCCGCCAGTACCGCGAGGACTACGCGCAGGCGCTCGAGGACACCGGGCTCGCCGGGGTCGTCCAGATCGACAAGATCCGCCAGTTCTTCGACCACCCCGGATTCGTCACGCCGTTCATCGAAGGACTGCGGAAGGCGCTCGCGGATGTCGCGGCACGGGGCATCGCTCCGGAAGAGACCCGCGTGCTCTTCTCCACCCACAGCATCCCCACCCCGGATGCGGACCGCAGCGGACCGGCATCGCGCGGCTTCGGAGAGGGGGGTGCGTACGCCGCCCAGCACCTCGCCGTGGCCGAGGTGGTCATGGCCGCCCAGGACGGCACGGGCGCCGGAATCGGTTGGGACCTCGTCTACCAGAGCCGCAGCGGACCGCCATCGAGCCCGTGGCTCGGACCGGATGTCAACGACGCGATGCGGGAGACGGCCGCCCGAGGAACCAAGGCGATCGTGATCGTGCCCCTCGGTTTCGTGAGCGACCACATGGAGGTCAAGTGGGACCTCGACACCGAGGCCATGGAGACCGCGGCAGAGCTCGGGATCGTCGCCATTCGGGTTCCAACGCCTGGGGTGCACGCCGCCTACGTCTCGGGCCTCGTCGACCTGGTGCTGGAGCGTCGGGACGGCGCCGCCGTCGAGGATCGCCCCGCGATGACCGAACTCGGCCCGTGGTACGACGTCTGTCGTCCCGGATGCTGCGAGAACGTGCGCCTCGGCTTCAAGCCGGCGCTCGCGGGGGTAGCACCGTGAGCGGCGCAGGACCCATTCGAATCGGGACGCGGGCCAGCGCCCTGGCGCTCGCCCAGACCGGGGTCGTTGCCGAGGCGGTCGCGAAGGCGTCCGGCCTCGAGGTCGAACTGGTCCAGATTGCGAGCGAAGGCGACCACTCCACCGCGTCCCTTGCGTCGCTCGGGGGGACAGGGGTGTTCGCGAGTGCGCTCCGCGACGCGCTGATGGCCGACAGCTGCGACCTGCTGGTGCACTCGTTGAAAGACCTTCCGACCGATCCCGTCCCCGGCCTCGTGATCGGCGCCATTCCGAAGCGCGCGGACGCCCGCGACGTGCTGTGCGCGCGCGACGGCCTGAGCCTCGAGGCCCTTCCAGCCAGAGCCAGGGTGGGAACGGGCTCTCCGCGCCGGGTTGCCCAGCTTCGTTCGCACCGGCCGGACCTGGAGATCCTCGACATCCGTGGCAATGTCGACACCCGGCTCGGCCGGGTCAGCAGCGGCGACCTCGACGCCGTCGTTCTCGCCGCCGCGGGCCTCGGACGGCTCGGCCGTCTCGATTCCGCGACGGGATATTTCGAACTGAACGACTGGCCGACCGCTCCCGGCCAGGGCGCACTCGCGCTCGAAACGCGCGAGCAGCATTCTGCCGAGCTCGCCGCGGTGCTGCTGACACTCGACCACAGTTCGACCCGACTCGCCGTGCTGGCGGAACGTGCGGCTCTCGCCGGCCTGGAAGCCGGCTGTTCCGCGCCGGTCGGTGCGACCGCCGTGGTCGACGGCGGTATGCTCTTCCTCTCGGCCACCGTCTATGCCGAAGATGGAATACGATTCCTGACCGCGTCGCACGCCCTCGTCATCGAGGGGTCAGCGGCGGAACGCGCCATCCAGCCCTCCGAACTGGGTAAGCGGGTAGCGGATGATCTACTCGCGCAGGGGGCAGCCGACCTCGCCGCCGTCGGTGGTGCAGCGTGACGCCGACGAGGACGGGCAAACCGCTCACAGGATGGCGGGTGCTCGTGCCGCGCGGGGGAAAGTGGGGTGACAGCGTCGCTGCCACCCTCCGCTCCTACGGCGCCATCCCGGTGATCGCTCCGATGATCAATTTCGCCAGCACCGCCGATGGCCCAGCACTGTCGGATGCCATCAAGCGTCTCGAGAACGGTAAATTCGACTGGCTGGTCATCACCAGCGCGACCACGGTCGACGTGCTGGTCAGCCAGCAGGTGAGCGTTCCGGTCGATACCAGGATCGCCGCAGTCGGTGAGACGACGAGCGCCGCCCTCATGCTCGCCGGCTACCGTGTCGACTTCGTTCCGGAGAGCGACAACTCGGCCCGCGGACTTCTCAAGGAGTGGCCGCAGTCCGACATCCTCGGAACGGTGCTCATCCTCCAATCCGAGATCGCGGAGCCGGTGCTCGTCGCCGGGTTGGCGGAACTCGGACTCGACGTCGAGTTCGTGGCCGCATACCGCACAGTCGGGGTGCCCGTGGCTGAGCAGGTGACGACGGATGTCGCATCCGGCCGCATCGGTGCCGTCCTGGTCACCTCGGGAAGCGTCGCCCGCCAGGTGCAGTCGCAGCTCGCCCCGCTCCCGGAGACCACGATCGTTGCCTGCATCGGACCGCGCACAGCGTTCGACGCGCGGGCCGCGGGGCTGACCGTCCACCTGATCGCCGAGGAGCGCTCGGCCGCCTCGCTCGTCGAGGCACTGGTGGATCACGTCGTGGCAACACAGGCCAGCGCGGCCGGCCAGGAGAACCCGATCCAGGAGAACACAGATGACTGACCCATTGCGGATACGCCCGAGGCGCCTGCGCAGCACGCCGGCGATGCGCAGACTGGTTGCCCAGACCCGGCTGCACCCGGCGGAACTGATCCTTCCGATGTTCGTGCGAGAAGGCGCAACGGCGCCGACACCGATCGGGTCGATGCCGGGAGTAAACCAGCATTCGATCGACAGCCTGAAGCGTGCGGCGGTCGAGGCGGCAGAGGCCGGCATCGGCGGGGTCATGCTGTTCGGGATCCCGGAGAAGAAGGATGCGGTCGGCTCTGGAGCGACCGACCCGAACGGCATCCTCAATCTCGCGACCACCGCGCTCATCGACGAGGTCGGCGACGCGCTGGTGGTGCAGACCGACCTGTGCCTCGACGAGTTCACCGATCACGGCCACTGCGGTGTGCTGGATGAGCACGGCAGGGTCGACAACGACGCATCGCTCCTGCGCTATCGCGACATGGCGCTCGCCCAGGCGGCCGCCGGTTCGCACCTGCTCGGACTGAGCGGGATGATGGACGGCCAGGTCGCCGCCGTGCGGGAGACCCTCGACGCGAACGGCTTCACCGACACCGCGATCCTCGGCTACGCGGCCAAATACGCCTCGGCGTTCTACGGCCCGTTCCGAGAGGCGGTCGATTCGTCGCTCGTCGGCGATCGGCGCACCTACCAGCTCGACACCGGCAATCGCCGCGAGGGCCTCCGCGAGGTCGCACTCGACGTCGAAGAGGGTGCGGATGTCGTCATGGTCAAGCCGGCGATGAGCTTCCTCGACGTGCTCGCCGACGCTGCGGCCGTCAGTCCGGTGCCCGTCTGGGCGTACCAGGTGTCTGGTGAGTACGCGATGATCGAGGCGGCGGCGGCGAACGGCTGGATCGATCGGCGCAGGGCCGTCGAGGAGTCGGTGCTCAGCATCCGTCGGGCCGGGGCCGAGGCCATCCTGACCTACTGGGCGGTCGAGCTGGCCGGCTGGCTGCGATGAGTTCCAACGAGCACTACTTCACCCGCGCGAAGCTCTCGATCCCCGGCGGGGTGAACTCGCCGGTTCGCGCCTACGGATCGGTGGGAGGAACCCCGAGGTTCCTGGTCTCCGCGCGCGGCGCTTACGTCACAGACGCCGAGGGCCGCGAGTACGTCGACCTGGTCAGCTCGTGGGGTCCCGCGATCCTCGGGCACGCGCATCCTTCCGTCGTCAAGGCCGTTCAGGATGCCGCATCCCGCGGCCTCTCCTTCGGTGCGTCCACCCCTGCCGAAACCGAGCTGGCCGAGCTGATCCGGGAACGGGTGACCGTCACGCAGGGCGACGGTACGGACAGGGAAAGCACCGTGCAGCGCGCCGTCGAGAAGCTGCGGCTCGTGTCGACCGGCACCGAGGCGACGATGACGGCTATCCGGCTCGCCCGCGGCGCGACCGGACGGGACCTGCTGGTGAAGTTCGCCGGCCACTATCACGGACACTCCGACGCGCTTCTCGCCGAATCCGGCTCGGGCGTTGCGACCCTCGCGCTGCCGGGATCGGCCGGGGTGACCGAGGCGACGGCCGCCCAAACCCTGGTGCTGCCGTACAACGACCTCGACGCGGTTCGCGCGACCTTCGCGGAGCACGGCCCGCGGATCGCCGCCGTGATCGTGGAGGCGGCCGCAGCCAACATGGGGGTCGTCCCGCCGGAGCGAGGATTCAACCGCGCGCTGTCCGCGATCACCCGCGAGCACGGCTCGCTGCTCATTCTCGACGAAGTGCTCACCGGGTTCCGCGTCGGCAGCGCTGGCTGGTGGGGGCTCGAGGCGTCCAGGGTGGTTCCGGACGGTGCCGGCTGGCAGCCGGACCTGGTCACCTACGGCAAGGTCATCGGCGGCGGACTCCCGCTCGCGGCCCTCGGC
>JAODMG010000200.1 GCA_025464895.1 Microbacteriaceae bacterium | reverse complement strand
TCAGTTCCCCCTGACCGAAGAGCGCCTGGGCCGCGGCGATCGCCGCGGTGGTGGCATCCTCACCATGGACCAGCGCCGTCGCTTCGAACGCGAGCGTTCGTTGCGCCTCCCGCTTGAACGGCTCGGTAGCGACGAGCTCAGCGAGTCTTTCGATCTCGGCTCGACCGAGGAAGGTGAAGATCTTCAGCCGGGCGACCACGTCCGAGTCATCCGTGTTCAACCAGAACTGGTAGAAGGCGTACGGACTGGTGAGCGCGGGATCCAGCCAGACGGCATTGCCCTCGCTCTTGCCGAACTTGGTTCCGTCGGAGTTCGTGATCAGCGGGGTGCCGATGGCATGCGCGCTCGCACCCTCGGCCCGATGGATGAGATCGGTTCCGCTGGTGAGATTGCCCCACTGGTCCGATCCGCCGGTCTGCAGGACGCAGTTGTAGCTCCGGTAGAGCTCGAGGAAGTCGAGCCCCTGGAGGATCTGGTAGCTGAACTCCGTGTAGCTGATACCCGCGTCGGAGTTCAGGCGCGCGCTGACGGCGTCCTTCTTCAGCATCGTGCCGACCCTGAAGTACTTGCCGACGTCGCGGAGGAAGTCGATGGCGCTGAGCGGCGCCGTCCAGTCGAGATTGTTGACGAGTCGTGCCGCATTCTCGCCGTCGAAACTCAGGTAGCGCGAGACCTGCGCCTCCAGGTAGCCCACCCACTGTGCGACCGTGTCCTTGGTGTTGAGCGTTCGTTCCGCGGTGGGACGCGGGTCACCGATGAGCCCGGTCGATCCCCCGACGAGTCCGAGCGGCCGATGGCCGGCCAGCTGCAATCGGCGGAGCAGGAGCAGTTGGACGAGGTTGCCGAGGTGGAGGCTCGGCGCAGTCGGGTCGAATCCGCAGTAGTAGGTGATCGGTGGGCCGGCGAGTAGTGCCTTCAGTTCCGCGGCATCCGTCGACACATGGACGAGGCCGCGCCACAGGATCTCCTCCCAGATGTCGGCGAACGAATCATCGTTGCTCTGGGCGGTAAGACTGGTGGCATTCTGCATGGTTCTTACGGTAGCAGCGCGGTTTCAGCACTCTCGACATTCAAGGTCGGCAACTTGATGGATGCAATATAAAGTTATTAGGCTTTACTTTGGTTATATCAAGCTGTTAGCCTTGAATTTGAGGGAAGGAGTTCAATGCTCGTAATCACAGCGGACCAAATCCACAGTCGCGACGGGGTTGACGTGGTGGGCGCCACGACCGAATCGCTCAACCAGCGGCTGGCCGATCGTCTCCCACTTCCGGTCGATCGCAACGCCGGGGACGAGATCCAGGTGATCGCTCCGGACGGGGCGACCGCCATCGACATCGTCCTCGAGCTCGCGAGGACGAACCAGTGGAGCATCGGCATTGGAGCGGGAGAGATCCGACTGCCGCTGCCGCGTGCGACCCGCGAAGCGAACGGCAGCGCCTTCGTCGCGGCCCGTGCCGCGATCACGCGAGCCAAGAAACGCGGCACCCGCTTCGCCGTCAACGAGCCGCCGCGGCATCCGTCGTCCACGCTCTTTCCCACCGCGTCGGAGGCGGAGGCGCTCGTCGACCTTCTGTTGCTGGTGCGATCACGACGATCGGAGGAGGGCTGGCAGTTGTTCGACCTCATCTCCGCCGGACGCAACCAGAGCGAGGTCGCCCGCGAGCTGGATGTCACGCCACAGGCGATCAGCAGCCGTGCGAAGATTGCAGGCGTTCGGATCGAGCTGGCGGCACGCGAAGCCCTGGCGAGACTGCTCGACAATCTTGACCGGAAGTACGCTGGGACGGAGCACGACCGATGATTCCCCTCGACATTCTCGCCACGCTGTATTGGATCGTCCTGCTGGCTATCACCGTCGGCTCGCTGGTGCTCGCCGCACTCGCTCTCACCAAGAAGAACCTGGCCTACTTCTCCGGCGGACTGCTGGTGCTGGCTCTCGTGCTCGCCGCGGTCCGCTTCACGCCCGCGCCGGCCGGGGTCGGCGTGCTGCTGTCGCTGCTCTGCATCGCGCTGGCGATCGTCGGCGGTGGACCGGCAGTGAACCTCGCGCTCGGCCTCGCCGGTGGCGGGAGTCCCGCCGGAGCCCACGGCGGCATCCTGGTCGAGACGACCGAGGGCGTGTCATCCGAGCCGAAACGTGAGGTACTCCGTGGCGGCGCGACGATCGGGATACTGGAACGGGTCGCCGTCGCCGCCTCGATCGTGGCCGGGCATCCCGAGGCCATCGCGGTCGTCGTCGCCGTCAAAGGGGTCGGCCGCTTCACCGAGCTGGACGCCTCGGAAGCTCGGGAGCGGTTCATCATCGGCACGATGGCGAGCCTGATCTGGGCCTGCGCGAGTGCCGCTCTGGCTCGGGTCGTGCTCGGCTGACTCTCGCACCCTGCCGAATCAGTACCGCTTCTTGGGTACGTGCGGCTTGTACGGTGAAACGCTCGGCTCTCCTGGCATCCAGAATCGCCACGGGAAGTCGAGGCCGCCTCCGTCGCCAGAGACGCCGGTGCGAGGTCCGGTCGCGAACGGACTCGGCCGACCGGGCATCCGGAGCGCCATCGGGCCGTCTGCGAGATCGAGACCGCCGTCGGCGAGGGTGATGCCGAGCGCAACGGCCAGCCTGGCCGGGCCCATCGCGAGGTCGGCATCCGTTCGACTCGTCGTTCTCCGAGATCTCGCGAGGTCGAGTCCCTCCACGATTTCGCCCGCGCGGAGGAGGACCGCGGATGCCGTCCCCTCCGGTGAGCAGACGATGTTCGCACAGACGTGCATGCCGTAGGTGAAGTAGGTGTACAGGTGGCCCGGTTCCCCGAACATCACGGCGTTCTTCTTGCCCTGGCCTCGAAACGCGTGCGAGCCGGGATCGAGTTCGCCGAGATACGCCTCCACCTCGGTGATTCTGGCCGAGACCAGGCCATCATCCGTGTGATGGGAAAGCACCGCTCCGAGAAGGAGCGGCGCGACCTCGACGGAGGGGGACTCGAACACGGTGCGGTCGAAGGCCATGCGTGTCCAGCTACTAGCCATCCTGTTTCGACTAAAAGAAGCGCACGCCGGCGACGATGCCCCAGATCACGGCACCGACGAGGACGACCACCGCGACCACGATGAACAGCGGCAGCAGCCACTTGAATCGCGGCTCGGGCTTGTCCGGACGCTTGCGATCCTTCGCGAGAGTCATGGCGCCTCCTTCACGCTCGCGGGAGTGAGCGCCGTCGCGAGTCCCCTCACCCTGGAGGTCAGTTCGACGAGCTGCTCTGCGACCCGCTCCGGCGCGGTTCCGCCTGCGCCGGTGCGACTGCCGATGGACCCGGCGACAGTGAGAACCTTCCGCACCTCCGGGGTGAGATGCGGGGAGATGGTGGCGAGCTCGGCGTCGGACGGTTCGTCCAGTTCGATGCCGCGCTGCTCGCAGAAGCTGACCAGTGCCCCGCTGATCTCGTGGGCGTCGCGGAACGGTACCCGCTTGGTTACCAGCCACTCCGCGACATCCGTTGCGAGAGAGAACCCCTGCGGTGCCAGCTCCGCCATCCGCGCTGTGTTGAACCGCAGCGTCGCGACCATGCCGGTGAACGCGGGAAGGAGTACTTCGAGGGTCTCGACCGAATCGAACACCGGTTCTTTGTCTTCCTGCAGGTCACGGTTGTAGGCGAGCGGCAGCCCCTTGAGCGTCGCGAGCAGACCGGCCAGGTTGCCGATCAGTCGCCCCGACTTCCCCCTCGCCAGCTCTGCGATGTCCGGGTTCTTCTTCTGCGGCATGATCGACGACCCGGTCGAGTAGGAGTCGTGGAGGGTGACGAATCCGAACTCCCTCGTGTTCCAGATGATGATCTCCTCGGCGAACCGGGACAGGTCGATACCGATGAGGGTCGTGATGAACGCGAACTCCGCGACGACATCGCGGCTCGCTGTCGCGTCGATCGAGTTCTCGCTCGGACGATTGAGGCCAAGCGACTCTGCAACGAAAGCCGGGTCGAGCCCCAGCGAACTTCCGGCGAGGGCACCGGAGCCGTATGGCGACACGGATGCTCGTGCCGACCAATCGCGCAGCCGCTCGAGGTCTCGCACCAGCGGCCAGGCGTGGGCCAGCAGGTGATGCGAGAGAAGCACGGGCTGCGCGTGCTGCAGGTGCGTGCGCCCGGGCATCGCGGCCGCCGGATGTGCCTCCGCCTGTGACGCGATGGCGTCGATCAGGTCGATCACCAGGTGGGCGATGGTGCCACCGTGATCGAGGAGATAGAGGCGGATGAGTGTCGCGATCTGGTCGTTGCGGCTGCGACCGGCGCGCAGCTTTCCACCGAGTTCCGGGCCGGCGATCTCGATCAACCCACGCTCGAGCGCGGCGTGCACGTCCTCGTCGGACTCGAGGGCGGTGAAGCGTCCGTCCCGCACCTGGTCGCCGAGGAGCGCCAGGGCGTCGACCATCGCGGTGAGCTCGCCATCCGTGAGATAGCCGGCCCTGGCCAGCGCACCCGCGTGCACCTTGGAACCGTCGAGGTCATAGCGGGCGAGCTGCCAATCGAAGTGCGTCGACTTGCTCAGGCGCGCGAGCTCCGGCGACGGTCCGCTTTCGAACCGACCGCCCCAGAGCGCGCCTTCCGTCGTCGAGCCGGCCGCCCGCTCGTCGCTTCCGCCCTTGACACTGCCGCCCTCGATTGGCATGGTCTATTTTCCGGCGAGATCGCGCCGCGCCGAGATCTTGCTGGGCAGCGACCAGATCTCGATGAAGCCCTTCGAGAGCGACTGGTCGAACGTGTCCCCGGTGTCGTAGGTGGCGAGGTCGAAGTCGTACAGGCTCTGCTCGCTCTTCTGACCGGTCACCACTGCGCGACCGCCCTGGAGCTTCAGCCGGATGTCCCCGCTCACGTACCTCTGGGTGTCGTCGATGAAGACATCGAGTGAGCGCTTGAGGCTGGAGAACCAGAGGCCGTCGTAGACCAGGTTCGACCACTCGGCCTCGACGCCGCGCTTGTAGCGGCCGAGGTCGCGCTCCACGGTGAGGCTCTCGAGC
Source organism: Microbacteriaceae bacterium (assembly GCA_025464895.1). GTDB lineage: Bacteria > Actinomycetota > Actinomycetes > Actinomycetales > Microbacteriaceae > Parafrigoribacterium_A. The sequence goes on along the minus strand of JAODMG010000200.1, from coordinate 533 downwards.
GCTTCGTGCGCCTCGATCAGGGCCATCGCGCCGGGAGCCTCGTAGACCTCACGGCTCTTGATGCCGACCAGGCGATCCTCGACGACGTCGATCCGGCCGACGCCGTGCTTGCCGGCGAGCTCGTTCATTTTCTCGACGATCGCGAGGGCCGAGTATGCGACGCCATCGATCGCGATCGGGACGCCACGCTCGAAGGTGATCACGATCTCGTCGGCCGGCTTCAGGATGGACGGGTCCTGGGTGTACTCGTAGAGGTCCTCGATCGGTGCGTTCCACGGGTCCTCGAGGAATCCGGTCTCGACCGCACGGCCCCAGACATTCTTGTCGATCGAATAGGGGTTCGCAGCACTCTGCCGGATCGGCAGGTTGTGCTCGTTCGCGTAGACAATGGCCTTGTCGCGGGTGAGCGCGAGGTCGCGCACCGGCGCGATGCTCGACAGCTCTGGCGCGAGGGCGGCCACGGCAGCCTCGAATCGCACCTGGTCGTTGCCCTTGCCCGTGCATCCGTGTGCCACCGAGTCTGCGCCGAGGCG
>JAODMG010000173.1 GCA_025464895.1 Microbacteriaceae bacterium | reverse complement strand
CTTGATCAAATAACCGACCCCTCGCACGGTGTGGATCATCGGCTTCGTGCCCGCGTCGATCTTCTTGCGCAGGTAGGAGATGTAGATCTCCACGATGCTCGACCGTCCACCGAAGTCGTAGCTCCAGACCCGGTCGAGAATCTGCGCCTTGCTCATGACCCTGCGGGGGTTGCGCATGAGGAATCGCAGCAGTTCGAACTCGGTCGCGGTCAGCTCGATGAGGCGGCCATCGCGGCGCACCTCGTAGCTCTCCTCGTCGAGGACCAGGTCGCCGACGCGCAGCAGCGGGTCGACCGAGTCGGTGATGACGAGGGTGGATCGGCGGATGAGTCCACGCAACCTGGCCACCAGCTCTTCGAGACTGAACGGCTTGGTGACGTAGTCGTCGCCTCCGGCGGTGAGCCCGGCGATGCGATCGTCGAGGGAATCCTTGGCGGTGAGAAAGAGGATGGGGGTGTCGTGTCCGTCTTCCCGCAGCCGCTTGAGAACCTGCAGGCCATCGATGTCCGGCAGCATCACGTCGAGCACGACGACATCCGGTTGGAACTCACGGATGAGCGCCACCGCGGCACGCCCCTCACTCGCGGTGCGAACATCCCAGCCCTCGTAGCGCAGGGCCATGCTCAGGAGATCACTGAGGGTCGACTCGTCGTCCACGACGACGACCCTGATGGAGGAACCGTCGGCTCGCCGCAGTTTTGCGCTCGCATCGGTGGTAGAGGTGTTGGAGGTTTCACTGTTCACTCTCCCTACTATCCCGAGCATTCTTGGAGAAAGCTATGAGCGAGCGATGCCCTTTCTGGACGTTTCGGAAGATTCGCCAAGAATCTTGGATAGTTTCGCAGCCCTTTCATATGGTTCTCATAGCTTGTCCGTCCAATTTCTACACATGAGATTGACACGTCCCGTAGTTGTTAACACGTCATTGGCGGTCGTTGTGGTGGCCGCTGTGGTCGGCGCATACTTCGTCATCAACCCGCCGCCGGCATCGGCGGTCAGCGGAACCCAGCTGACCGGGACCGTGCAAAGCGGAGTCGTGAGCAACACCGTCACCGCGAGCGGATCGATCGCGCCGGTGAGCGAGGCAACCGCGGCGTTCCCGGTCTCCGGGACGATCGCGAGCGTATCCGTGGCGGTTGGCCAGACCGTTGCGGCCGGCGCAACACTCGCCACGCTGAATTCGACCACGCTGCAGAATGCGGTCAATGCGGCACAGGCCCAGTTGAACGACGCTGACGCGCAACTCGCGGATGCCAACACCAACCTTGACAATCCGGCGCCGACCAGCCCGTCGAGCAGCCAGACCGCCGCCCAGACGACGGCGAATGCCGAAGCGCAGGTGAGCTCGGCACAGTCGCAGGTGAGTAGCGCGTCGAACGCCCTCGCTACGGCCGAGGCGAATCTTGCCGGCGCCACACTGACCTCTCCGATCGCCGGGCTCGTCGTCGCGGTGAACGGCTCCGTCGGCTCGAATACGTCTGGTGGAAGCAGTTCCTCCGCTGCCGCATCCGGCACCAGTACGACAACGTCAGGATTCGCCACCATCGCGGATGTGTCGAAGATGACCGTCACCGCGAACATCGCCGAGGCCGACATCGGATCGGTCACCGTAGGCCAGAAGGCCGCGGTGACGTTCCCCGCCCTTGCCGGGGTCAACGCGACCGCGACAGTCTCCGCGATCGCTCCAATCGCCACCACGACCAACTCGGTGGTCACCTACCCCGCGACGATCACCCTCGACAGCATCCCGGCCGGCCTGAGGCTCGGCCAGACCGCTTCGGTCGCCATCACCACGAAGACCTCGGGCACTCCCGTTCTCTACGTTCCGACCGTGGCGATCACCACCGCGAACGGAGTCTCGACAGTCAAGGTGATCAGCAGCACCGACCCGTCCAAGACGACGGCGGTCACTGTGACGCTGGGGGTAGTCGGCAACACCGGAACAGAGATCAAGACCGGACTGAAGGCCGGTGAGACCATCGTGCTCGGCATCGCCGCGCCGACCACGACCACGACGACCACAGGACGGGGAGGCTTCGGCGGTGCAGGCGGTGGAGGATTCGGCGGTGCCGGCGGCTTCGGCGGCGGGGGCGGCGGTCGGGTAGGCGGTGGCGGTGCTGGCGGCGGCGCTGGCGGCGGCGCGGCCGGCGGAGCAAAGGGATGACCTTCCTCGACTCTGACACTCGGCCAAGGACCGCCGATGGGCCGGTGCTGAAGCTCAGCAACGTCCATCAGGTCTACGGCACCGGGGACGCGGCGGTTCACGCCCTTCGCGGCATCGATCTCGAAGTGGCCCAGGGCGACTATGTCGCCATCATGGGACCGTCGGGTTCGGGAAAGTCGACCATGATGAACGTGCTCGGATGTCTCGATGTCGCGTCGTCCGGCACCTACACTCTCGCCGGAAACGACGTCAGCACCCTCGACGAGAACGCACTCGCCCGGATCAGAAACGAGCAGGTCGGCTTCATCTTCCAGTCGTTCAACCTGGTGCCACGAATGTCGGCTATCGCGAATGTCGAGCTGCCGCTCGTCTACGGAAGGGTCGGCAAAGCGGAGCGCAGGCGCAGGGCGCAAGAGGCATTGGAGATGGTCGGCCTCGGCGACCGGTCCGAGCACCAGCCGCAGGAGCTCTCGGGGGGCCAGCAGCAGCGGGTGGCTATCGCACGAGCCCTGGTCACGTCACCGACGCTGGTGCTCGCCGACGAGCCGACCGGAAACCTCGACAGCACATCCACCGATGAAATCCTCGGAATGTTCGATCTGCTGGCGGAGGACGGTCGTACCATCGTCGTCATCACCCACGAAGATCACGTCGCAGAACAGGCACACAGGGTACTCACCATCAGCGATGGTCTGATTGTCACGGACCGAACCACCGCACGGAAGGCACGTCGATGAGTTTCATCGAGATCCTGCTGTCGGCGTTCAAGGGACTCACCGCGAACAAACTCCGGTCGGCCCTGACTCTCCTCGGCGTGATGATCGGTGTCGCGTCCGTCATCCTGCTTCTCGCGGTGGGAAACGGTTCGGCGCAGCAGGTCGACTCCGCGATCTCGAAGCTCGGCACAAACACCCTCACGGTGCGCCCCACGGCCGCACAGGGCGGTTCGAGTTCATCCGGTTCCTCGTCGACCAAAGTCATCACCAGGGATGTGGCAAACCAGTTGGGATCCGCAGGACTCGGTCACGTGAGCGCGGTCATCCCACAGGTCACCTCGAGCCTCAACGTGGCCAGTTCGACCATCTCGGAGACCGCCATCTCGGTCATCGGCACGACGCCCGGCTACTTCAGCGTCGGGACGAACACGGTGGGATCCGGTGCGGCATTCACGCAAGCGGATGTCACGTCCTCCGCCAAGGTCGCCGTGATCGGGCAGACCATCGCGACCGAGCTCTTCCCCAGGAGCTCTGCCCTCGGCCAATCGATCTCCGTCTCCGGCACAACGTTCACTGTTTCGGGGATCCTGTCCCAGCAGAGCAGCACCGGCTTCACCGACCCGAACTCGGTCGTCATCGCTCCGATCTCCCGGGTGCAGGATTCCTTCACCGGCTACGGCGCAGTCAGCACCCTGACGGTCCTCGCCAAGAGTTCCGCGGGGGTGACCGCGGCACAGGGCGAGGTGACGATCATGCTCAACCAGCTGCTCGGCGTGACCGACCCGACGACTGAGCCATTCACCATCGTCAATCAGAGCTCGCTTCTCGCGACAGCGGCCACCAGCGCGGCGAGTTTCACCGTGCTCCTCGGCGCCGTCGCGGCCATCAGCCTCCTGGTCGGGGGCATCGGAGTCACCAACGTGATGCTCGTGACCGTCACGGAGCGCACCCGCGAGATCGGCATCCGGAAGGCCCTCGGGGCGACCCGCGGTGCCATCCTCGGCCAGTTCCTCGCGGAGGCCGCGACCCTGACGCTGCTCGGGGGAGTGCTCGGCGTCGCGGTCGCGCTCATCGGTGCGCAATTCCAGATCAACGGAACGCAGCCGGTGATTCTCGGATACTCGATACCGCTCGCCCTCGGCGTCTCGGTGGCCATCGGCGTGTTCTTCGGGGTCTACCCCGCCGGACGGGCCGCTGCCATGCGACCGATCCAGGCCCTCAGGGCCGTCTAGTCGTCATCTACGGAACATCGTCAACAGCAAGCCAGCACATGATCAACAGAAAAATGGAACCATGACTGAACCACTCAACTCGGCACCGGCCGGTGCCGTCCCACCATCGCAGCAGAGCACCCCGTCCGCACCTAAGAAGCGCTGGATCACGCCAGCCCTCGCTCTCGTCGCCGCAGTGGCTGTCGGCCTGGTCGGCGGGGTCATGATCGGACGAAACGGGGCCTCGGCCGCCGGAGCCAGTCCAGCCGGATTCGCCCGAGGCCAGTTCGGCGGCGGCCAGGCTGGCGCTGGCGGCGCCGGCGCGGGCCAGGCAGGCGCGGCCGGCGGAGGTTTCGCGGGGCTCACCGCGGGGACGATCGTGTCGATCAATGGCAGCACCATCGTGGTCAAAGGCCAGGACGGCACCCAGAAGACAATCGACACGAGCAGCAGCACGAAGGTGACGAGGAGCACCGCCAGCAGCGTGAGCGCGCTCAAGGCGGGCGAGTCCGTGACGGTAATCGGCTCAGCCGATTCAAGCGGCAACGTCACGGCGAAGACCATCTCGGAGGGGTCAGCCACACGGGGTGGCTTCGGCGGTCGGGGTGCGGGAGCCGGCGCGCAGGCACCGGCCACCGGTAGCGCCGGCTAACGCGCCGTGCTGGCGACAGCGTCGCCTGGCGACCAAGTCGCCCGACACAGCACCCGCTGCGCGACAGGTGTCCGGTTGCGGGTGACAATGGAACCATGTTCGTCCAACCGATGCTGTCGCTCTGGGACGAACCCGCACCCGACCATCGGAACCGGATCGTTGCCCGGTCCGCGGATCGGGTTGCCTGGCTGAGAGCGCGTAGTCGTGGGATCACGGCGACCGATGTCGCCAGGCTCTCCGGTGCCGCCTCGATTCGCGCGGTCGCGCTCGACAAGGTGCACGGCAACGGTTTCGGCGGAAACGCCTACACCGACCACGGTCGTGCGCGCGAGCCTGAGATCGCGCGCTGGGTCGAGGCCAGGTACGGCATCGTGGCGAGCGACGCCCTGTTTCACGCGGCGGGCCAGACCGAACACCTCGCCACCCCAGACGGGCTGGCTGTCGCCGCATCCGGAGCCCTGGAACTCGCCGAGATCAAGACGACGAAATCGGCATGGCGGAGCATCCCGCGCTCCTACCTTCGGCAGGTCTGGTGGCAGCAATACGTGCTCGGCGCCGAGCGAACGCTCCTGGTTTGGGAACAGCACGACAATTTCGTGCCGATGCACCCCGAGCCGAAATGGCGCTGGATCGACCGTGACGAGAACGAGATCCACCTGCTGGTCAGCCTCGCCGACCAGGTGCTCGATATCGTCGCGCGCGAACGCACAGCACCCGCGGATCGCCGACCTTAGACCGGATCGACCGAGCCGAGAATCGGTTTCGCGGCGGGCTGGACGCTGGCCGCTCGCGGTATCCTGGCCAGCCGGATGGCGAGGATCGCGCCGAGGACGACCAGCCAGCCGATCGCTATGGTCGTGGCCAGTAGCTCGAGTCGGCTGCCGAAGTTGGCCTCGAAGCGCGCGAGCGACAGCAGTCCGCCGGCCGCGGCGATCAGGGCGACCGCGAGCCCGGCAGCGAGGGAGAATCCGGCGAGCATCCGGCTTCCCTTCGAGAAGGAGATCTGCAGCATCGCAATACAGGCCGCGGCGAAGGCGAGCACGGCGACGGTGGTGTGAATGAAGTCCTGCCAGGTGAATGTCGGGCCAACCGGAAGCGGGCAGCCCGCGGTGCAGGTCACCTGAGACGCCACCAGGAAGAAGCCACAGCCGATCCAGAGCGACACGGTCGGCGTCCAGGCTCGCAGCAGTGGCGCAGCAGCGCGGATGTCGCGGGCGGCGTAGGCGACCAGGCTGCCGCCAACCACGAGCAGTAGGAGGGCGAGTTGGAACCACTTCGCGGTCGGTGCCCCGGTCGCGCCCAGCTCGCTCACGTAGACGTCCTGCGACACGGTACTGCGCGCGATCCAGATGATGGCGAGCGCGGCGCTCACGAAAACGCAGCCCATGACCGTACCGACCAATTCGACGATCACGCGGCGCTTGGGCATCCAATCATTGTGGGCCATTTTGCTGTGCATCACTAACGGATACGTTGTGTGATGTCTCGACGCGCGCAGGCTCAAGTCGAACTTGGTGGGGTCCGGGACGCGT
>JAODMG010000149.1 GCA_025464895.1 Microbacteriaceae bacterium | reverse complement strand
GGTCTGAGCCTGCTTGAGGGTGGTCGTGTCGAGTGTGCCCAACTGTTGGCCGGCCGTAACGGTCTGCCCCAATGAGACATCCACGCTGGCGATGGTTCCCGAGACCGCGAAGTTGGCGTCAACGGTGGACGCGGCCGCAACGGCGCCGCTCGCGGTAATCGTGCTGGATACCACTCCCTTCTGCACGGTGGTGGTCAGCTGGCTTGCCGACGAGGAGGTGGCTGCGGGCGGGAAGACGACGAAGTAGCCGCCGACGAGGGCCGCTAGGGTCAGCACTCCCAACCCGGAGTTGAGAAATAGGCGCGATCTTTTATTCATAGCGGATAGCATCCCGGGGGTTGCTATGGGCCGTGAGAGGGAAGCCTATGCGTTGGCTGTGGATCCGGATGGGGCCGTCGTCTACCCGACAATCACGATCCCGCCCAGTTTGATTTCTGGTCACACCCCGTTGTCCGGACGGTTAACCGCGTTAACTATTGTCTGCAGGCATGACCGTCATCGAGCGCCCGAGGCTCGGGCAGGTAGCGATCACACCGTCCGCCGTCGCTATGGCCTGGCTGGGGGTCGGTCATCGGCACGAGATGGTCGCCGTGCCCGCCGTGACGCTCGGGCCAGGAGATCTCCTGGTCGCGATCGAGCTGGCAACGCTGTGCGGCTCCGACCTCCACGCCGTCAGCGGCGAACGTCGGGCCAGCACGCCACTCGTCCTCGGCCACGAACAGCTCGGACGCATTGTCGCGATCGGGGAGGGAGCACCGGCCAGGGCCGTCGACGGAACGCGGCTCATCGTCGGTGCGCGAGTGGTCTGGTCGGTGACGGCGGCCTGCGGCGGCTGCCAATCGTGCAAGGCCGGTTTCCGGCAGAACTGCCTCTCCCCGCGGCACTACGGTCGAGAGCGGATGCAACGTGGCTGGGAGTTGTCCGGCGGCTTCGCCAGTCACATCCAGGTGCTGGCCGGAACCGCCGTCGTGGTCATCGACGAAGAGATTCCAGCGGAAGTCGTCGCGCCGGTTGGCTGCGCGACCGCCACGGTGGTCGCGGCGCTCGACGCCGCAACCAGGATCACCGGTCTCGCCGGAACGACCGTTGTGATCGCCGGTGCCGGTCTTCTCGGGCTGACCGCCGCCGCGATGGCACGGGATGCCGGAGCTCGCGTGATCGTGAGCGAGCCGGATCCGGACAGGCGGGAGAACGCCCGGTCGTTCGGTGCCGCGGCGGTCGTCAACCCCGGGGCGGCATCCGGATCGGCGCTGTCGCTCGACCGCGCGCTCAGGTCGCTCGGCGCGAGGGGCGGCCACTTCAGGATCGGACTCGAGTTCTCCGGTTCTCCCCAGGCGATGGCGTCGCTGATCGGCGGGGTGGATGTCGGCGGGGTCGTGGTGCTCGCGGGGACCGTCTCGCCAGACAGCTCGATCGTCATCGATCCTGAGGCGCTCGTGCGGCGCCTGGTCACGGTGACCGGGGTGCACGACTCCGCACCGCTCCAGCTGTTGAAGGCGGTCGACTACCTGCAGGAGGCGTGGCGGCGATGGCCGTTCGGCGCGCTCGTCGGGGCGGAGGTCGCGCTCGACCAGCTCGACTCGGCGTTCGAAATCGCCGCGGCAGGTGACTGGCTGAGGGTCGGCATCCGGCCGTAAGCCTGACCAGCCCTAGTTGACCAGCCCTAGTAGCCGACTACAGCACCGAAGTGCTCTGGCAGGGTGCCGCGATGGACGTCGCGGAGCTCGTCGATGGTCAGCGTGAACTGGTCCTGGATCTCGAGGGCCGGAAGCGCGGCATCCGTGACACCGATGCGGAGCACCGGATAGCCTCGGCCTTCGCAGAGCCCCTGGAACCGCACGTCGTCCTCGCGGGGAACGCTCACGATCACGCGACCGGTCGACTCGCTGAACAGCGCGGTGGTTGCGTCGACACCGTCGCGCTGCATGATCTCGCTGATCCAGACGCGGGCGCCGACACCGAAGCGCAGCACGGACTCCGCTAGCGACTGCAGCAGGCCGCCGTCGGTGAGATCGTGCGCGGATGCGACGATATTCTGGCTCGCCCCGGCGTGCAGGAGTGCGGCGAGGGAGGCCTCCGCGGAGAGGTCGACGATCGGAGGATGCCCGCCGAGGTGGTCGTGGATGACGCCGGCCCAGGCCGAGCCGTCCAGCTCATCCCGGGTGACCCCGAGCAGGTAGATGTTGTTGCCCTCGTCCTGCCATCCGGACGGGATCCTGTCCGCGACATCCTGGATCACGCCGAGCACGGCGACGACCGGGGTCGGATGAATCGGCTGGGTGCCGGTCTGGTTGTAGAAGCTCACGTTGCCGCCGGTGACCGGGATCTCGAGCTCGAGGCATCCGTCGGCCAGCCCCTCGACCGCCTTCGAGAACTGCCACATCACCTCGGGGTTCTCCGGCGAGCCGAAGTTGAGGCAGTCGGAGACGGCGACCGGGGTCGCCCCGGTGACGGCGACGTTGCGGAACGCCTCGGCGAGGGCGAGCTTCGCGCCCTGGTACGGGTCGAGCTGGCAGTAGCGGCCATTGGCATCCGAGGCGATCGCGAAGCCGAGACCGCTCTCTTCGTCGACCCGGATCATGCCGCCGTCGTCCGGGAAACTCAGCGCCGTATTGCCGCCGACGTAGCGGTCGTACTGGTTGGTGACCCAGTCCTTCGATGCGAGGTTCGCGCTGCCGAGGAGCGCGATGGCCTCTGCCCGCAGCTCCTGAGGGGTTTCGGCATGCGGCAGCCGGGAGGCCGAATCGGCCTGGAGGGCGTCGATCCAGCTCGGGTAGGCGACCGGACGGTCATACACCGGCCCGTCGACGGCGACCGTGCGCGGCTCGACGTTGACGATCTCTTCTCCGTGCCAGTTGATGATCAGGCGGCCGGTGTCCGTCACTTCTCCAAGAACGCTGGTCTCGACATCCCACTTTGCGGTAACCGCCAGGAAGCCTTCGAGCTTCTCCGGGGTGACCACAGCCATCATCCGCTCCTGGCTCTCCGACATGAGGATCTCCTCGGCGGTCAGGGTCGGGTCGCGCAGCAGGACCTTCTCCAGCTCGATGAACATTCCACCGTCGCCGTTCGAGGCGAGCTCGGAGGTCGCGCAGCTGATTCCGGCCGCCCCGAGGTCCTGGATGCCCTCGACCAGCTTGTCCCTGAACAGTTCGAGGCAGCACTCGATGAGCACCTTCTCGGCGAAGGGGTCGCCGACCTGCACGGCAGGACGCTTGGTCGGGCCGCCGGCGGAGAACGTGTCGGAGGCGAGAATGGATGCCCCGCCGATGCCGTCCCCACCGGTGCGGGCACCGAACAGCACGACCTTGTTGCCGACGCCGCGAGCATTGGCGAGGTGGAGGTCTTCATGGCGCAGAACGCCGACGGAGAGCGCGTTGACCAGCGGATTGCCCTGGTATACCGGGTCGAACCAGGTCTCCCCGCCGATGTTCGGCAGGCCGAGGCAGTTGCCGTAGAACGAGATACCGGAGACGACCCCGTGCACGACGCGGGCGGTGTCCGGGTGGTCGATGGCGCCGAAGCGCAGCTGGTCCATCACGGCGACCGGCCGGGCGCCCATCGAGATGATGTCGCGGACGATGCCGCCGACGCCGGTCGCGGCGCCCTGGAACGGCTCGATGAAGGATGGATGATTGTGCGACTCGACCTTGAAGGTGACCGCCCAGCCCTCGCCGACATCCACGACCCCGGCGTTTTCGCCCATGCCGACCATGAGATTCTTGCGCATCTTCTCGGTGGTCTTGCTGCCGAACTGGCGCAGGTACTGCTTCGAGCTCTTGTACGAGCAGTGCTCGCTCCACATCACGGAGTACATGGCGAGCTCACCGCTCGTCGGCCGGCGTCCGAGAATCTCGCGGATGCTCTGGTACTCGCCAGCGGTGAGCCCGAGTGCCGCGTACGGCTGCTCCTTGACCGGGGTGGCCTCGGCGTTGGCGACGGTGTCAGCGGCGGCACGGGTGGCTACTGCGCCCTCTGTCGGCGCTTCCGTGGATGTCGACGGCTCGGTCATGGGTTGCTCCTTGGTGAGGTCTCGACAAGCTCGACCAGTGATGGGGGTCTATGCCGACTCGACGAGCGCGCGCATGACGGAGGTGAAGAACAGCAGGCCGTCGACGCCGGAGCGCATGGCCGCGGCCGTGTCCGGCCCGAAACCGGGCTCGGTGGCGTGCTCGGGATGCGGCATCAGCCCGACGACATTGCCTCGCGCATTCGAGACACCGGCGATGTCGTTCATCGACCCGTTCGGGTTGACACCGAGGTAGCGGAAGGCCACCTGGCCCTCTCCCTCGAGCCGTGCCAGCTCCTCGGCAGACGCGATGAACCCGCCCTCGCCGTTCTTCAGCGGGATGACGATTTCGGCGGACGGCTCGAAGGCGGTGGTCCACGCGGTGGTCGTGTTCTCGACCCGCAGCAACTGGTCGCGGCAGATGAAGTTGCCGTGATCGTTCCGCACAAGGCCGCCCGGCAACAGATGGGCCTCGGCGAGCATCTGGAAGCCATTGCAGATTCCGAGGACTGGCATGCCGGCGTTCGCGGCATCGATGACCTCGCTCATGATCGGCGAGTGCGCCGCGATCGCTCCGCAGCGCAGGTAGTCGCAGTAGCTGAACCCGCCGGGAAGCACGATCGCGTCGACTCCGCGCAGGTCGTGCTCGCCGTGCCAGAGGGCAACCGGCTCCGCTCCCGCCAGTCGGACGGCACGCTGGGCATCCCGATCGTCGAGGGAACCGGGAAAGGTGATGACGCCGATCTGCACTAGTGCGTCTCTCCCGCGACCCCGGTGGTCTCCACCGTGGCTCCGGAGACATGCACGCTCACGACATCTTCGATGACCGAATTCGAGAACATGTCGTCTGCCAGTTCGCGCACCTCGGCGAGCACGGCATCCGTCACTGGTCCATCGACCGTGATCTCGAAGCGCTTGCCGATGCGGACACCGGTGAAACCTGTCTTGCCAAGTCTTGCGAGTGCCCCGGCGACTGCCTTGCCCTGAGGGTCAAGCAGCTCGGCCTTTGGCATTACCTCGACGACGATTGTGGGCACCAATAACTCCAACGAGTACGCCTGCGGGTGGATGCTCCCAGTCTAGCCGCCCGTCGCGGCGACGTCAGATCGAGGCGGTTCGGTCGGCCCGGTCGGCCTGCTCGTCGTCGGCGCAGCCTGTCGGGTCAGCCGAGCTCGATCTCGTGATCCGCCCGCGGAGCCGTCGCCTCGATGACGCCTGCGTTCGCCGCATCCGGCCCGGTGGCCCAGGCGAGCGCTGCGCCAGGAGACTTGCCGAATCTCACGTGACGCTCGATCAGCCGCCGCAGTCGGATGTCGTCGTCCAGCCGCACGAAGAGGCTCAGGTCGAGAAGCGGCGCGACTCGCTCCCAGCCGCCGGAATCGTGCAGCAGGTAGTTGCCCTCGACGACGACCGTTGAAAATTCAGGAGTCAAGCGGATGGCGCCGGGCACCGGCTCCTCTATCTCGCGGTCGAAGCCCGGCGCGACGAGCTCGTTTCCTGAATTTCCGACAAGCTGCTCAAGTACGACGACGAAACCGTCGACGTCGAAGGTGTCTGCAGCGCCCATCCGGTCCCGCCTGCCGAGTTCGACCAGGCGCGCCTGGGACAGGTGGAAGCCGTCCATGCCGAGGAGTGCCGCGGTCGGTCCGAGCAACGCGACGAGCTCGGTGGCGATGGTGGTCTTGCCCGCACCCGGAGCGCCGACGATTCCGACGATCGTGCGCGGCCGGCCGACGGATACCGCTCTCACGACCGATGCGACCGCGTCGAGACTGCGCAGGGTGGCCACCCTCGAATGCTAACTGGCGATCGCTGGCTGCAGAACCTTAGTGCCGAACCTTAGTGGGCGGAGCCGACCATTATCGTGTTGGCCCACGGGTCGTCGAAGCTGATCGTCCGCCCGTCGTCGCGGGTCTGGATGCCGTGGTGCGTCATCCGCTCAGCCAGCGCGCCGAGGTCGTCGTCGCTCGGCACCGTGATGTCGATTCGGCTGAGTCCGAGGGCGAGTTGCCGTGGTCCGGCTCCACGCGAGTTCCAGGTGTTCATCGCCATGTGGTGGTGGTAGCCGCCAGCGCTCACGAACAGGGCGGTGCCGGGCAACTCGCCCATGGTCTCGAATCCGAGCAGGTTCACGTAGAACTGCCGTGCCGTCTCCACGTCTCCGACCTGCAGGTGCACGTGCCCGACGGATGCCCCGCCGATCACCGGTCCCGCGACGGCCGCCTCGGTGAGGTGCTCCTGCAGGAATGCATTCGGGTCGAGGTAGAGGGTGGACATCTCTAGTGTGCCGTGGGTCCAGCTCCACGCGCTGCGGTCACGATCCCAGTAGAGTTCGACCCCGTTTCCCTCCGGATCGGTGAAGTAGAAGGCCTTGCTGACGAGGTGGTCTGAGCTGCCAGTGAACGTGTTCGGATAGCTGTGCGCCACCGAGTAGACAGCGGCGGCGAGGGCTTCCTCCGTCTCGAACAGGATCGCGGTGTGAAAGAGTCCGGCCTCTCGCGGGCTCGCGTGTTTCAGCTCCGGGGCGTGCTCCAGGATGATGACGGGCCTCGTGCCTCGACCGAGCGTCACTGTGTTTGCCGCTTCCTCCAGCACGCGGAGGCTGACGGCATCCCGGTAGTACTTCGTCATGGCGTCGAGGTCGCCGACGAGCAGGGTCACCGGACCCATGGTGGTGTCCGCGGCGATAATCTCGTGATCGGTCATGACGGCCTCCTCTGGGCTGCGTTGCGCGCCGTCGTAATGCGCGCAGTGTACGGTACAACTTAGTTGAGGGTTCAAGTATTCCCCGGCTAGAGTCGAGCGATGACCGGTCTGACGAATGCCCAACAGCACGCCTGGCGCGAACTCGTGATGGCGACCCACCTGCTGGACGAAGCCCTCGATCGGCAATCGCAGCGAGACGGCGGCATGCCGCACGCCTACTACAAACTTCTCGTGCTGCTCTACGAGTCGCCGGGCCACGGCGAGACGATGAGTGGGATCGCGTCGCAGTTGCGGTACTCACTCAGTCGGCTGGCGCATGCCGTGACCAGCATGGAGAAGTCGGGCTGGCTGCTGAGGAGCAGGTCGACCGACGATCGCAGGGTTCAGACGGTCGCCCTCACGGATGCCGGGGTCACCCTGGTGAGACGGGTGTCGCCGCTGCAGGCATCCGAGGTGCGATCGCGGGTGTTCTCCCAGCTCACCGATATGCAGGTCGAGCAGCTCGCGGCGATAAGCTCGGCAATCGTCGCCGGCCTCGACGCTGGCTTTAACGGCTGAGCGCGCCGCTCGATGCAGAGTGCACCGGGCGACGCGCTAGTCAGCTGATTTCGCTCAGCTGGCGACGCGCTCGCCGGCGATGTGCGACGACACCTCGTCGAGACGGGCGATCTGCGCGGACGTGATGGCGACATCAGGTGCCGACATCAGGTCTGCGAGCTGCGCCAGGCTCGTCGCGCTCGCGATCGGCGCGACGATGCCGTCGCGGGAGAGCAGCCAGGCGAGCGCCACCGAGGCGATCGAGGTGCCGAGTTCCTTCGCGACCGAGTCGAGCTCGTCGACAACGGCCAGGCCCTCGGCCGTGAGGTAGGTTCCCGCACCGGCGCCACGGGCCGCGCCCTTGAGGCTCTCCTCGGTGCGGTACTTTCCGCTGAGGAATCCGCTCGCCAGCGAGAAGTACGGCATCACGCCGAGCTGGGCCGCGGCTGCCGCCGGCCACAGCTCCGTCTCGAAGGGGTTCCGGTGCACCAGGTTGTAGTGCGGCTGGAACGCGACTGGAAGCGCAAATCCGTTACGGGTCGCGATCTCGATCCACTCCGCGATCCGCGCGGCGCTGTAGTTGGAGATGCCGAGGTAGCGAACCTTGCCGGCCAGCACCAACTCGTTGAAGGCGCCGAGCGTCTCCTCGAGTGGCGTTGCCTCGTCGTCGAAGTGCGCGTAGTACAGGTCGATGTGGTCGCTCTGCAGGCGGGCGAGCGAGGCATCCGCGGCGGCGGCGATGTTGGCGGCCGCGAGACCGCGGTGCTCAGGATGCTGGCTCACCTTGGTCGCGACGACGACGGAGTCGCGGTTGCCGCGAGCCGCCATCCAGCTGCCGATGATCTTCTCGGACTCTCCTCCGGAGTTTCCGGGAACCCAGGCGGAGTAGGAGTCCGCGGTGTCGATGAAGTTTCCTCCTCCGGCGGCGAACGCGTCGAGTACCTGGTGGGACTCGGCCTCGGTCGAGGTCCAGCCGAAGGTGTTCCCGCCCAGGTTGATGGGGAAGACTTCGAGGTCAGAGTTACCGATTTTCGGCATGGCGATCCTTTCGTGACGAAACAAAAGCGCTCAAACCCTTCCGAGTCCCGCGCCTCTAATTGCAAATGCGTCAGGGAACGATTCATTCCCGGATCCGTCGCGATCCGGCCGATTCGCAGGCTTCGCCGAGTTTCGCAGGCTCGGGGATGACTACTCGCAGCCCTCGCAGCCGAGCTCGTCCATCGGGTCGGTCGCGATGAGCAGTTTCTCGAAGCAGAGCGATGACGGGGAGTCCGCGTAGTGACCGAACCCGGGAATCCTGGTGTAGCCCTCACGCGTGTAGAAACGCACGGCATCCGGTTGGGCGTCCCCGGTCTCGAGCAGGAGTCGGCGCCATCCGTGCTCGCGTCCGAACCCCTCGAGCGCGTGCAGGATCGTGGTCGAGACTCCGGTTCCGCGCGCTTCGGGAACCACGAACATCCGCTTGATCTCGGCCTCGGTATCGGCGTTCGACTCGGTGTCGGCGCGGGACAGCAATCTCAGCCCGCCACATCCGAGCGGCGCGCCATCATCGTCGAACGCGACGAAGAACACGGTGATGTCGTCCGCGGTCGGCGGTGGACCGGGTTCGGAGTCGGTCGTGCCGTAGCGCTCGGCGATCTCGGCTCGCTGGGCCGCGCGAAGCCGGACGGCGGACGGGTCGTCCCACGACACGGCGCGTACCGACACGGCGCTTACCTTACGGCCCTGTCGATCACGCGCGGGTGAGCCTGTCGATGAGTTCGCGGTAGCGCGCGGCGGTCTGCTCGACGATCTCCGGCGGCAGCGTCGGTGGTGTTCCCGACTTGTCCCAGTGCTCGCTGAGCCAGTTGCGCACGATCTGCTTGTCGAAGCTGTCCAGGCGGTTCGTGCCGCCGACCCGGTAGAGCTCGACATCCCAATAGCGACTCGAATCGCTCGTCAGGACCTCGTCGGCGAGCGTGATCACGCCGGTATCGCGATTGGCCCCGAACTCGAACTTGGTGTCCGCGAGGATGACGCCGCGCGCCTCGGCGATCGCGGATGCGCGGCTGAAGATCCGAAGCGACAGCGAGCGCAGTGTTTCCGCGATGTCTGCACCGACCAACTCGATCGTGCGCTCGAAGGAAATATTCTCGTCGTGCTCGCCCATCGGCGCTTTGAACGCGGGCGTGTAGATCGGCTCCGGCAGTCGGTCGCCGTTTCGCAGACCGGCCGGGAGCGCGATCCCGCAGACGCTCTGGGACTCCTGGTATTCGAGCCAGCCGGAACCGACCAGATACCCCCGCACGACGCACTCGACCGGGAACATGTCCAGGGTCCTGGCCAGCATCGCCCGCCCGGCCACGGCATCCGGGATCAGATCGGTGACCGTGTCGCCGCGCAGTTCGTGGTCGGCGATGAGGTGGTTCGGGATGCCGTCAAGCTGGTCGAACCACCAGAGGCTGAGCGTCGTCAGCAGTTCGCCCTTTCCGGGGATGCCGGGCTCGAGCACATGGTCGAACGCGCTCACCCGGTCGCTCGCCACCATGAGCACCCGCTCTGCGCTCTCCAGGTTGGCGACGGTGTCTTCGACGTAGAGATCGCGAACCTTGCCGGAGTACGCGTGCCGCCAGCCGGCGAGTTCTGCGCTCACTTGGCGACCCGTGCAGCGATGTCGGTGCGGTAGTGGCCGCCATCGAGCTCGATCGCTTCGAGTGCGAGATAGGCGCGCGAGCGGGCCTCGATGAAGTCGGCTCCGGTGGCGACGACGCTGAGGATTCGGCCGCCGGTGGCGACCAGATTGTCGCCGGACTTCGCGGTCGCCGCATGCGCGACGCTCACTCCGTGGATGGCCAGGGCGGTGTCCACTCCGGAGATGATGCGTCCGGTGATCGGAGTCTCGGGATAGCCCTCGCTGGCCAGTACGACCGTCACGGCCACGTCATCCGAGAATTCAGGACGCGGCAGCGATCCGAGGCCGCCGGTGGCCGCCGCGAACAGCAGGCCGCTCAGTGGGGTGATCAGGCGAGGGAGCACGACCTGGGTCTCCGGGTCGCCGAAACGCGCGTTGAACTCGATGACCCTGATGCCATTCTCGGTCAGGATGAGCCCGCAATAGAGCAGCCCGATGAAGGGGGTCTGCTCCTCTGCGAGCTGACGCACGGTGGGAAGCGCGATGGTCTCGATGACCTCGTCGACGAAGCCGGCCGGCAGCCACGGGAGTGGCGAATAGGCACCCATTCCGCCGGTATTGGGTCCGTCGTCGTCGTCATTCAGCCGCTTGTAATCCTGGGCGGGCGACAGCGGAAGCACGGAGTGGCCGTCGGAGAGGAGGAAGAGCGAGACCTCCTGCCCGGCGAGGAACTCCTCGACCAGGACGCTGCCGTGGTTGAGCCAGAACCGGGCGTGGTCGATCGCGGCGTTGCGGTCCTCGGTCACCAGCACGCCTTTGCCTGCGGCCAGCCCGTCGGCCTTCACCACGTACGGGCTGCCGTAGTCGTCGATCGCGGCGATCGCCTCGGCGATTGTGCCGGCGCGAAGCGCCCGCCCGGTCGGCACGCCGGCGTCATCCATGATCCGCTTCGCGAAGGTCTTGCTTCCCTCGAGTTGGGCCGCGGCCTTGCCCGGACCGAAGACCGCCACTCCGCGTTGGCGCAGTTTGTCGGCCACCCCGGCCACGAGCGGCGCTTCCGGACCGATGATGACAAGCTCGATATCGTTCTCGAGCGCAAACCCGGTGACGACTGCCGGGTTGGTCGGATCGAGCCCGATCGTCGGAACGTCGGCGGCGATTCCGGCGTTCCCCGGAGCCGCGGTGATTTCGTGACCGGCGTTCTCGGCGAGCAGTGCGGTGATGATTGCGTGCTCACGAGCACCGGAGCCGAGGACGAGGATTCTCACCTGAACAGGCTACCGGGCGCTGGCATTGTCGGAAATTCAGGAGATTTGCTCGTGCCGGCGCCGCGCGGCCCGGTTTCGGCCGTTCCGCGACGCGATCTCCTGAATTTCCGAAAGCGAACGTGCGCGCGCGCTAGCGTTGGAGCGTGGCCAAACCTCGAATCGTTCCTCTCGTCGGCGAATCCGCGGTGCGGCAGGCCATCACCGGCGAGGCCGCGAAGGAGACCACCGCGATGGCGGTCCGCTACCTGCTCCAGGTGCTGGCCGAGTCGGCCGAGGGCAACTCGGTCGAGGTGCGCGTCCCGCCGTTCGGCGCGGTGCAGTGCATCGCGGGCCCCGGCCATACCCGCGGGACGCCTCCGAACGTCGTCGAAATGGATGCCGCAACCTGGCTCGCGCTGGCGACCGGCGGCGAGACCTGGGGGGCCGCGATCGCGCAGGGGCGGATCGCGGCATCCGGTTCCCGTGCGGATCTCAGCGACCACGTTCCGCTCGCCTGGCAGCGGGCCTAGCCGTCGAGAGCCTCCCCGGGATGTTCGACCGTGGACGGCCGGGAGACCCCTCGGCGTGGGACAATAGGCGTATGAGCGACATGAGCGAAGGCGCCTCCACCCCGACCGAGGTGAGCATTCGTCGTGCTCCGAAGATTCCGGTATTCCTGGTCCTCGGCGCGGTGCTCGGAGCGCTGGCGACCCTCGTCCTGACCGCCCTTCAGCCGGCGGATCCCGCGATCGGTTTTCCCGCGCTGTTCGGATACTTCTGCATCTTCGGTGTTCCGTTCGGGGCCGTCGTCGGCGGGTTCGTCGCGATCCTGCTGGATCGCCGAGCGACCAGGCATGCGCGCCGGCTCACCGCGGAACACTTCAGCGTCGAAGCCCCGAGCGAACCCGATCGCCCAGCCCAGCCGGACTACGTCGTGGTGCCGGATGCCACGCTGCCGGACGCCGCGGCGCGCCCCGCGCACGATGCGCCCCAGCCCGGCAACAGGTAGCGCCGCCCGGCAACAGGTAGCAGGACCCGGCTAGCTCAGCTGTGTGCGCTCGACCCAGGCGAGGTACTCGGGGGTCACGGTTCCGGTCACGTACTCCCCGGTGAAGCAGCTCATCTCGAGTTCGGTGATGTTCGACCCCTCGAGGATGGCCGCCTGCATGTCGGCGACTTCCTGGTAGATCAGGTTGTCGGAGCCGAGCTCCATGTTGATCTCCGGAATCTTGCGTCCGTGGGCGATCAGCTCATGCCGTGACGGCATGTTGATTCCGTAGACGTGGGGGAAGCGAACCGGAGGCGCGGCCGAAGTGAACGTCACCTTGTTCGCGCCGGCCTCTCGTGCCATCTGCACGATTTCCTTCGACGTAGTTCCCCGCACGATCGAGTCATCCACGATCAGGATGTTCTTGCCCTTGAACTCGCTGCGCATCGCGTTGAGCTTCTGCTTGACCGACTTCTTTCGCTCGGCCTGGCCCGGCATGATGAAGGTGCGACCGACGTAACGGTTCTTGTAGAAGCCTTCGCGGTATTCGATACCGAGCTTCTGCGCCACCTGCATCGCCGCCGGGCGGGAGGAGTCCGGGATCGGCATAACGACGTCGATATCACCGGACGGGGTGTACTGCGCGATCGTGTCGGCCAGACGGTTGCCGAGCCGCAGCCTGGCGTCGTAGACCGAGATGCCGTTCATGATCGAATCGGGGCGGGCGAGGTATACATACTCGAACGAGCATGGAACGAGACGCGGATTCCTGGCGCACTGCTTCGAGGTCATCTCGCCATCCACGGCGATGAAGATCGCCTCGCCGGGCTCGACGTCGCGCACGAAGTCGTAGCCGCCGCTCTCCAGCACCAGGGACTCGGATGCCACGACCCATTCGGTCTCGAGGAAGCCACGCGAGCGGCGCCCGAGCACTAGCGGCCTGATGCCGAACGGATCGCGGAAGGCGAGCAGCCCGTAGCCGGCGATCATGGCGATGGTGGCGTACGACCCCTCGACTCGCTCGTGCACCCGCTCGACCGCGGCGAAGATCTGGTCAGGGTCGAGGTCGAGCCCGGAGACCTGCTCCTGCAGCTCGTGAGCGAGCACGTTGACCAGAAGCTCGGTGTCGGAGCTCGTGTTGAGGTGGCGACGGTCGACGTGGAAAAGCTCCTGCGTCAACTCGCGGGTATTGGTGAGGTTGCCGTTGTGCACGAGAACGATGCCGTACGGCGCATTCACGTAGAACGGCTGGGCCTCTTCCTCGTTCGCCGCGGTGCCCTTGGTGGCATAGCGAACGTGCCCGAGCCCCATCGTCCCAGGCAGCGCCCGCATGTCGCGGGTGCGGAACGCCTCCCGCACGTGACCCTTGGCCTTGTGCACGTGGAAGGTGCGGCCCTCTGCGGTCGCGATCCCCGTGGAATCCTGTCCACGGTGCTGCAGAAGCAGAAGGCTGTCGTAAACCAGTTGGTTGGCGGGTTCCGAAGAAACTATGCCGACAATGCCGCACATTCGCGCGCCGTGCTCCAGACCGTAGAATTGGGGTTGCTTTAGACCAGTCTTTCACGAGTCTTTCACGCGCGGGAACGGAACAACGAATGGCCAACAAGTACGCAGAGGCGGGGGTGGACACCGCCGCTGGAGACCTCGCGGTCGAACTCATGAAATCGGCCGTGTCGAAGACCCACGGTCCGGAGGTCTTCGGCGGCGTCGGCGGATTTGCCGGGCTGTTCGACGTGAGCGCCCTCAAGACGTACGCCAGGCCTCTGCTCGCGACCTCGACGGACGGCGTCGGCACGAAGGTCGCGATCGCGCAGGCGCTCGACAAGCACGACAGCATCGGGCTCGACCTGGTCGGGATGGTCGTCGACGACATCGTCGTGGTCGGTGCCAAGCCGCTGTTCATGACCGACTACATCGCCTGTGGCCGCGTGGTGCCGGAGCGGATCGCCGCCATCGTCGCGGGCATCGCTCGCGGGTGCGCGGAGACCGGGACCGCCCTCGTCGGAGGGGAGACGGCCGAACATCCGGGGCTCCTGGGTCCGGACGACTACGACGTCGCAGGGGCCGCGGTCGGCGCGGTCGAGGCGGATGCGGTGCTGGGTGCTGAGCGGGTGACCGACGGCGACGTCGTGGTCGCGCTCGGATCATCCGGATTCCACTCCAATGGCTATTCGCTCGTTCGCCACATCCTGGCGCAGCGCGGCGTCGCATACACCGACCGTTCGAACGAACTGGGTGGCGTCGTCGGCGAAGTGCTGCTCGAGCCGACCAGGCTGTACACCGCTCCGCTGCTCCGGCTGTTGGCTGGCCAGGCCGTCGGCGGCTCGGTGCACGCCATCAGCCACGTCACGGGTGGCGGGATCGCGGCGAATCTCGCCAGGGTGCTACCCGTCGGCTCCTGGGTAGAACTCGACCGCGCGAGCTGGTCGCCGCAGCCGGTATTCCGGGTGCTGTCCGAGTGGGGCGGCATGGACCTCACCGAAACGGAGGGCACCTGGAACCTGGGAATCGGCATGATCGCGGTCGTGGCTGCGGATGCCGTGGCCGGAACCATCGCGAGTCTCGCGACCGACGGCATCCCGGCTTGGCAGCTCGGGACCGTCAGCATGGGAGCGCGTGACCTGGCCGGTTTCGAGCAGGGCGCGAAGGGCGTGAACGGCGGCGCCGTGCGGCTGGTCGGACGCTACGCCGACTAGTACCTTTGTGTCATGACTGACCACACGCCCCCCGAGGTTCCGCCGACTTCGCTGCCGTCTTCTTCGCTACCGGATGCCGCGGCCACCTCCGCGGACTCGGCTCCCGCCGCGCCTCCGACCGTTGACGCCCAGGCCTACGCTTCTCCGACTTTCGCGCCCCCGCCCCCGACCGGCTTGAGCATCACGAGCTTCGTCCTCGGACTGGTGTCGATCTTCTTCGGATTCATCTTCTTCGTCCCGCTGGTCGGGTTGGTTCTCGGCATCCTCGCGGTGAAGAGGGAGCCGACGGCGCGGGGGTTCGCGATCGCCGGAATCTGGATCAATGCCGTGATGCTCGGCCTGGTGGTCCTCGGCGTCGTCGTCATCGTGATCCTGGTTGCGGTGTTCGGAGCCTTCTCGCTTCCGTACATGAACCAGATAGTCCAGGTTCCGAGTTCGCCGGCCTAAGCGGCCGCAGAGCGCCGCCGCTGCCGAACGTCCAGCTACGCCGTCTTGTTCTGGCCCCGGCCGGCTTCGTACTCGTCGTCGGAGTAGTCGGCTGAATAGTCCGCGGGAGCGTTGAACTCCGGCCACTTTTCGAGGTCTTCTTCGAGACGCTCGTTGACCACAGGCGAGCCGGGAACCGTGTGCGTGAGTTCGCGTTCGAGCGCGTTGTAGTTGGTGTCCGGGCTGAAATATTTCAGCTCGCGAGCCACCTTCGTGTGCTTTGCTTTTTGACGGCCGCGCCCCATGGCTTGACCCCCTCACGATTCCTACCCGAGCGAGCAATGATGCGCTCGAGAATGACCAACAGGGAACTTGGAAAACTAAGCGCTAACTTTAGCATGCAGGGCGGCTCGGACTGTCTCCGGGTGCCTCAGCTGCGAGTAACGTTGTCGCGTGACCCATGACCCCAATTCTCCCCCCGTTGTCGTCATCGGCGCCGGGCAGGCAGGGCTGGCCGTCTCTTTCTACCTCCAGAGACTCGGACTTGTGCCGGGCGATGACTTCGTCGTTCTCGATCGAGGCCCGGGAACCGGCGGAGCATGGCAGCTTCGCTGGGACGCGCTGCGCATCGGATCGGCCCATCGGATCAACGATCTTCCCGGAATGGACGCCATCGACCTGAGCTTCGACACCGCCGACCGCACCAAGCCGGCGAAAGAGGTCGTGGCCGACTACTACCGCCAGTACGAAGACTTCTATGGGGTGAGGGTTCGTCGCCCCGCGAGGGTGACATCCGTGTTCAATCGCGGAACCGACCTCGTCGTCGCCTACGACGATGGCGCGGGCGACTCGGTCGAGTTGACCACCCAGGTCGTGGTGAACGCGACAGGAACGTGGGGATCCCCGTTCGTCCCGTGGTACCCGGGGATGAACGAGTTCCAGGGCAAACACGTCCACACGACCGACTACAACGACGCGGATAGCTTTGCCGGCCAGAAGGTCGTGGTCGTCGGCGGAGGCACGTCGGCCATCGGCTTTCTGCTGGAACTTGAGAATGTGGCATCCGAGCTCACCTGGGTCACCCGCCGTCCGATCGAGTTTCTCAACGAGGGTGAGTTGAACCTCGAGGCGGGGGCTGCCGCGGTCGCGATGCAGGATGAGGCGGCGCGCGCCGGCCGGGCGCTGCCGAGCATCGTCAGCGGAACAGGGGTGCCGCGAACGCGCAGGATCCAGTCCGGGATCGAGCGTGGACTCCTGGTCGCGAAGTCCATGTTCTCGTCGATAGAACCGGATGGCGTGCGCTGGTCGGATGGGGAGTTCCGCGAGGCGGATGCGATCGTCTGGTCCACCGGATTCCGCCCGGAGCTCCGGCATCTGGCGCCGCTCAAGCTGCGCGAGAAGGCGGGAGGGGTCAGCGTCGGTGCCGGATCATCCTGGAAGGATCCGCGCATCTTCTTCGCGGGCTACGGCCCGCAGGCATCCACGATTGGGGCGAATCGTGCCGGTCGTCAGATCGCGCGCCAGGTCGTGGCGATGCTGAGCAACCTGTAGGGGGCTCGCGGCGGTGCGAGACCGGTCGACGAGCTAGCGCACCTCGATGGTCGCGCCGGATGCCGCCACGACCCCGCCGTCCGCGTTGACGGTCAGCGAGACATCCGCGCCACCGAGCCGCAGGCCGCTCACGCTGATCGCGCCGACGATGTCGCTCGGCGAGACAGAGAGCGTCGCGGATGCCGCGTCCGGCAGCAGTCCGAGCGCGCTGCCCAGCACGGAGACGGCCGCCGCGGCCGACCATGCCTGCGGTCGGCACGCCGCGGGGTACGGCACAGGAGCCGCCACGAGGTCTGCCGCGTCGCCGGAGTGGAGTTCCGGCATCCGATAGTCGAATCCGGATGCGGCGGCCAGCAGCCCTGACGCGAGCAGCCCGGCCTCCGCGGCGAACCCCTCCCTCGCGAGTCCCGAGATCGCGATCGCCGTGTCGTGGGTCCAGACGCTGCCACCGTGGTAGCTGAGCGGCCAATATCCGGCGGAATCGGTGGACATGGTGCGCAATCCGTAGCCGGAGTTCAGCTCCGGTGAGACCAGTCGGCGTGCGACGAGAGTGGCCTGGCGTTCGTCGAGCAGGCCGGTGCCGAGGAGGTGTCCGAGGTTGCTCGTGACCGTGTCGACCGGCCGCTTGTGCGCGTCGAGTGCGATGGCGGGATAGGCGCCGTCGGCATCCTCGATCCAGAATGCCGCGTGGAACCGTTTGCGGAGCGCCGCCGCCCACGCGCGCCACTCGGATGCGCCCTCCCGCTCGAAGTGGTCGAGCAGCTCCGCACCGTGGATCGCGGCTTCGTACGCGTAGGCCTGTACCTCGCAGAGAGCGATCGGGCCCTCGGCGAGCGAGCCGTCGCGCCACTGGACCGAATCGCCGGAATCCTTCCAGCCCTGGTTCGCGAGCCCCCGCCCGCTGTTGTCGACGTATTCGAGCAGCCCGTCGCCGTCCGCGTCACCGAAGTCCCGCATCCATTCGAGCGCCCCGACCAGATGGGGCAGCAGCGCCTCGACCTCGCGGTCCGGCAGGCCCCAGCGCCAGGCGTCGTGCAGCAGGCACACCCAGAGCGCCGTGGCGTCGACGGTTCCGTAGTAGAGCGGAGGAAGCGATACGCCTTCGCCCGGAATGTCCAGGGTTCCGCGACGCAGTTCGTGCATGATCTTCCCGGGTTGCTCCGCCGTTTCCGCGTTCTCCCTACTCCCCTGCAGCCCGGCCAGGACCTTCAGGGTGTCGCCGGCCAGCTCGGTGCCGAGCGGCAACATGAAGCGGGCCGCCCAGATCGAGTCGCGGCCGAACAGGGTGAAGAACCACGGTGCCCCCGCAGCCAGGAAGACGCGATCCGGCTCGGCGACGGTCGATAGCCGCAGGGCGTCGAGGTCGCCGAGGGCGGTGGCCATCCAGCGGCCGAAACGATCGTCGCCGGCGGTGATGGACGGGATGCTCCAACTCGGCGGATGCTCGGCGCCGCGTACCACCGCGCTGGCATCGGTCGCGGAGAGGGACCATGCGATAGACGCTGTGCCGCGGGCGGGAACCACGATCGCCCAGCTCAGGGCGACCGCCCCGCTCGGGTCGAGGCTGACCGCGGCTCCAGGAGCCGCGAGGGTCGCGGTCACGGAGCCGTTCGACCAGGTGGCACCGCCGCCGCCGACGACGACCGCGGCAGCGCCGGCGCTCGCAAAAACAGCGGAGCCCAGCCCCGCCTTGATCTGGTCGAGATCGCTCAGGTCGGCGCGGAGGATGACGACGGCGGTGGTCCTGACGTCGGCGTCCAGGTGCGATTCGAGCTGGAAGGTCTCGCTGACCCCGGCAATGGTTGCGGTGCGGGTGTGGGTCGACCGGATGCGCGGGTCGGCTCCTCGATCGTCCAGGTGCCGCTGCAGGGTGACGAAGGTCACGGAGTCAGCGGCGTCGACGAGCGTGGAGAGATGCTCGCCCGGTTGGCCGCCGACCGTCACGGACTGGGCGGAGACGAGCCGAACATCCGAGAAATAGACACCGTGGATGGAGGCGGATCCCATCGATCCGTCCCGACCGGACCAGGCCTGGGTCGGCGCCCGAAGCACCACGGTTTCATCGTGCAGGAGGGGCTGGAGCGCAACCGCGGCTTCGACCGGATTGGATGCGACCGGAACCGGTTTCGCGGCGGCTTCGACGGGCGGCTGCTCGGTGGACACTAGCGGTTCACGACTCCCTGATAACCGGAGCGTGCCATGATCCTGCGACAAGACACCATTGACTTTCCTCTCCCCTGAGGTAATGTAGCACCCAGAATTTGAACGATCAAACAATCGGACGTATCCGATTCCGAACCATCCGAATGAGAACTGCAGGTAACACGGCAGGTCGTACTTCCGGGAGTTTCGGATCGTTCGACACGCGACTTGAACGATCCAATCGACCGGCGGCCAAAGGAGGCAGCGTGGGACAGCTACCCACTGTCGAGGATGTGGCTCGTGTTGCCAGCGTCTCGCGCCAGACCGTGTCCAATGTGCTGAACAGTCCGCACATCGTGAAGCAGGCGACGAGAGCGCGCGTCGAAGAGGCGATCGCCCAGCTCGGCTACCGGCAGAACGCGTCGGCCCGCCGCCTCCGCACCCAGAAGTCTGCGACCATCGGCATCCGTCTCGACCCGATGCGCAACGGCATCTCCGGCTCGATTCTCGATCGCTTCCTGCACGCGCTCACCGAGCGTGCCGACGCCCGCGGCATGCGGGTGCTGCTATTCACCGCAGAAGATCCGGATGGCGAAATCGCCCAGATCCGGCGGCTACGCGACGGGTCGGATGTCGACGCCTTCGTGCTCACCTCCACCTTCCACGGCGACCCGCGAACCCAGTGGCTGATTGACAATCGGGTGCCATTCGTCACTTTCGGACGGCCGTGGGGCATCGACGACATGAACGATCCGCAACACCTCTGGGTGGATGTCGACGGCGCAGCGGGCGGGCGGGCGGCAACCAACCACCTCCTCGACGGCGGGGCGAGGCGAATCGTGCATCTCGGCTGGCCGAGCCCATCCGGAACCGGGGACGACCGGCGCAGGGGCTGGGAGGATGCGATGCGCGAGCGCACCGGCGCAACCAGCGATGAACTCGCCGCGCTGACGATCACCGCGGAGGAGGGCGTCGCACAGGCGATGGCCGCCGTGTCCGCGCTTCTCGCCGACGGCGTGCGCCCGGACGGGATGGTCTGCGCGAGCGACTCGCTGGCACTCGGGGCCATGATGGCTGCGACATCCGCGGGGCTGGCCGGCCTGCCGATCGTCGGCTTCGACAACACGCCGGTCGCTGCCGCGGTCGGACTCTCGAGCGTCGAACAGTCGCTCGGCGACGTCGCGGCAGGAGCACTCGAACTGCTCATGGGCAGGACGGGTAGCGACCTCATCGGTGGAGAGCTGACCCCGGGTGAGGCGCACCGGCTGGTCACCCCGGTGCTGGTCGTCCGCACCCCCAATCGACTTCCCCTTTTCGACAGCACGACAGAAAGCACCATCTCGGCAGTGGGCAACGTCGCCGCCGACACTCACAGTGAAAGGAAGAATCATGAATAAGAAGGGTTGGCTCGCCATTGCGACGGCCGTCGCCGTCATCGGGGGGCTGGGCGCGTGTGCGTCGAGCTCCGGAACTGACACGAGCAAATACAAACCACTGACGGTTCTGATCGGGTCGAGCGGCGATGCTGAGACCAAGGCTGTGCAGGATGCGGCGAACACCTGGGCCAAGGCGAACAAGACCAAGGTCACCGTCACCGCGGCGAGCGACCTCACCCAGCAGCTCGGCCAGGGATTCTCCGGCGGAACCCCGCCAGAC
The DNA here is from genome assembly GCA_025464895.1 of Microbacteriaceae bacterium. Lineage (GTDB taxonomy): Bacteria > Actinomycetota > Actinomycetes > Actinomycetales > Microbacteriaceae > Parafrigoribacterium_A. The sequence goes on along the minus strand of JAODMG010000149.1, from coordinate 1,999 downwards.
CTGTTCTACATGAGCTGGGACCAGTTCCAGACCTACGCCAGCAAGAAGTACCTCGAGCCCTACGCGGGATCGCAGCCGAACAAGGATGCCTTCTACCCGACGCTCAAGGATGCCTTCAGCTACAACGGCAAGTTCTACTGCGAGCCGAAAGACTTCTCGACCCTCGGCCTGATCATCAACACCGACAAGTGGGCAGCGGCCGGACTCACGAATGCCGACATCCCCAAGGACTGGGCTGGGCTCGAGTCAGCGGCGAAGAAGCTCACCACCGGTGACACCGTCGGACTCTCCTTCGGTGCGGAATATGCCCGCATGGGTGTCTTCATGAACCAGGCCGGTGGCTCGCTGCTCAGCAAGGACGGCAAGAAGGTCACCGCTGACAGCGCAGCCAACGTCGCGGGGCTCGACGAGATCAAGAAGTTGGCCACGGAGGGCGTGCTCAAGTTCCCGTCCGCGCTGGACTCCGGATGGGCCGGGGAAGCGCTCGGCAAGGGCAAGGCCGCGATGGTGATCGAAGGACCGTGGATCAGCGGGCTGAAGGGTGACTACCCTGACCTCAAGTACAAGGCCGTCGAACTGCCGGCCGGTCCAGGCGGCACGTCCACCTTCACCTTCAGCAACTGCTGGGGCATCCCCGCCCAGTCGCCCACCGCTGCCGAGACCCAGAGCCTGGTGAAGTCGCTGACGGCGGATGCCCAGCAGCTCAAGTTCTCCGCTGCGTTCGGTGTCATCCCGTCAACCACGAGCGCCGCGAAGACCTACGAGACCACCTATCCGGATAACGCGGCGTTCGTGAAGGGCAACGACTACGCGGTATCTCCGGTGGCATTCGCCGGCGCCGCGACGGTCATCACCGATTTCAACTCCCAGCTCGAGGGAATTGCGACCGGGGACCCGAAGGCGATCCTTGCGTCGCTGCAGAAGAACCTCCAGGCGGCGCTCGACGCGGCCAACGGCAAGTAGCGCACCTGGTCGAACGATAAAGCGAAGGGCAGGGCACCGATGATCATCCGCAAAGCACAGAGGGCTGCGAGATGACCACCGGTGCCCTGCCCAGAGCTGGTCGCAAGCTTCACCGCGGCAACGGCATCCGGTCGGGCGAGGGGCGTTACGGTTGGCTGTTCACCGCACCGGCGATCATCATCATCGGTGTATTCCTGGTGTTGCCGATCCTGCTGGCGCTGTGGGTTAGTTTCAGCGACTGGAGCGGACTCGGGTCTCCGCTGAACTCGCAGGTGGAGTTCGTCGGCGGCAAGAATTACAACACCGTCCTCGCGGCGGGAGGGTTGGCCGAGAAAGACTTCGGCACCTCGATTCGCAACAACCTCTGGTTCGTCGTCTTCGTCGTGCCGCTGCAGACGGCGCTCGCGCTCTTCCTCGCGGTGCAGGTCAACAGGCGCATCCTTCGCGGCCGCGGCTTCTTCCGCACCGCCTTCTACTTCCCGTCGGTGACGAGCGCGGTGGCGATCACCGGAATCTTCATCTTCCTGTTCGCGAGCTCGGGCGCTGTCAACCAGATCATCGCGGCACTCGGCGGCACAGGGCCAACCTGGTTCGCCGACTCCCGGGGCATCTTCCACATCATCGCCGGGTTGTTCGGGGTCGGTGCGAACCCGGCAGCACTGTCGGCGTCCCCCGGGCTCGAATTGAGCTGGTGGGACTGGCTCTCCGGGCCGAGCGTCGCGATGTGCGTGATCATCATTTTGGTGATCTTCACCACCTCTGGCACGTTCATGCTGCTGTTCCTCGCCGCCCTGCAGAACATCGGCGGCGAGATCGACGAGGCGGCCCTGATGGATGGGGCAGGACCGTTCCGCAAGTTCTTCTCGGTTACCCTGCCGATGCTCAAGCCGACCCTGTTCACCGTGCTGACCCTCGGGCTGATCGGCACCTGGCAGATCTTCGACCAGATCTACATCCTGGGCGGGGGGAAACCGGCCAAGACGACTCTGACCCCGGCCTTCCTCGCCTACCAGACCTCGTTCAAGGATCTGAATTG
>JAODMG010000147.1 GCA_025464895.1 Microbacteriaceae bacterium | reverse complement strand
GTTGCCGCCGGAATCGCGACCCTGCGAGCCGCCGACGCATCCGTCTACGAGCGGTTGAATGCGGTGGCTGACCAGCTGTCGGCGGCGGTGTCCGACGCGCTCGCGGCCGAAGGGGTCGAGCACTCCGTGCAGCGCGCGGGCAACCTGTTCTCGTTCGCCTTCTCTGGCAGTCCGCTTCGCAACTACGCGGATGCGAAGGGGCAGCAGACCTTCCGCTATCCGCCGTTCTTCCACGCGATGCTGGACGCCGGGGTGTCCCTGCCCCCATCGGTATTCGAGGCGTGGTTCGTGTCCGCGGCCCACGACGACGCCGCGGTGTCGCGCATCCTGGACGCGCTGCCCGCGGCCGCGAAGGCGGCGGCGGCCGCGACATCCGCGGACTGATTCGGCACTAGCGGGCAGCAGCCAGCTGGCTCCCGTCGGCCGTCGTCCTAGAGGAGCAGGCCGAGCGCGAGGAAGACGATTCCGATCAACGGTGGGCCTGCTTGGATGAAGGCAGAGCGGCGCGACGTTCTCGAGCTGAAGAACAGCACCACCCCGGCGAGCACCATGCTGCCCGAGCCGCAGAACATCAGCGCCATCCCGGCGGAGAAGTCGAGGGCGAGGATGGCGAGGCCGACGAAGCAGCTGAGCGCGAGGAACAGGTTGTAGAAACCCTGGTTGAACGCGAGCGGCTTGGTGATGTCCGCGTGCTCCTGGCTCGGCAGCCCGAAGACCCGCCAGGTGCGCGGGTTGCTCCAGGCGATGCTCTCGAGGAAGAACACGTAGAGGTGGAATGCTGCGGCCAGGATGACGAAGATCGTCCCCAACGCGAGGAACACGGTATTCATGATCGCCAGTGTTGCACGTGTGGGTCGCGGCTGTGCTACCCGTGAACGTCGACCACCAGCCGGCCACGCACCCGACCCGCGAGTAGGTCGGATGCGCGGCCGACGGCATCCGCCAGTCCGATCGTCGAGGTCATCTTGTCCAGCAGTCGCGGCTGGAGGTCGGTGGCGAGCCGCCGCCAGGCCTCCTCGCGAATGGCGCGCGGTGCGAACACCGAGTTGATGCCGGTGAGGGTGACGGCGCGCAGGATGAACGGCATCACGGTCGCGGGCAGCTCTCCGCTTTGCGCCAGTCCGCAGCTGGCGACCGTGCCGCCGTAGCTCGTCTGCGCGAGGACGTTGGCGAGGGTGGTGCCGCCGACCGAGTCGATCGCCCCCGCCCAGCGCTGGGATTGGAGCGGCTTTCCGGGCCCTGAGAGAGTCGCGCGATCGATGATGTCGGATGCGCCGAGGCCGCGTAGGTAGTCGGCCTCCTGGGGGCGTCCGGTTGACGCCACGACCCGGCAGCCGGCCGCCGAGAGCAGGGCGATGGCCATCGAACCGACGCCGCCGGCCGCACCGGTGACGAGGATGTCGCCCTCGATGACACCGGCTCGCTCGAGCGCCAGTACCGCGAGCATCGCGGTGAACCCGGCGGTGCCGATGGCCGCCGCGCGTTTCGGATCGAGCCCGGCAGGGAGCGCGACCAGCCAGTCGCCGCTCACCCGCGCCCGCTCGGCAAGTCCGCCGTCGTGTTCCTCCCCGATGCCCCAGCCGTTGAGGACGACAGCGTCGCCGGGCTCCCAGCGCGGATCCTCGGATGACGCGACCGTCCCGACCAGGTCGATCCCGGGAATGAGGGGGTAGCTCCTGATCACACCCGGTTTGCCGGCCAGGGCGAGCGCATCCTTGAAGTTGAGGCTCGAGTATTCGACATCGATGGTGACGTCGCCTGGCGCGAGGTCGTCATCCGTGAGTTGGATCAGGTCGACGGCAACCGTCCTGTCGTCGGCGCGGGACGTCTTGAGTGCTCGGAACATCCCTCAACGCTACCCGCGGGCCGTGGCACGCTAGCCGAACAGGATGGCGGCCTCGTCGTAGCGGGACTGCGGTACCGTGTTGAGCCTGCCGAGCGCGTCCTCGAACGGCACGTGGGTGATGTTCGTTCCGCTCAGCGAGACCATCCGGCCCCAGTTGCCGTCCATCACCGAGTCGACCGCGGCCATCCCATACCTGGTGGCGAGCACGCGGTCGTACGCGGTCGGGGTCCCGCCGCGCTGGATGTGGCCGAGGGTCGTCGCCCTGGTCTCGATGCCGACCCGTTCCTCGATGATCGGGGCGAGCATCTCGCCGATTCCGCCGAGGCGCGGACGGCCGAAGGCGTCGAGTCCGCGTTCGGAGTGTGCGTCATCCATCGAATCAAGATGAAAGCCCTCCGCGACCACCACGAGCGGGGCCCGACCGCGATCCTTGACAGACCGCACCCAATCGCAGATCTGGTCCATGCTGGTCTTCTGCTCAGGAATCAGGATGGCGTGGGCGCCGGCCGCCATGCCGGAGTGCAGCGCGATCCAGCCGACGTGGCGGCCCATGACCTCAGCGACCATGCAGCGTCCGTGCGAGTCACCGGTCGTGCGCAGGCGGTCCATCGCGTCGGTTGCGATCTGCACCGCGGTGTCGAAGCCGAAGGTGTAGTCGGTCGCAGACAGGTCGTTGTCCACCGTCTTCGGGACTCCGACGATCTTGATGCCGGCATCGGACAAGCGCTTCGCCGCAGCCAAAGTTCCCTCGCCGCCGATCGCGATCATGGAGTCGATGCCGAGGCGTTCCATGTTGGCGCGAACGACATCCGCACCTCCATTGGCTTCGAACGGGTTGGTGCGGGAGGTGCCGAGGATGGTGCCGCCCTGTTTGGCGATGCCCTGGATCTCTTTTCGCGCGAGCGGGATGACGTCCGCTTCGACGACTCCGCGCCATCCGTCCCGGAAGCCGAGGAATTGCTGGTCGTAGATCTGAGTGCCTTTGAGAACGGCCCCGCGGATGACCGCGTTCAGGCCGGGGCAGTCGCCGCCGCTCGTGAGGATGCCAATCGTCATGACACCATCATGGTGCACTCCGCGCTTGTGTTCAGCCGAACGTCGGCAGGGCGGCCCGCTCGAGGGTGTGCTCGTCGGCGTGTGCCGCGCAGGCCGTCGTCGCCGCGTGATCCTGGCAGACCACGAGCTGCTCCCGGCAGGACGGATCCGAGCAGTTCTCAGTGTGCTTGGTGGGAGCCGCGCACAGGTAGCAGCGGCCGACGACGGCCGCGTCATCCGTGAAATCGATCGACAGGCGGTTGTCGAAGACGTAGAGGGAACCCTGCCACAGTCCGGAATCGCCGTAGGTCTCGCCGTAGTTCGCGATGCCGCCGTCGAGTTGGTACACCTCGCCGAAGCCGCGGTTGATCATGAGGCTCGAGAGGACTTCGCAGCGGATACCGCCGGTGCAGTATGTGACGATCGGCCGATCTTTGAGGTGGTCGTATTTGCCGCTGTCGAGCTCGGCCACGAACTCGCGGGTGGTGGCGACCGTGGGGACCACGGCATCCGCGAAGTGTCCGATCTCGGCTTCGAACGAGTTGCGTCCATCGAAGAAGACGACTTCTTTCGATTCGACCAGCTCGTGAAGCTGGGCAGGGCTGAGCCGTTCGCCCCCTCCGACCACGCCGTTCTCGTCGACCCGCAACTCGCCCGGCGCGCCGAAGCTCACCAGTTCGTCGCGCACCCGGACGCTCAGTCGGGGGAAGTCGTCTCCGGCTCCCTCGCTCCACTTGAAGTCGATGTTCTTGAACGCCGGGTACTCCCGGGTCTTGCGGATGTAGCGCTTGACCTGTTTCAGCTCGCCGCCGACGGTACCGTTCATCCCGTCCTTCGACAGGATGATGCGCCCACCGAGTCCGAGCGACTCGCACAGGTCTCGCTGCCACAGCCGAATCGCGTCTGGATCGGCGAGTGGCGTGAAGACATAGAAGAGCAGGATCTTGGGGACGGCCACCGAACGAGTTTAACGCGAGTGACTGTATGGGTCGGCGGTGTGAGTCAGCGGTGCCTGACGTAGCCTGCTTCTATGCAGCTCGAGTCGTCGTACGCCCCACGCGTGCCGGTCGACCTGCGCAGTACGCTCGGCCCGGTCGGGCGTGGTCCGCACGACCCGACCCTTCGCTGGGAGGGCGGGGCGGCCTGGATGACGCTTCGCACCGCCGATGGTCCTGCAACGCTGCACCTGCGCCAGGGCGACGGCATCGCCGTTACCGCCTGGGGCCCCGGGGCGGAGCTCGCGCTCGCGGCGGTTCCCGCGCTCCTCGGCGACGGCGACGACTGGTCCGCGCTCGATGTCAGTTCGCATCAGCTACTGCAGGAGACCAGGCGACGGATGCCGGGACTCAGGCTCGCTCGCACCGGCCGGCTGTTCGCGGCGCTCGTCCCGGCCATCATCGAACAGAAGGTCACCAGCGTCGAGGCCCTGCGCAGTTGGCGGCGCATGGTCACCCGTTTCGGCGACGATGCGCCCGGTCCCGCTCCGCTCGGGATGCGGGTCATCCCGACGGCGGAGGTGTGGCGCCGGATTCCGTCCTGGGACTGGCACGCCGCCGGCGTCGGACCGCAGCGGGCGGAGACCGTCGTGCGCGCGGCATCCGTCGCAGAATCGTTGGAGCGTGGCGTGACCATGCCGGCGGTGGAGGCGGCGAGACGGCTGAAGACGGTGCGGGGGATCGGCGGATGGACCGCGGCCGAGACCGTGCAACGCGCCCACGGCGACCCGGACCATGTGAGCATCGGCGACTACCATCTCGCGGCGTTCGTCGGCTGGGCGCTGATCGGTTCCCCCGTCGACGACGACGGGATGCTCGAGCTGCTCGAGCCATGGATCGGCCATCGCCAGCGGGTCGTGCGCCTGCTGGTCGCGAGCGGGTTCGCCAAGCCGAAATTCGGTCCGCGGATGAGCATCCAGGACCACCGCGCGCACTGAGCGGTGCAGGTCAGGGGCGTGCCGATCAGGGCGGCGCCGCCGAACCGCGCCAGCGCTCAGCCTCGCACCGGACCGTAGGGGAGCACCCCGTCCGGGTCGTACCGCCGACGAACGGAGGCGAGCCGCTCGAAGGTGACCGCCGGCCATGCGCTCACGAAGTGCTCGTACGAGCGCGGCCTCCCGGCGAAGTTGATATTGGTCTCCGGCGACACCCAACGGCCGATGGCCGTGACGATCCGGTCGGAGACCTCGGGCAGGACGGTATCGAACAGCGAGACATCCGGCACTCCGATGAGGCTGAAGGTGAAGTCGGATGCCCGGCCACCGACCGCGGAGCCGCCGGCGACATCCGTGCGGGTAGCACCGCCCAGGTGCCGCATCTCCGCCAACAGGAACGGCACATCTCGTCCGGAGCCGACCTGTGAGAGCAGCGCGGTGGCGAAGTCCTGGTCCACCCCGGTGAGGAGCATTCCGCGATCCCAGCCTGGGCCGGGATCGGTCGGGTCGTTGTGGATGGCGCCGATCTGTCCGGGAGGCAGCTCGCCGAGGAGGTCGAGGTAAACCGGAGCGATCGACCGCAGCGGTGCGGCGATGCGCTCGCCGTCCCCCGCGGTGCCCGGCCTGGCGAAGCGCAGTGCGATCACGGTGCGCCCGCGCAGCGGCTCAGGGATGAAGTCGAACGGAGGCAGGCGGAAGATGCCGACGCTCGTCGTCACATCGTCCGGGGCTGTCGCGGTCCAGTCGATCCAGGCGCGCAGGACCGTATCGATGTGCTGCTCCTCGAAGAACAGGGCGCCGCCGTACAGGCTGCTGAGCTCGACCAGTTCGACCCGCACCTCTGTGACGATGCCAAGCCCGCCCTTTCCGCCGCGAAGGGCCCAGAACAGGTCGGGATTCTCCTCCGACGTCGCCTCGCGCAACTCGCCGTCACCGGTCACCACGCTGAAGCCGCGGATGTAGTCGCTCGCGAACCCGTGGCTGCGGCTGAGCGGCCCGAGGCCTCCCCCGGCGAGGAAGCCGACCGCGCCGACGTTCGGGGAGGATCCGGTGATCGGTGCGAGGCCGTGTTCCGCTGCCGCCTCGACCACTGCGGCCCAGCGGACGCCCGCCCCGATCGCGGCGATCCTGGACACATGGTCGACGTCGAGATCGTTCAGCCGATTGGTGGTGACGAGCATCCCGGCCGCGATCGGCGCGAATGCTCCGTGGCCGGTGGACTGCACCCGGACGGGCAACCGGTTGCTGCGGGCGAATCGCACCGCCTGGACGACATCGTGCGGCGACGTCGCGCCGACCACGACATCCGGGGTGTGCGTCGTTGAACTGATGAATGCGGCAACCTCGTCGGCGAAGCCGGGTTCTGACGCGGTGAGTACTGGCCCGGAGACGAGGGCGGCGAGTTCGGAGTATCCAGTCATGCCGAAAGGGTAGTGGTGCGGACCGACTCTGGAAAGAGGGGGAATTCGTCCCAGTTCCGGACGTTATTGTTTTCATCGTGATGAGTTCAGAGGACGTTGCGATCGGGGCGGGGCTCAGCCCCGAGCGGGCAACACTGGTGAATGGCGTCGGGGATGAGCTGGGCCAGCTGATGGCGAGCATGCGTTCGCTCAGTCATCACCTGGCGGCACAGGTCGACCCGGAGTTGCAGGCGGCCGGTGTCTGGGTGCTTCGCTGGCTCTCGCACAACGGGCCGTCTCATGCCGGCCAGATCGCCACGGAGCTCCTGATGGACAAAGGTGCCGTGAGTCGCCAGCTTCGGACGCTCCGCGAGCTCGGGCTGGTGCTGAGCGAACCGGATCCCCTCGATGGGAGGGCGACCCTGGTGCAGCTCACCGAGGAGGGTCGTGCCAGGCTCGAACGGATTCGCGAGATCGGCCGCGAACGGTTCTATGACCGGATCGAGACCTGGTCGGATAAGGATCTCCGCGCCTTCTCCGCCATGTTGGGCCGCTTCAACGACCCGGGCGCCGGCGCGTAGCCCTCGAACGCCGCGGCTTCAGCCGCTCGTGCACCGTTCGAAGCGCGTCAGTCGGCTTCGAGTAGCGCCATCGCGGCATTGTGGCCGCCGATGCCGCTGACCGCGCCACCTCGCCGAGCGCCGGAACCGCAGAGCAGGATGCGATCGTGGGCGGTCGCGACGCCCCAGCGTTCAGCCGGGGTGCGCCGGGACTCCGAGTCCTCGAGGAACGGCCAGGACAGCGGACCGTGGAAGATGTTGCCGCCTGGCATGCGAAGGGCGGCCTCCAGGTCGAGGGTGGTCTTCGTCTCGATACACGGATGGCCGGAGGCATCCGTCATCAGCAGGGGTTCGATCGGCTCGGCGAGCACGGAGTCGATGGAGTCGAGCACAGCGCGCTGGTAGCGCTGCCTCATGTCGTCGTTGTTCTCCGGGGTCAGCAGCCGATCGGGGACATGGAGGGCGAACACTGTGAGCGTCTGGGCGCCGCTGGCCGCCAGCTCTGGGGAGAGGATCGACGGATCGGTGAGCGAGTGGCAGTAGATCTCGCTCGGCAGCGGGGTCGGTATCGCCCCACCGCTCGCGCTGCGGAAGGCGGACTGGAGTCCGGAGTAGCCCTCGTTGACATGGAACGTTCCGCCGAAGGCCGCCGCAGGGTCGATCGAGTCGCCCCGCAGTCGCGGCAGTCGGGTGAGCATCAGATTGACCTTCACCTGGGCGCCCTCCGGCCGCTCGACAGCACCGGCGGCATCCGAGGTGAACGCAGCCGAGCCGAGCAGCTGCTCGAGCACATACGGCGCGACGCCCGCAAGGATGCTCGATCCGGCAATGCTGTGCAGGCTGTCGCCGACCAGGTACTCCACGACACCGTCCGGGCTCACCGACACCACCTCGGCGCCGAGCACGAACTCGGCTCCGGCCCGCCTCGCGGCCGCGGCGAGCTCCGCGGCCACGGCACCCATTCCACCGACCGGCACGTCCCAGTCGCCCGTGCCGTTTCCGATCAGGTGGTAGAGAAAGCACCGGTTGGCCGCGAGGCTCGCGTCATTCGCGTCCGCGAACGTGCCGATGAGTGCGTCGGTCAGCACGACCCCGCGCACCAGGTCGTTCCCGAAGCTCGCCTCGATCGTCTCGCCGATCGGCCGCTCCACGATCGCGTCCCATAGGGCGTCGTCGCCGACCATCCGCTTCGCCTCCGAGCGCGTCGGCAACGGTTCGCAGACCGTGGGAAACAACGCTCGCGCGAGTCGACGGGTGCCGGCGTAGAACCGATTCCAGGCGTCGAAGTCGGCTGCGGCGCCGATGGCCGCGAACGACGCCGCCGTGGCGGCGGCATCCTCGTTGTCGATGAGCAGGCCGCGATCGGTGCCAGGTTCCGGCGTGTAGGAGGAGTAGCGGCGTCGCATCAGCCGGATGTCGAGCCCGAGTTCGCGGATGATGCGTTCCGGCAGCAGGCTGACCAGGTAGGAATACCGCGACAGTTGCGCGTCGACCCCGTCGAAGGACTGCGTCGACACCGCAGCGCCGCCGAGGTGGTCCTGCCGTTCCAGCAGGATGACGCTCTTGCCCGCTTGCGCGAGATAGGCGGCCGCGACCAGGCCGTTGTGGCCGCCGCCGACGATAACGACGTCCGCGTTTTTCACGAGGCGACGTTGTCCGTGTCCGCCTCGCAGTCGGAGGAAGACCCGATCGCGTCGAGCACCCGGCCGGAGAGGCCGAGAAGCCGCTGTCCATCGTCGCCGCGGAGCACGTCGAAGAAGTAGCGACGGATGGCGTCGACATGGCCGCGCATAGCCCCGAGCGTCGCGCGACGGCCGTCGGTGGTCAGCTCGATCCAGCTGCCCCTGGCATCCGTGTCGCATTCGACCCGACGGAGCAGTCCGCGCTTCTCCATGCGAGTCACCTGGTGGGATACCCGGCTCTTCTCCCAGCCGACGATGCCGGCGAGTTCTTTCAGTCGGAGCCGATGCTCTGGAACGTTGTGCAAGGTGAGCAGGATCTCGTATTCGGATGTCGAGATCGACGAGTCATCCTGCAGTTGGCGGTCGAGCGCCCGATCGAGGTGGCGACGCATCGAATAGAAGGCGCGCCACACCTCGACCTCGTCTCGGGTCAACGCTGACTGCTTCGACATGGCACTATTCTACTGGGTTGTTGACATGTCACCAATAGCGGAGGTAAGTTGACGTGTCACCAATTCGTGCGTCGGAACCCAAAGGAACTCTCTTGACCCTCAAAATCGCCATCATCATCGGAAGCACCCGGCCAGGCCGCAACGGCGAGGCCGTCGCCAACTGGGTGCACGAGATCGCGAGCAGTCGCACTGACGCCGAATTCGAGGTGGTCGACCTCCTCGACTTCGGTCTCTCGCACCTCGACGAAGCGGCTCCGGCGTCGCTCGGAATGTACGCGGGGGATCACACCAAGGCCTGGGCCGCGAAGGTCGACGAGTTCGACGGCTACGTCTTCGTCACTCCGGAGTACAACCACAGCATCCCCGGTTCCCTCAAGAACGCCCTCGACTTTGTCTATTCCGAGTGGAACAACAAGGCTGCCGGAATCGTGAGCTACGGAGCTAACGGCGGCACCCGCGCGGCCGAGCATCTCCGCCTCATCCTGGGTGAGCTGCAGGTCGCGGATGTGCGCGCGCAGCTCGGCCTGTCGCTCATCACCGACTTCGAGAACTACAGCGTGTTCACGCCGCAGCCCGCGCGTGCCGACCAGCTCGTCACGCTGCTCGACCAGACCGTCGCTTGGGCAGGCGCCCTTCGTGCGTTACGAGTGGATGGCCTCGTAGAAGCCGCCTGAGTCCCGTGCCCAGCCGATATCACGGTATCGGCTGGGCCAGGTACTCACCGAGGTAGCTCACCATCACGCGAGTGCACTCGTCGAGAAAGAACCGGTCGCCGTCTGGGTCGGATTCGAATGCTCGCGCGATCAGGGCGTCGGCTATCTCGACCATGACCTCGACGTGCTCCAGCAGGTCCGGTCGCGAATCCACCTCGTAGCGTGTGACGAAGAGCTCGCAGACCTGGCGCGCGAGCAGGGTTTTGTTCCCTTCGCTGGCACTCAGCAGATTGCCCGCGATCGGGTCACCGAGCCGCAGCCAGCGAAAGCCCGGCTCATCACGGTAGAACTCGCTGTAGGCGGCCACCGAGCCCGCTATCGCCTCCTGCCAATCGGCCGCCGCCTCGAGCAGCAGCTGGGAGCGCTCAAGATAGCGCTCGAGGTTTCGCTTGGCGAGGGCGACGACGATGGCATCCAGATCGTCGAAGTAGCGGTAGATCGCGGGTCCCGACATTGTCGCCCTTCTGGCGATGAGCGTCGGGGTGATGGAGCCGTACCCGACCTCGTCGATGAGGGCGGCCGTGGTGTCCAGGATGAGTTCGACCCGCTGGGTGCTGCGATCCTGGCGCGGCGAGTGGCGCGCGGATGACGGTGTTTCTTCCATGCGGTGGAACCCTCTCGCTTTCCCGCTCGACGCCGATAAAAACGGGGCTGGCGCCCCGGGTCGTCGATCTGCTACGCTCCAAACGTTACACTGCGTAGCGTTATCACCCGAGGATGACGCTCCGAGCCACGGTGCGCAAAAGTTGCCCAGCCTTCAGCCCCTAGCCCGGTTGTGTTGTGGGAAGCGGCGTACAGCGGGGTCGTGGCATCAGCCGAATGGCGGATGCCACGGCACCGCAGCGTGACTCGTCCCATTTCTCGCAAGTAGGCTCAGCACATGCCTTCGCACGATTTCGATCGGCCCATGCAGCTACCCGCGTCCGGTGACGCTTCCGGTGCGGCCGAGAAACAATTGGCCCAGGAGTCGCTCGCCAGGGAGGCCATCGCCACGGTTCGTCGTTGGCTCGCCGAGAGCGACGGGGTCGCCACGGATGCCAGCGCGGAGAGACTGGCCGGCATCCTCAAGGATCCGAACGGACTCGAATTCACCATCGGTTTCGTCGACCGGGTGGTGCGCCCGGAAGACCTGCGGGTTGCCGGACGCAACTTCGAACGGTTGAGCCGCCAGGTCCCGTCGTTCCTTCCCCGGCTGCTGCGCTTCGCGATCCTGGTCGGAGGCGGCTTCGCCCCCGTCCTGCCTTGGGTCGTCGTTCCGATCGCGCGCCGGATCTTCCGCGGCATGGTGTCCCACCTCGTGATCGACGCCACCCCGAAGCATCTCGACAAGGCGCTGTCGAGGCTCCGCGAGCGGAGCATCCGGCTGAATCTCAACCTGCTCGGCGAAGCGGTGCTCGGCGACCAGGAGGCAGATCGTCGGCTGAAGGGCACCAGGGAGCTGCTCGCAAGACCGGATGTCGATTACGTGTCGATCAAGGTCTCGTCGGTGACCAGCCAGCTCTCGCTCTGGGCGTTCGACGAGACCGTCGAGAGGGTCGTCGCATCGCTGACGCCGCTCTACGACCTGGCCGCTGCCGCCAAGACCACCAAGTTCATCAACCTCGACATGGAAGAGTTCCACGATCTCGACCTGACCATCGCGGTGTTCACCCGAGTGCTCGAACAGCCGGGGCTGAGAAGCCTCGAGGCCGGAATCGTGCTGCAGGCCTATCTGCCGGATGCTCTGCGGGCCATGCAGGAACTCACGGCCTGGGCGCTCACCAGGCGCAGGAACGGCGGGGCGGGCATCAAGGTCCGGCTGGTGAAGGGCGCGAACCTCGCGATGGAGCGTGTCGACAGCATCATCCACGGCTGGCCGCTGGCCACCTGGTCCAGCAAGCGGGACACTGACACCAACTACAAACGGGTGCTCGACTGGTCGTTGACCCCGGAGCGGACGGATGCCGTTCGCGTCGGTGTCGCCGGGCACAATCTGTTCGACGTGGCCTACGCCTGGCTGCTCGCCAAGTCGCGCGGAGTGGAACGTCGGGTCGAATTCGAGATGCTCCTCGGGATGGCGACGGCCCAGGCGGATGCCGTCAAGAGCGACGTCGGAGGGCTGCTGCTGTACACACCGGTGGTGCACCCTCGGGAGTTCGATTCCGCGATTTCCTACCTCATCCGTCGTCTCGAAGAGAACGCGAGCCCGGAGAACTTCATGTCCGGCGTGTTCGAACTGGCGACCGACCAACGCGTCTTCGCGAGGGAGGCCGATCGGTTTCTCGCCTCGATCGCGCAGCTCGACGTCGACGTCCCACTCTCGAACCGGCGCCAGGACCGACGGGTCGTGGCCACGCAGGCCCTCGACGGTTTCCACAACGAGCCGGACACCGACCCGTCCATCGGCGCGAATCGCGCATGGGGCCGCGACATCCTGGCCAGGTCGGCCGGCTCGACCGAGGGGGTCGAGCAGATTGCCGCGGCGAGGGTGACGGATGCCGCGACTCTCGATTGGATCATCGCGGAGACGGTCCGTGCCGGAGAGGTGTGGGGGCAGCGCCGCGGAAGCACCAGGGCGCAGGTCCTGCTGTCCGCGGCTGAGTCCATCGCCGCGAACCGCGGCCGCCTCATCGAGGTGATGGCGAGCGAGACGGGCAAGACCATCTCGGAGGGGGATGTCGAGGTCAGCGAGGCCATCGACTTCGCCCGGTACTACGCCGAGCGGGCCGTCGAGCTTGACCAGATCGAGAACGCGGAGTTCGTGCCGTCCAGGCTGATCGTCGTCACGCCGCCGTGGAATTTCCCCGTCGCGATCCCAGCCGGCTCCGTACTTGCGGCCCTCGCGGCCGGGAGCGGCGTCATCCTCAAACCGGCTCCACAGGCGCGCAGAAGCGCCGCCGTGCTGGTCGAGGCACTCTGGGCAGGCGGTGTGCCGAAGGACATCTTGCGCATCGCCGATATCGAGGAGGGCGACCTCAGCGCGCGACTGATCTCGCACCAGGACGTCGACCGGGTCATCCTCACCGGCGCGTGGGAGACGGCGCGGCTGTTCCGCAGCTGGCGACCGGATCTTCCGCTGCTCGCCGAGACCAGCGGAAAGAACGCGATCGTGGTCACCTCGAGCGCCGACGTCGACCTCGCGGTGGCGGATGTCGTGAGAAGCGCGTTCGGCCACGCCGGCCAGAAGTGCTCTGCCGCAAGCCTCGTGATCCTGGTCGGCACCGCGGCGAAATCGGAGCGGTTCCGTCGCCAGCTGGTGGATGCGGTGACCAGCCTGCGCGTCGGCTACCCATCGGATCCGACCACGACCATGGGGCCGATCATCGAGCCGGCGCATGGGAAGCTTCGGCAGGCGCTCACCACCCTCGATGCCGGGGAGAACTGGCTGGTGACGCCGCGCGCGCTCGACGAGACCGACCGGCTGTGGTCGCCCGGGGTCCGGGATGGGGTAACCGCCGGGTCGGCATTCCACCTGACGGAGTATTTCGGGCCGGTGCTCGGCATCATGACCGCGGACACGCTCGACCAGGCGATCGCGCTTCAGAACGCGCCCGCCTACGGGCTGACCGCCGGCATCCACTCCCTGGACGCCGGCGAGATCTCGCACTGGCTCGACAGCGTGCAGGCAGGCAACCTCTACGTCAACCGCGGAATCACCGGGGCGATCGTCCGGCGTCAGCCGTTCGGCGGCTGGAAGCGATCGTCGGTCGGAACCGGCGCCAAGGCGGGTGGACCGAATTACCTGATCACCCTTGGCGGTTGGGCACCGGTCTTCGCGGAGCCGAGGTCGTCCGTCGTCCTCACCCGCGTCGGCGATGACGTGAAGCGGCTGATCGAGGCGGCACAGCCCGGCATGGAATACCTGGAATTCGATCGCGTTCGCGCCGGCGCCCGCAGCGACCAGAAGGAGTGGGAGGCGGAGTTCGGCGTCTCGCGGGACGTCTCCTCCCTCGGCGTAGAACGAAACGTGTTCCGCTACCGTCCGGTGCCGGTCACAATTCGTCTCGCGGACGGTGCGTCGATCTCGCAGCTCGTGCGCGCGCTCGCCGCGGCGACGTTGGCGGGTTCGCCGGTGTCGATCAGCACGGCTCTTCCGCTTCCGGCCGGCCTCATCCGGCTCTTCCGCTCCGGCGCCTCTCCGCTGACGGTCACCGAGACGGTGGTCGAGTCGGATGCTCGCTGGCACGACCGGGCGGGCTCTGGCGAGGCGCGGCTCGGCCGGGTGCGACTGCTCGGCGGATCGGCCGAGGAGCTTTCGCGGGCGATCGGCGGCAATCCCGATGTCGCCATCTACGACGGTCCGGTCACCACCTCCGGTCGGATCGAGCTTCTGCCGTTCCTGCGGGAACAGGCGGTCAGCATCACGGCCCACCGGTTCGGCAACCCCGATCCGGCCCTGGTCAGCCTCGTCGTCTAGGAGCCCGAGTTGGACTGCAGCGACGCCCTCACCATGGCGAGCGCCCGAACGGGATCGAACCCGATTGCGCGGATGCGGGCGACATAGGTGCTCGCCGCCTCCTGTGCCTGCCGCTCGGCTTCGTCTCTCGACCAGGCCACGAACGACCCGTTGCGACCCCTGGTCTCGATGATTCCGTCCTGTTCGAGTTCGCGGTAGCTCCTCGCCACCGTCCCAGCGGCGAGTCCCAGGTCGTCGGCCAGGTGACGAACGGTCGGCAGTTTCGCGCCCCACGCGAGCGCCCCGGACTGCACCTGCTCGAGCAGCTGCACCCGCAGCTGTTCGAATGGGGGAACCGCGGATTCCGGATCGATCGTCGGGATCATCATGACGGCGCGCTAGTCGTGCGCCCGATGGATCAGCTTCGACAACACGATGGCGCTGCGGGTGTGATCGACGTTCGGGGCGATCCGCACCCGTTCCAGTGCGCTCTCCAGGCTCGCGATATCGCGGCTGCGCATGTGGACGATCGCGTCCGCGCTGCCGGTTACCGTTCCGGCATCCACCACTTCTGGCACGTTGGAGAGGATGCGGCGCAACTCCTCCGGCGCGACGGTGCCTCGGCAGAACAACTCCACATAGGCCTCGGTCGCCAGCCCGTCGACCGCTGGGTCGACCTGGATGGTGAAGCCGCGGATCACCTTGTCGGCGACCAGGCGATCGACCCGGCGTTTCACGGCGGAGGCGGACAGGCCGATGACTTCACCGATATCCCCGTAGCCGGCACGGGCATTTTGACGGAGAAGATCGATGATTCCGTAGTCCAGGCTGTCCATGTATTCACCCTACGGCGGTTCCTTGTGCGCTTCCTACGAACTGCGGCGAAATAGTGCGCCCAACGCTCTGAAAGTTCGGATGTGTGCGTGTGACACTTGATTGACCCCTCACCACACTTCCCACAAGGAGCCTTTAGTGTCGGCCACAATGCCAGCGCCAGTCGTCGCCCCCGTCCGTACGCCGAGCACCCGTACGGTGTTGATGTGTCGCCCCGATTTCTTCACCGTCAGCTACCGGATCAACCCGTGGATGCATCCGGAGAAGCCGACAGACACGAGCCTCGCCGTCATCCAGTGGGAGGCGCTCTATCGCACCTACCTCGACCTCGGTTTCGACGTAAAGCTGGTCGACCCGATCGAGGGGTTGCCTGACATGGTCTACGCAGCCAACGGCGGGTTCGTCCTCGACAACATCGCCTACGGCGCGAGCTTCACCTACGAGGAGCGCCAGCCGGAGGGACCGGCCTATATGGACTGGTTCCGCGCAAACGGCTACGAGGTGAGAGTGCCGGAGAATGTCAACGAGGGCGAGGGCGATTTCCTGCTCGTCGGCGACGCCATCCTCGCCGGAACCGGCTTCCGCAGCGCGTCGAACAGTCACGAGGAGCTCGCCGCGATCTACGGTCGCGAGATCGTCACGCTCGAACTGGTCAACCCGAACTTTTACCACCTCGACACCGCGATCGCCGTGCTCGACCCGTCGCCGGCGCCCGGCCAGGCGGCCAACATCGCCTACCTGCCATCCGCATTCAGCGACAGCAGTCTCCGGGTGTTACAGCAGCGATTCCCGGATGCCCTGCTCGCGACCGAGGAGGATGCGGCGGTGCTCGGCCTCAACTCATACAGCGACGGGTACAACGTCGTGATCGCCTCGCGGGCGAAGGACTTCGAGCGCCAGCTGCGCGAGCGCGGCTACAACCCGATCGGGGTCGACCTGTCCGAACTGCTGCTCGGCGGCGGCGGGGTCAAGTGCTGCACGCTGGAGCTGAGACGATGATCGGCGACATTGCGGCAATGGCCCCGGCCGCGACCGCGGGCGGCGTGGATGGCGCGGTCGGGTTCGATGGCGTGGCCGATGGCGCCGCCGCGTCGCTTATCGCGCTTGAAGACGCCCACGCAGCCCACACTTATCACCCGCTTCCGGTCGTGGTGGAGCGCGGCGACGGTGCCTGGGTGACGGATGTCGCCGGGCGCAGGTACCTGGACTGCCTCGCCGCGTACTCCGCGGTCAACTTCGGGCACGGTCATCCGGTACTCGTCGCCGCGGCCAAGGCGCAGCTCGACCGGATCACGCTCACCAGCCGCGCGTTCCACAACGACCAGCTCGGACCGTTCGTCTCGGCGCTGGCGGCGCTCGCGGGCAAGGACCTGGTCATCCCGATGAACACCGGCACGGAAGCGGTCGAGACCGGCATCAAGGTCGCGCGGGCCTGGGGCTACCGGGTGAAAGGCGTGGCATCGGGCCAGGCCAACATCATCGTCGCGGACGGCAACTTCCACGGTCGCTCGATCTCGATCATCGGTTTCTCCTCCGACCCGGTCGCGCGGGACGGCTTCGGTCCGTTCACGCCGGGCTTCCGCTCCGTTCCATACGGGGATGCCGCGGCGCTCGCCGCAGCGATCGACGAGAACACCGTCGCCGTGCTGCTCGAACCGATCCAGGGCGAGGCCGGGATCATCGTCCCTCCCGCGGACTACCTCCCGGCGGTCCGCCGCATCACGAGCGAGCGAAACGTGCTGTTCATCGCCGACGAGATCCAGTCGGGGCTCGGTCGCACCGGTGCGACCTTCCAGTGCGACAACGTCGGGGTCGTCCCGGATGTCTACCTGCTCGGCAAGGCGCTCGGTGGCGGCATCGTGCCGGTCTCCGCGGTGGTCGGCAACGCCGATGTGATCGGCGTGCTGCAGCCCGGCGAGCATGGCTCGACCTTCGGCGGCAACCCGTTGGCGGCGGCGGTCGGGCTCGCGGTGGTCGGCCTGTTGAACGGCGGGGAGTACCAGGAGCGCGCCAGGGTTCTCGGGGAGCACCTCCGCGCTGGCCTACAGGCGCTGGTCGGCCGCGGGATAGTTGAGGTCCGAAGCGCCGGCCTCTGGGCCGGAATCGACATCGACCCCGCGCTGGCCACGGGGCGACGAGTGTGCGAGTTGCTGATGGAGCGCGGCGTGCTGGCGAAGGACACGCACGGGTCGACCATCCGACTTGCCCCGCCCATCGTGGTCACCGAAGACGAGCTCGACTTCGCCGTTGGGCAACTCGAGGATGTGCTGCGGCAGCTCGGCGCAAGCTAACGAGGGCTGGCCCCTCTCCCGCCGGTACTGTGGATGCGCGGGCTGCGAAAGGGCAGATTCCGCCCCAACACTCGAGTTTTAGGGCGGAATCTGCCCTTTCGCAGACGTCAGGCTACGGTGAGCGACGCCGGGCGCGTGGGGTGCGGATGTGACGGGTCGCCCTCGGTTCGGTCACGCCCAACCTGGCGGCGGGAGTA
>JAODMG010000018.1 GCA_025464895.1 Microbacteriaceae bacterium | reverse complement strand
GAGAAGTTCTCGGCCGGTGCCGGTGTGGGTGATCGACCCCGTCTCGAGCACGAATGCCCGATTGGCGCGGGCTAACGCCTGGTTGGCGTTCTGCTCGACCAGCAGCACCGTCGTCCCCTGCTGGTTGATCTCGGTGATGATCGAGAAGATCTGCTTGATGAACTGCGGCGCGAGGCCCATCGACGGTTCGTCGAGCAGCAGAAGTCGCGGCTGCGACATCAGCGCCCGCCCGATGGCGAGCATCTGCTGCTCCCCGCCCGACATCGTCCCGCCGTATTGGCCGCGCCGTTCCGCGAGCCGAGGGAACAGCGAGAAGACCCGGTCGAAGTCCGCCTTCATGCTGCTGCGGTCCTTGCGACCGAACGCTCCCATGTCGAGGTTCTCGAGCACGGTCATCCCCGGGAACACGCCGCGCCCCTCCGGTGCCTGCGAGATCCCGCGTTGAACGCGCAGGTGCGCCTTCAGCCCGGTGATGTCTTCGCCGTCGAAGTGGATGCTGCCGGTCGACGGGTTGAGCAGCCCGGAGATCGTCTTCATGGTGGTCGACTTGCCCGCACCGTTCGCCCCGATCAGGCTGACGATCTCGCCCTTCTCGACGGAAAACGACATGTCGTGGATGGCCTCGATGCGCCCGTAGCGCACACTCACGTTCTTGAGTTCAAGCAACGTCATCTTCTGGCTCCCCCAGGTAGGCGGCGATCACTCGCGGGTCATTGCGGATCTCGGCGGGCAGTCCGTCCGCGAGCTTCTTGCCGAACTCGAGCACCACGATCCGATCGGTGAGTCCCATCACGAGTTTCATGTCGTGTTCGATGAGCAGCACCGTGTATCCGTCGCTCCTGATCGCCCGGATGAGCGCCATCAGGTCGTCCTTCTCGGCCGGGTTGAAGCCAGCCGCCGGCTCGTCGAGGCACAGCACTTTCGGGTCGGTGGCGAGAGCCCGCGCGATTTCCAGGCGGCGCTGATGGCCGTAGGAGAGGTGGCGGGACAACACTGCCGCATCGTCGGCGATGCCGACGAACTCCAGCAGAGCCATCGCCCTGTCGATCGCCGAACGTTCCTCCCTTCCGTGACGAGGAAGGCGAAGGAGCGCACCGATAACACTGGTCTTGTGGCGGGCGTCCAAGCCGACCACGACGTTCTCCAGTGCCGTCATCTCACCGAACAGCCGGATGTTCTGGAAGGTGCGGGCGAGCCCGAGCCTCGTGATGTTGTGACGGGTGCGACCGAGCACCGACTGCCCGTCGAGGGTCACCTGGCCGCTGGTCGGCTTGTAGACGCCGGTCATCGCGTTGAACGCCGTCGTCTTGCCCGCGCCATTCGGCCCGATGAGACCGAGGATCTCGCCGCGCTTGATGTTGAAGGAGACGTCGTCGAGCGCGGTGAGGCCGCCGAACTTCATCGTGAGGTTCTTGATCTCCATGATGTTCTCGCCGAGGCCGGTGGCGATGTCGCGCTCGGGAGCGGCGCCCTCTGCGACATCAGAGTCGATCTCGAGCTCATTCAGAGTCTCCTGGCCCACGGCGGGCTGGGTGCTCTCGGCGCTCATCGCGCTGTCCCTTCTGGCGCGGCGGACGGTTCCGGCGGCTCATCGCCGGTCCTCTGCGCGACTCGCTGGTAGGCGGTGCGGCCGTAGGCGAGCAGTCGCTGCCTGGCCGGGAGCAGGCCCCTGGCACGCCAGAGCATGAGGATGACGAGCGCAACCCCGAAGATGAGGTACTTGTAGTCGGCGATCGCGGTGAACCTCAGCGGGATGTACGCGACGATGGCGCCGCCGATGATGGCGCCGACCTTGTTGCCCGCCCCGCCGAGCACGACCGCGGCGAGAAACAGGATCGAGGTCGGCACGTCGAACTTCTGGTTGTTGACGAATCCGATCTGCCCGGAGAACAGCGCGCCGGAGAGGCCACCCACCGCCGCCCCGATGGCGAATGCCCACACCTTGTACTTGAACACCGGAACGCCCATGATCTCCGCGGCATCCTCGTCCTCGCGGGTGGCGACCCAGGCGCGACCGACCCTGCTGCGCTCGAGGTTGCCGACCAGCAGCAGGATGATGATGATGATCGTGAGCGCCAACCAATACCACGGTGTTCCGTTGGAGTTGGAGAAGATCGGCGTGCCGTTCGCCTCCGTTCCCGGCGGACGGCCGACGTTCTGGAACCCGACCTGTCCCTTCGCCGCTGGGATGATGGTGGCGAGGATCCGCACGATCTCGCCGAATCCGAGGGTCACGATGGCGAGGTAGTCGCCGCGCAGCCGCAGGGTTGGAACGCCGAGCAGTACGCCCGCGAACATCGTGATCGCCATCGCGACCGGGATCGTCCAGAGATACGGGATCTTGATGAACGGGGAGTCCGGGCTGGTCAGCATCGCCGCGGTGTACGAACCGACCGCGAAGAAGGCAACGTATCCGAGGTCGAGAAGGCCGGTGTAGCCGACGACGACGTTGAGGCCGACCGCGGCCAGGGCGAAGATCGCCATCTGGAAGCAGGTGATCGGCCAGTCGTTACCAGGCTCCGTGGTGAGAATCGGAATGTTGAGCACCGGAAGCAGGTAGGCGATGACCACGACGACGAGCAGGAACGCCCACTGTTGTGGGCGGCGGAGACCATTCCAGCGGTCACCGATCCGTTGGAACGGACCGGGCCGTCTCGCTCCGGACTCGCGGTTGACGGTATCCTGCGCTGACTGTGCGCCCGGCAACAGTGTCGGGCCATCCGTTGTGCTCATGCTCTGGTCCTTCCCATGGATTGGCCGAGAATGCCCTCCGGCTTGACGAGCAGGACCAGCACGAGGACGACGAATGCCACGACGTCGGTCCATTGCGAGTTGCCGAGCAGCACCTGGCCGTAGTTGCCGATGAGGCCGAGAAGCAGGCCGCCGAGCAGCGCACCACGCACGTTGCCGATTCCACCGAGGACGGCGGCGGCGAATGCCTTGATGCCGAGGACGAAACCGCCGTTGTACTGCACCCCCGACGGGATCTTCATGACGTAGAAGAGGGCGGCTGCCCCGGCGAGCAGGCCGCCGATGATGAAGGTGGTCACGATGATCCGATCCCGGTTGACGCCCATCAGCGTTGCGGTGTCCGGATCCTGTGCAACCGCGCGGATGCCACGACCGGTACGCGATCGGCGGATGAACTGGTCGACACCGACCATCATGATCACGGCGGCGACCACGATGATGATCTGCTGGTTGTCGATGATCGTCCCGAATACGTCGAACACGGGGGTGGGGGTGAACATGATCCTGGCCGGCTCCGCGTTCGGGCCTCGGAACAGGAAGATCGTGTACTGGATCGCGAAGGATGCGCCGATCGCGGTGATGAGGAAGACGAGTCTCGGCGGGTTGCGTCTACGCAACGGCCGGTAGGCGATTCGCTCGAGGAGGTAAGCCACGGCGGCGGCGGCGAGCATCCCGACGACCAGCGCTATCAGCAGGTCCCCGATGATCGCAATCAGCGAGAGGTTCGGAGCGGACGGCCCGAATCCCAGGGCGCCGAGGGTGAAAACGATACCGAAACACCCGACGATGAAGACCTCGGAGTGCGCGAAGTTGATGAGGTTGAGCACCCCGTACACGAGCGTGTAGCCGAGTGCGACGAGCCCGTAGATCGCGCCGAAGGTGAGGCCGTCGAAGGTCGAAGCCCAGAAGTTTTGCAGGAACGACGGTATGTCGAAGGTAATCCAGCTGTCATCCATCGGTATTGACTGCACAAGCAAGTGGATCAATGGGCGTCCTCGTCTGTTTGCGCGACCCGTCGGCCCGCGCGGCTATCTGATGGTGGATAGAAAAATGCCGTGGGGCGGGTCGGTGCAACCCGACCCCACGGCATCACTCTGTATTGGTTACTTGTTGCCGATCACGCCGATGGGAACGATCTTGCCGCCTTCGATCTTGTAGCCATAGACGGCGGGGGCTGCGAGTTCGCCGGTCGCGTCCCACTTGTAATGCTTGCTCAGGCCGTCGGCGTCGTACGACTTGACGTAGCTGAGCAGGTCCGCGCGACTGGTCTTGCCCTTGTCGATCCCGGAGAGCAGGATCGTCGCGGAGTCATAACCCTCGATCGAGTAGGTGCCCGGCTCGGCGCTGAACGCCGCGGAGTACGCCTTCTCGAAGTCGGGGATCAATTCGCCCGGGATACACGGGCAGGTAAAGAACGCGTTGGATGACGCGTCACCGGCCTGCTTGATGAACTGGTCGTCCTTCGCGCCATCCGGTCCGATGAATACGCCCTTAAAGCCCTTTTGCACGAGCTGGTTGTCGAACGGGGCGCCCTCTGCGTAGTAACCCGCGTAGTACACCGCGTCCGCCTTGGAGTTGATGATCTTCGAGACCGTGGCCGAGAAGTCTTTCTGTCCAGTGGTGACCTTGTCGGTGCCGACGAGAGCCTTGCCGAGCGCCGCGCTCGTCGCGGTACCGAGGCCGATGCCGTAGTCGGAGTCATCCTGCACCAGATAGACCTTCTTGGCCTTCACCGTGGACGTCGCGAACTGTGCAGCAGCCGGACCCTGCACGCTGTCATTGCCGAGCGCGCGGAAGAAGGTCTTCCACCCGTTCGTCGTCAGGCCTGGGTTGGTCGCAGAAGGCGTGATGTGAACGAGACCTTGCTGCTCGAAGATGTTGCCGGTCGCCTTGGACTCACCAGAGAACGGGAGGCCGACGACGCCGACGATGTTCGGATCTTTGACCGCCTGGGTCACTGGCCCAACCGCCTTGGCCGGGTCGCCCTCTGTGTCGAACTTGGTGAACTGCACCTGGCAACCTGCGTTGGCCTTGTTGTGCTGGTCGATGGCCAGCTTGATGCCGTTGAAGATGTTGATGCCGAGCGCGGCGTTCGCACCGGTCTCCGCACCGATATAGGCGAGAGTGGTTGTCGATGCACACTTACCCTTGCCATCGCCGGCGGGAAGTACCGCACCGGCGGGAACGGAGATTGACGTGATCGCCGGGAGGTTGACCTTGGTCGGAGCGGTGCTACCGCCGGTGGATGCCTGGTTTGCGCATCCGGTCATCAACATGCCCAACGTTGCGACGGCCGCTAAGCCGACGATAATTC
>JAODMG010000017.1 GCA_025464895.1 Microbacteriaceae bacterium | reverse complement strand
CTGCTGACGGCGCTGCTCTATCCGGCGTTGAAGAAGACGCCCGGCAGCAGGGTGGTGACGATGGGCAGCGGGTCGACGCGGCTCACGACAATCGACCTCAACAACCTGCAGGGCACCAGGAATTATTCGAGCTGGCGTTCCTACGGACAGTCCAAGCACGCCACCCAGGCATTCGGTTTCGAGTTGGACCGGCGGCTGCGGGCGGCTGGCAGTTCCGTCATGTCGCTGGTCGCGCATCCTGGTGGAGCGCAGGACGGCAACAGCCCCTATCGCGAGGGGGTACTCGAGCCGAGCCGGCGGGAGCGGTTGGCGGCGAAGCTGATGTTCTTCATCGGCGGCGGGACGGATGCCGGTGCGTGGCCGGTCGTTCGTGCCGCGACGGATCCGGATGCCGTCGGCGGCCAGTATTGGGGACCGCATCGGGGGCTCAGTGGTCGGCCGGAGGTCGGAAAGCCGTCACCGGTGAGCCACGACGAGCGCCTTGGCCGAGAACTCTGGAGTCGCACCGAGGCATTCGTCGGCCAGAGATTCGAGCTATAGCCGCGAGGATGCTCAGTCCTTGCGGGCGGCCGCCTTTGCCGCCTTCTGCGACTTGACCCGCGCATTCTCGTCCTGCACCTCGGCGTGTACCGCACGCTCGGCAACCAGCCAGGCGGGAGGCGCCTGCAGCAGCGCGGAGATCTCGGCGGTCGTCAACGGCTCGGTCACTTCGCCCCTGGCGAGGCCGGCGATCGACACCCCGAGCTTCCTGGCGACTTCCTGGCGAGGATGCGGACCGGTGCGGCGCAACTCGGTCAGCCAGCTCGGCGGCTCCGCAATCATCGCGTTGAGCTCCGACCGGGTGACCGGCTTGCTTCCGAATTCTTCCGGCGCGGCGGGAAGGTAGATCCCGAGCTTCTTGGCCGCCGTTTCGGGCTTCATGGTCTGGTCCGATTTGTGCGCCGTCATCTGGCCAGCGTATCCGCTGCAATAGCCTGTGAGTAACGTCCGCACAACCGCGAGCGCGACAGTGCGGATCGAAGTGGCAGGGGAAACGGGTGCAGAGCGATCGAACGGACGGCCGTTTCGCCGTCGGATTCGTGCCGGGAGTCACCGTCACCAAGTGGACAAGGGCCTGGTCGGAACGACAGCCTGCCGTGCCACTCGACCTCGTCAGAACCACCGAGACCGACCAGGTGGCCGTGCTCGCGGACGGGAGCGCGGATGTCTGCTTCGTGCGCTTGCCCATCGACCCGACCGGACTCAACGTCATCCCCTTGTATCGGGAGGTCGCCGTCGTCGTCGTGTCGAAGGACCACGTGATCGCGGCCGTCGACTCTGTCACGCTCGCCGATCTCGACGGGGAGCAGCTGTTGCCGGATCCGGCGGCCTTCGACCTGGTCGCGGCCGGGGTCGGCATCCTGGTCCTCCCGCACTCGATCGCCCGCCTGGAGAGCCGCAAGGACCTGGTCTCCCGCCCGGTGACGGATGCCCCGCAAACGCAGGTCGCGCTCGCCTGGCTGGCCGATCCTGGTGGTGATCTCGCCGCGAACATCGAGGAGTTCGTCGGGATCGTCCGGGGCCGGACGGCACGAAGCTCCCGGACGCCGTCGGAGCCGGATGCGCCAGCTAGCGCAAAAAAAGACACGAAGCCAGACAAAGCGAAGAGCGCAACCAAAGCAAAGAAGGCGACACCGACTCGCGCGGGAAGTTACGGTCAGCAGCGCAAGACTGCCGCCGCACGCAAAAAGCATCGCGGCCGCTAGTTCCGAAACGGAACCGGCGACCGCGATGCTCGAGCGGGGATGTTAGTTCGAGGGAGTGGGGGCGGCTCCGCCACCGCCGCCGCCACCGAATCCGCCGCGACCCGCGCCAGCGCCCTCGGAGATCGACGTCGCCGTGACAGTGCCATCCGAACCGGTCGCGCCGATGACGGTCACCGTCTGGCCGGCTTTCAGCGCGCTGACATCGGAGGCGGAGGTCTTGCTCACCTTGGTGCTGCTGTCGGTGGTGACGGTCTTCTGGGTACCGTCCGCCGCCTTGATTACCAACTGGCCGTTGCTCACTGAGACGATCGTGCCCGCCGTGAATCCGCCGCCGCCGCCTGCCCCACCGGCTCCGGGTGCGCCGCTGGCGCCAGCAGCACCGGGGAAGCCGCCGGCCCCGCCGAACCCAGCGCGGGCGGCTCCAGCCTGTGACGCGCTGGCGGTGTTCCTGCCGATCAGCACCCCGCCGGTGAGACCGATGGCGATCGCGGCGACGAGAGCCAGCGCCGGTGTGAGCCAGCGACGTATGCCCGACTTCTTTGGAGCCGAACCGCTTCCAGACCTGCCGTGGTCGGATGGTGTGGTTGTCATTGTTCTCTTCTTTCTGTGTAGTGATAAACCTGTGTGCGGAATTGCCTCGTGCCTGGTTGGCCCTGGATCACACCGCCCGGAGGGCCTGGATCGGTCGCATGTTCGCGGCCCGTCCGGCCGGGTAGACCCCGAAGAACACTCCGATGGCGACCGAGACTCCAAGCGCGAGCGGAATCGAGAAGCCCAGGATTATCGGGGTCGTCCCGTTGATCTTGAATTGCGCCCCGATGATCGCCGCGATCACTCCGAGTAGCCCGCCGACGAGTGTCAGGGTCGCCGCCTCGGCCAGGAACTGACCGAGGATCGCACCCTTCGCGGCGCCGAGCGCCTTACGGATGCCGATCTCCCTGGTTCGTTCGGTGACGGTGACCAGCATGACGTTGGTCACGCCGATTCCGCCGACCAGCAGACTGATCGCCGCGACAGCACCGAGGAGCACCGTGAAGCTGGCAGCGCTGGAGGCCTGGGTGGCGAGTAGCGTGCTCTGGTTGGTGATCGTGTAGGTCTCGGTCGTCGGGTCGGTGATGCCGAGCAACTGGTTCAGCTCGATCTCGATCTCACCCTGCGCCGCACTCACCGACGAGGAGTTCGTCGCGGCGACAGTCAGTGTGCTCACCGCACCGAACCCGGTGAACGACTGCTGCACCCGGCTGATCGGCGCGACGACCACTGAGTTGGGATCCTGGAATCCCGTGCTGCTCTGTTGGGCGAGGACTCCGGTGACCGTGAACGTCGTTCCGCTGACCGAGATCGTCTGTCCGATCGGTGACTGACCGGGGAACAGCGCGGTGGCGATGGTCTGCCCGATGACCGCGACCTTCGCGGCAGAGGTCACGTCGGCGGCGGTGAACGCCGCTCCGCCGCCGATCTTTGCCGTCGTGTCGGTGAAGTACTGCGGCGTCGTGCCGACCACGTTGATGCTCGTTTCAGAGATCGTGGATGACGCAACGGTGAGGCTCGTCGACACCTGGGGAATGACCTGTGCGACGTGACCGAGACCGGCGGAAGCCAACTCGGTCGCGACGTCCCTGGTGATGACCTTCTGCGAGCTGCTCGTCGACGTTCCGGTTGTCGAAGCGCCGCCCCCTCCGGTCGAGGTCGGTCGCACCGTGAGGGTGTTCGTTCCGAGCTGGGTGATCGCGGCGTTGACCTGTTGCGCAGAACCGTTGCCGACCGCCAGGAGCAGAATCACGGATGCGACTCCGATCATCACGCCGAGCATGGTCAGGATCGACCTGAGCTTGTTCGATAGCACACCGCGCATGGCGGAGCGCAGGATTTCGACCATACTCATGCGCGGGCCTCCCGACGAAATCTCGGCGAAAGCTCGGTCACGCGTGCCGCGCCGACCCGGGTGATCCGGTCGGTGATGACCAGGCCATCCTTCACCTCGAGGGTGCGGTGGGCGCGTTCTGCCACCGCCTCCTCGTGGGTGATGATCACGATCGTGCGACCGTGATCGGCCAGTTCGTCGAAGATCTCGAGGATCTCGTCGGTCGATGTGCTGTCGAGGTTTCCGGTTGGTTCGTCCGCGAGAAGCAGGGTCGGATCGGTCACCAGCGCACGTGCGATTGCCACGCGCTGCTGCTGTCCGCCCGAGAGTTCCTGCGGCTGGTGGTCCGCCCGGTGGGACAGCCCGACCCGATCGAGTGCGGCGAGCGCACGGTCTCGGCGCTCGGCACGGCCGACCCTCCCGTAGACGAGCGGCAGTTCGACGTTGGCGAGCGCCGTCATCCGCGGGATCAGGTTGAACGACTGGAACACGAATCCGATCTCCCGGTTTCGCACCCTGGCGAGCTGGTTCTCGTCGAGGTCCTGAACGTTGGTGCCCGCGAGCGAATAGCGACCGCTCGAGGCGACGTCGAGGCAACCGAGGAGGTTCATGAGGGTTGACTTTCCTGAACCGGACGGGCCGACGATGGCGACGTAGTCACCCGCGGCCACCTGGAGGGTGATGCCGCGGAGGGCGTGTACCGCTGCATCTCCGGAACCGTAGATTTGGTGGATGTCTTCGAGCTCAAGGGCGAGCTCTTCTGTCAGCGAGGTCAT
>JAODMG010000146.1 GCA_025464895.1 Microbacteriaceae bacterium | reverse complement strand
CCGTCATCGAATTCGAGACGATGCGGTGCCTCGATCGCGGTGATCGTCCACCAGCCTCGGGATTTCTCGCCATCCGGTCCGGTCATGTAATAGCGGGACTGGCCGCCGACCGTGAAGTCGTGCCGCTCGAAGGTGGCCGGCCAGGTTGGCGGACCCCACCAGCGCTCCAGCTGCCGCGGGTCTTCCCAGACCTGCCAGACGCGATCCGGATCGGCGGCGAATTCCGCCACGAAGGTGAGCGTCAACGCCTGGGCGTCCTTGGTTGAACTTACGACGGTCATTTCAACGTTCCTTTCCTATCGATCGGCTTCGATCTCAATCTGCTTCGTGCCTTCTGCGAGGATTCCTTCCAGGGCCTCGGCGCGCTGCCGCCAGATCTCGTCATACGCGTCGAGCAGGCGGGCGGCCTTGCGCAGGGTGGTCATGCCGCCCCGCACGATCTGTTCGCGTCCATTGCGCTCCTTGGTCACCAGCGACGCTCTCTCGAGCACCGCCACATGCTTCTGCACCGCGGCGAAACTCATGTCGTAGTGACGCGCCAGAGCGGATATGGACTGCTCTCCCAGGATGACGCGCGTGACGATATCGCGTCGCGTCGTGTCTGACAGTGCGTGGAAGATGCCGTCGACCTCGGTGTCAGTCAGTTCTTGTACAACCATTTGGTTGTAGGTTACTGCCGATGCCGGCCGAGGTCAAGAGGTGGCCGCAGCCCTATCGATTGGCGAGGCGGGGGATGCGCCGGTCGAGCACGCTGAGCATGACAAGGAGGATACCGATGACTCCGAGCACCCAGGCGAGGATGTGCAGACCGCCGTCGGTTGCGGCTGGACCGAAGACGATACCGATCAGACTCGACGAGAAGATCGCCCCGACGTATCCGGCCGTTCGGTACAGCCCGGATGCCACCGCGATCTCCTCGGCTGGCGCCTGCACGTAGAGGGTGGCCTGGTTCGCGAAACCGCTCAGCCCGTTGGTGAAACCGAGTAGCAGCGACATCCCGATCATGACTATGACGCTGGAATGGTTGGTCATCAGCAGCATCACCCCGGCGGCGAGGACCAGGGCGACCCCGGCGAAGACCAATGGCCAGCGAATCCAACCTCGTCCGGACACGACCCTGGCGATCACGATGCTCAGGCCGAACAGCGGAAGCAGGATGAGGCCGACCGCCGACGCGCCAAGATGCGCGCTCTGCTCCATCCACTGGCTGATGCCGTAGAGAACGGTGTAGGTGCCGAGCGCGGTGAGCAGCTGTCGGAGGTAGCTGCGTTGCAGGGGCAGGTTCTGTGCCAACATCCGAACGTCGATCAGCGGACGGCTCACCCGGCGCTCCCAGAAGAACAGGGCGGCGGACTGGATGACGACGACCGCGATCAGCCACCAGGTCGGCGAGGCGAGGTCCGAGAGGAAGGCCAGCAGACCGGTGATCGATCCGGCGAAGAGGAGGATGCCGGGAATGTCGAGGGTGGTGAGCAGACCCTCGCGGCCATCCCGGGGAGTCGGCGGGTCACGGGGCACACCGAGGAGGGTGAAGACGAGAGTGATCAGGGCGAGCGGAACATTGACGAAGAACAGCGCGCGCCAGCCGAATGCCCCGGCGAGGATACCTCCGAGGGGAAGGCCGAGCACGGCGGTGATCTGCGCGGCGATGGAGATGTTGCCGAGCGCGCGACTCGGCACCCCGGTGCCCTCGCCGTCCGCCCGCCTGCGGACGAGCGCCATCGCGGTTGGGTAGGCAGCGGAGGTTCCGATTCCGATGAGCGCTCGCGAGGCCAACAGGAATCCGAAGGTCGGCGCGGCGGTGCCGATCACCCCGGCGGCCAGCAGGATGACGATGCCGGCCAGGAAGACGCGCCGTGGGCCGAATAGGGTGGAGAGTTTGCCCATCGTCGGCTGCATCACCGCGCTGCAGAGATAGAGCACCGAGATGAGGGTCGCCGTCTCGCCTGGACCGGTGTGAAAGTCCACGCCGATTCCGACGAGCCCGGTGGCGATCATCGAACTGTTGATCGGATTCAGCGTCGACCCGAGCAGTAGCGGACTGGTGAACCGCCAGCCGAACGGGGCGCGAGCGACCGCGGATGAGGGACGCGCGGTCCGCAGGCTTCGAGCTGCCACTAGAAGCGGGCGAGCCGGGTGAGCAGCTCGACGGCATCACGGAGGGTCTTTTGCTCGGTCGGCGAAAGTTCTGCACTGATCGCGCGGAACAGCCAGCCCTCCCTGGCCAACCGGCCGGTTGCGACCTTGTCCAGCGCGGCGTCGGTGAGCGAGACGACCGTCTTGCGCCCGTCAACCGGGTCCGGGCTACCCTCGACGAAACCGGCGGACTCGAGCGCGGCGATGATGGCTCCCATCGACTGGGGAGTCACCCCCTCTGCCCTGGCCAGGGCGCTCTTCGTCGACGGCCCATCCCGGTCCAATCGCACGAGGACGGATTTTTGGGACTGGGTGAGATCCCCGACGGTGGCCTGTTCACGCAAGCGTCGACTGAGTTGGCCGAGGACGACACGGAGGTCTCCGGCGAGCGCGAGGGTCTCCGAAGTCTCGGCGGTCGGGGTTGCTTCGACAGCCTCGGTTGACTCGGAGATCTCGCTAATCGGGCGCTCGCTCATCCGGTCAGACTATCAAGTAATAAGGTAACTGAACACTTCGCTTAATACATTTCACGCCTCGGCGACCCTCTAGCCTAGAGCCGTGCTTAAACTTCGACGTCGCAAAGCGTCCGATCTGCCGACACTGATCGGCTGGGTGCCGGACGCGGCCGCACTCTTCCTGTTCTCCGGGCCGCGCCTCAGCTGGCCGCTGGATGCCAAGCAGCTGATCGACCTCGAACAGGTCGCCGGCCTGATCCCGTGGGTGCTGGTCGACGACTCCGACGAGGACGTCCCCCTCGGACACTTCGACATCGATCTGACCGGCCGCAGCGCCCAGATCGGCAGGGTCATCGTGGACCCTGCATCCCGCGGCAGAGGGCTCGGGACAGAGCTCGTGCGTCTCGCGGTCGACGAGGTGCGCGGGATGGATGTCGCGGAGTTGGGGCTCTACGTGATCGACGGAAACACGCCGGCGATCCGCATCTACACCGGGCTCGGATTCATCCAGGAACCGCAATCCCCCCGCCCCGGCATGGCCGCGATGACTCTCCGGTTCTGAGCGAATCCCGAACACGGCGCTCGGAGACGTGGATCGTTCCGGGCGAGAATGGACGGATGAGTGATGCCGGCGAGTTCGTGGACGCCACACTCCAGCGCGAAGGATCCTGGGACCGGGCGCGGGACGAGAAGGCCCGTATCGGCGGCGAGTTGCGCTTCTACGGCGCATCCACCGGTGCGGTTCGCGGGACGATCCGGGATGCAGGCCGCCGCTATCCGAAGCTGGCACACGACGACATCACCGCGCTGAGCTCAGAGCTGTGGGCGGTGCCGGTGTTCGAACGGCGGCTCGCCGCGATCGTCCTCCTGCAGTCGAATCTCCGCCTTTTGGACAACGGCGACCTGACCCGCATCGAGGGCTTTGTTCGAAGCGCGAGGGTCCGCGAGCTGGTCGACCCTCTCGCCGTCGAGGTCATCGGCCCGATGATCGATGGCCTGGATGCGACGGCTCGCGCACGAGCGGACAGCGCCCTCGATCGCTGGGCCGCGGACCCCGACCATTGGCTCCGTCGCGCCGCCGTGCTCTCGCCGCTCAGGGCGCTGAAGGACGGCGGAGGAGACTGGACCGGATTCACCCGTCGCGCCAGGGCAGTGCTCGCCGAATCGGCCGCGACCGGAGAGCGCCGTGACAGCGGCGGTGACGGCCACATCGCCGGCGAGGCGATCGCGCTCGTAATCCGTGAGATCGAGAAGACCCGCCCAGAGCTGCGATTCCCGCCCGGGCGAGCCTGACCTGTCATCCGCGCGCCCTGTCATCCGCGAACCTGGGGCGACCGCACAAGCGTGCGGGCTCCACCCGAAGAAGCCCGCACGGCGTCACTCACTGTGGCGCATGCCGACCAGAATCCGAACATGATCGACTGAAAGTATTTTACATGTCGAAGCATCAGCGAGCTCGAGCCACGGCGCAGGTGGCAGCCGAGGGGTGCGGGAAGCCCAGCGCGGCGTACGGGTAATAGGCCGCGCTGGACTTCCCGAGTCAAGCAAAGTTCGGGTCTTCGCTGTACTGGATACGTGGTGGAAAAGATCAAGCTGCCAGGGGGCAATTCATCTTTTCGTCGGGCATCCGCGCCAGATGTGGGGATCATCTTTGGCGCACTTGAACACTATCGGTGTCCCCACAAATGCGGACACCCCTTCTCGCCCCCAGTTCGGGGGTGCGGCACAACGCGCCTTCCCTCGACCGATCGGCGGCAACCGCGGTTCCACCGCGTAGAACGGGATACCCTTCCGTGCCGACCGCCGACCCCGCCGACCCGGATTCATAGGAAATCGATAGGCGCTCGATAGTCCAATGCCAGAAGCGAGCCCTAGCTTTGGACCGCTTATTGGTTAAAAAGGGGAACGATGTTGGGAAAAGAATTGCGGCGTGAACGAAAGACCACAACAGCTCACGGCGACATGAGCGACCAGATGTCGGCGAGGGAGACCCGCGTTCGACGCATCGCGGGAATCGGAGTTACGACGATCGCGGCACTCGCGCTGGTCGCGGGCCTGGCGGCCTGCTCAAGCGCGGCCCCTGCGGCGAGTGCGCCACCCGCGGCTGCTCCTGCCGCGAGCGCCCCATCGGGGGTACTGAGCGGCGGACCGGGCGGCGGTTTCTGTGGCCACGGCGGCGTGCGTCCCAGCGGCGCTCCCGGCGGCGTGCGTCCGAGCGGCGCTCCCGGCGGCGGCGGCGGCGGCGGTTTCCCGCGTGGAGGAGCATCCGGTCGGCCGAGCGGCGCACCAGGCGCCTGCGCCACTCCAAGCCAGTAGCCCAATCGAATCGAGCGGTCACTCGACTATCGAGTGACCGTGCGGCGCCCGGTACGCTTGCGTATCGCCGGGCGCCGCGGATCGAGGCAGCCCTGCGGTGAAAACCGAAGCGGAAGGCACGATCGATGGCACCGGAGTTGCGTGACGCCAGACCGGAGGATCGCCCGTTCCTGGAGCAGATTCTGCTGGCGGCGGCGAACTGGACTGGCGAGCAGCGGGTCAGCCCGGAGTCGATCAGGCTGACGCCGGAGTTGTGGCACTACCTGGACGGGTGGATGCTGCCATCCGACTTCGGAGTGATCGCATCGCAGGAGGGACGCCCGGTCGGCGGCGCCTGGGCGCGGCTCCTCCCGGCATCCGACCCGGGATACGGCTTCGTCGGCGAGGATATCCCCGAGCTGACGATCGGCATCGTGGACGGCCATCGCGGCACCGGCATCGGTCGCGCAGTGCTCGACGCGCTCCTGGAATCGGCGAAGGCCATGGGCCTGCCCGGGATCAGCCTCAGCGTCGAAGACGGAAACGATGCCGCTCGCCGACTATACGAATCACTGGGCTTCGCGGTGGTCGGACGAGTGGGCGGATCCGACACGATGCTGCTGCCGTTCGACTAGCGCTGACTGCCAGTTGTCAGCATGAGCCGGCGAATATCGACCATAGTTCTCCCGTTTCGGCCCTGAGGAATGCAAGGATCGACCATGGTCGTTCGCACACCCGTTGTCGTCTCCGTAAGTCTCGACGGCACCCATCGATTCAGCAAGCAGACGTCTGACCAGATCACCCTGCTCGAAGGATTGGGGGTGGAGGGCGACGCTCATTTCGGCAAGACCGTCCAACACCGCTCTCGCGTGGCACAGGATCCGACCCAACCGAACCTCAGGCAGGTGCACCTGATACACAGCGAATTGTTCGACGAGGTCGCAGCGGAAGGCTTCGCCGTGACCCCCGGGCAAATGGGCGAAAACGTCACAACAGTGGGGATCGACCTCTTGGGCCTGCCGCGCGGTACTGTCCTCCAGTTGGGCGCGGATGCTCGAATTGAGATAACCGGACTTCGGAATCCCTGCTCACAAATCAACGGATTCGAACCCGGACTCCTCAAAGCAGTACTGGGCACAG
Source organism: Microbacteriaceae bacterium (assembly GCA_025464895.1). GTDB lineage: Bacteria > Actinomycetota > Actinomycetes > Actinomycetales > Microbacteriaceae > Parafrigoribacterium_A. The sequence continues at coordinate 12,181 of JAODMG010000146.1, read as the reverse complement.
CAGAAAACGGCGATGTAGTAAGAAAAGCCGGAATCATGGCGGTGGTCACGCGCGGCGGTGTTGTTCGTCCGGGTGACGCCATTGCCGTGACTCTTCCAAGCGAACCTCATCAGCCACTAGAAAGAGTGTGAGCCGGGCGGGCGCGTCGGTCTGGGCGGTCGACTCACTCAGCGGTCCGGGCGCGGGTGGCGCGCACGACGACGTCGTGCAGGCGAAGCGCTCGGCCGCCGGGGCCGGCGAGCGTGCGGGTCGTCTCATCCTCAGTTTCGATGCGCCACCCGGTGGAGTCGAGAAGCCCCGTGATGCCGGCGAGGGTGGCGGTCGCGTCGGTGGGAGTGCGGTGGCTGCTTCCCGTGGACGTCTGGTCAGGCAGGTGTCCGACGATCAGCAGCGTGCCGCCAGGAGCGACCCATTCCGCGATGCGCGCGAAGAACGCCAGTTGCGACATCGCAGCGTGGGCGTAGCTGGTGACAACCAGCTCGAACTGGCGCCCCGGATCCCACGAGGTCAGGTCCGCCTCGACCCAGGTCACCCTGTCGGACACGGATGCGGCTGCGGCGCGCTCGGAGGCTCGAGCGAGGGCGGTGGCAGAGATGTCCGCGGCGGTGACCTGCCAGCCATTGACCGCCAGCCAGACCGCTTCCCCTCCCGTCCCGCATCCGGCGTCCAGAGCGGTATCCGGCACAAGGCCTGCCGTTTCGCGCACGAGATATGGATTCGGGACGTCCCCGCCGAGGTCTACCGATGCCGTGTCGTGACTCTGTGCCCAGTGCCGTTCCCAGTAACCCTTGCCGAACTCGTGAGTCATCGGGTCTGCCACGTCGAACCTCTCCTTCATCACACCTGCGCTCGCTTATCGATGGTGCCGAACCGAATGGCGGATGTGCAAGCTACGTTGCCAAATGGCAACATGACTGCATGACCCAGGATCTCCACCACACTCTCGACGCAGTCGGGCCGCGACTCAAGCGGCTACGACTCCGCGGCGGCGTGACCCTCGCGGACCTCGCCAGAGAGACAGGACTCTCCACCAGCACGCTCTCCCGGCTCGAATCAGGCCTCCGACGACCCACACTCGAGCAGCTGCTTCCGCTGGCGCGCGTTCATGGGGTGACTCTCGATGAGCTCGTCGATGCACCGCCCACCGGCGACCCCCGCATCAATCTGCGACCCGTTGCGTGCGCGGACGGGTCGGCGATCCTGCCGCTCACGCACAGGCCGGGTGGCATTCAGGCGTACAAATTCATCCTGCCGACGGGCGACGACAGGCAGGAGCCTCAGCTGCGAACTCACGAGGGTCACGACTGGGTCTACGTTCTCAATGGCACGCTGCGGGTCGTTCTTGGAGAACACGACCTCAAGCTGGAGCCCGGCGAGGCCGCGGAGTTCGACACCCGCACCCCGCACTGGTTCGGCTCGACCAGTGCCGGGCCCGTCGAATATCTCAGTCTCATCGGGAAACAAGGTGAACGCGCCCACGTCCGTGCGGCACCCAAGAAGCGCGCGGTCGGTTGACGCCCTGGAGTGAGCCGACGGAGGGGCCGTCTTGCCCATGGACTGTGAACCCGTTCCACTAGCGCCTCCTCTGGCAAGAAGCCTTCGCGGCCGGCGTTCTCCGGGGTGACCGACCGACGCCATCGGGCGAGTGCGAGCGGCGAAGCCTCAGGCGAAAATGTCCGGATGATGGGCGAGCCCGCGGCGGGTGCGGTTGATGTGCCCGCGCAGGATGTGCTCCGCGACTTCACTGTCCCGCTCGTGGATGGCGCTCGCCAGCATGTGGTGCTCGTCGTTCAGGATCCGGCTCCCCCGCTCATCGAGCAGCTGCACATAGGCACGGCGATAGTGCTGGGTGGTATTCCACAGACGGTCCACGATCTCGCCAAGGAAGGAGGTGGTCGCGCCTGAGTAGGAGAGGAGGTGGAACTCCTGGTCCTTCCGCAAGAACGTCTCGACGTCCGGTGCTCTCTCGATCTCGACCACCAGCTCGAGCAGGCGATCCGTCACATCGGTCGACAGATTCGGGATGCTGTACCTGAGCAGCAGAGGCTCGATCCGCTCCCGGATCTGGTACATCTCGATGCACTCGTCGAGGCTGAGCCGAGACACCCATGCTCCGGTATTCGCCACGACGGTGATGAGACCATCGGCCTCGAGGATGCGCAGAGCCTCCCGCACTGGGACTCGGCTGGCACCATATTCGCTCGCTACGGCCTCTTGGCGGATCCGCGTTCCCGGCGCAAAATCACCGCGGAGGATCGCGACCCGCAGGGCATCCGCGACTCGCTCGCTTGCGACACCGTCGCGAACGGTTGGACGTGGCATGACTCTCCTCTGCTCCGCTGCTTCAATCTTGGCGGATGATCGGCTCCCGCTTGGCCCGCGCTGCTCGGTGCCGCTGCTCGGTTCCGACTATTCGGCCGGCTTGGTCGGGTTCCACAGGAGCACCGGCGCGTTCGCCTCATACGCCTTGCCGTTCGGAAAGCTCACCAGCTCGAACTGCATGCCCCACGGGCTCTGGAAATACACCCAGCGCTGACCGGTGCTGTGGCTGGAACTGACCGTCGGCTCCCCCATCATCGCCACGCCATGCTCGCGCAGGTAGTCGACGGCGATGTCGAGGTCGTCGACGTAGAGGGCGAGATGGTGGCCGCCGATATCACTGTTGCGCGGCTGGGGAGCTGCGCCGTCGGCCGGTTCGTACTCAAAGACCTCGAAATTCGACCCGAACTGCCCGCGGAAGAACCTGATCTCCCGCATCACCGTGCGTGGATGCACTCCCAAGTGCTCGAGCATCCAGTCGTCGTCTGCGTCCTGGTGCGAGTACGGGCCGAGCGAATACACCAGGGTCCAACCGATCACGTCGACGAAGAAGCGCTCCGCCTGGTCGAGGTTGGGGACGGTGAATCCGACATGGTCGGTTCCCCTCAGGCCTGGGATTCCGCTGATCATGACTGCTCCTTCGCAGGTCGGTATGTCGTGTATCTCACATCGCCAGCGGTCGCCCGTCAGCGCTGATTGCATACAAAGTACCGCAGATCACGATGACATTCACTGTATTTGGCGGTAAACCTTTTACATTGCATCCAATGATGCGGTAATGTTCTCAGAACTTGCCAGCCGACCCCGGGTCAACACCAGGGGCAGCGCGACCGATGGAGACCGCGAGACCATGCCGAGACGACACCGTTTGGAGCCGGGCAGCCCCTGGGTCGAGCTGTCCACCACCCCCGCCGACTGGAAAAAGGCCGACCCGCGCCTCCTTGCGACGATGCTCGGGCAGTTGCACCTGATCCGCGCATTCGAAGAGACCGCGCTCGAATTGGCCGGCGAGAGCCTCGTGCACGGCCCGGCGCACTCGAGCATCGGGCAGGAGGGCGGAGCGGTCGGGTCGATCGTCGGACTCGGCAGCACGGATGCCGTGACCGGGTCGCACCGTGGCCACCACCAGTTCCTCGCCAAGGCCATCAATCACGTCTCCGGCGGATCGCTCGACCTGTCGACCCTGGTAGATGACGGGGTGCAGACCGTGCTGCAGCGCACCCTCGCCGAGATCCTCGGCCTCGCGCAGGGTTACTGCCGCGGCCGAGGCGGCTCGATGCACCTGCAGTGGTTCGAGGCCGGCGCCCTCGGCACCAATGCCATCGTCGGCGGCGGCGTCCCGTTCGCGGCCGGCAACGCCTGGGCGCAGAAACACTCGGGAACGACAGACATCACGGTGGCCTATTTCGGGGATGGCGCGGTCAACATCGGCTCGGTGCTCGAGAGCATGAACCTCGCATCCGCCTGGAAGCTGCCGCTCACCTTCTTCATCGAGAACAACCTCTACGCGGTGTCGACGACGGTGGCCGAGGCGACCGGTGAGCCGCGGCTGTCCGCCCGCGGTCTCGGGTTCAACATTCCGTCCTGGCGGGTGGACGGGATGGATCCGCTCGCCGTGCATCTCGCGATGAAGGAGGCGGAGCAGCTGATGCGTTCCGGCGACGGGCCATCCGTCATCGAGGTCGAGGTGTACCGCTTCTTCCACCAGAACGGGTCGTACCCGGGCAGCGCATTCGGATACCGCACGAAAGAGGAGGAGGGCCAGTGGCGGGCCCGCGATCCCCTCGAGCGAGTGGCATCCGAGATGAAGGTGCTCGGCCAGATCGACGATGCTGGTATTGCCGACGTTCGCCGACAGGCACAGGAGGCGATGCGGCTCGCGGTCGAGCAGCTGGTCGAACCGGATCCGGACAACCCGGGAAAGCGGCGGATCAGGCCCGAGCTCTGGCCGAACGTCGACTTCGTGAACGTAGGAGTTCGCGGAGACGCGAGCGAACTTCGGGACGTGCGCACCCTCGAGCCGACCACCTACACCGGCGCGCTCACGACGACGAAGTTCGTCGATGCCGTCGCGGGCGTCATGGACCGGCGGATGGGCGAGGATGACCGCATCATCGTGCTCGGCGAAGACGTACACCGGTTGAATGGCGGAACGAACGGCGCGACCAAGGGGCTGGCGAGGAAGTACGACGGCCGGATCCTCGGCACCCCGATCAGCGAGAACGCGTTCGCCGGCCTCAGTGGCGGCCTGGCCATCGACGGTCGATTCCGCCCGGTGGTTGAGTTCATGTATCCCGACTTCATGTGGGTCGCCGCCGACCAGGTGTTCAACCAGATCGGCAAGGCGCGGCACATGTTCGGCGGCCAGAACGCCGTGCCGCTCGTGCTCCGCACGAAGGTCGCGATGGGCTCCGGATACGGCTCCCAGCACCTGATGGACCCCGCGGGGATATTCGCGACCAGCCCGGGCTGGAGGATCGTCGCCCCGTCATCCGCCGCCGACTACATCGGGCTCATGAACACCGCGCTCGCCCTGCAGGATCCGGTGCTGGTGATCGAACACGTCGATCTCTACGGCGACAGCAACGAGGTTCCGGCCGGCGATCTCGACTACTACATCCCGCTCGGCAAGGCCGCGATTCGTCGGGAGGGGTCGGATGTCACCGTGATCAGCTACCTGTCGATGGTGAAGCACTGCTTGGCCGCCGTGGAGCAGACCGGGATGGATGCCGAGGTGATCGACCTGCGCTGGCTCGACCGGGCATCGCTGGACTGGGACACCATCGGTGCGAGCATCAAGAAGACCAACAGCGTGCTGATCGTCGAACAGGGCGCTCGGGGAACCTCGTACGGCGGGTGGCTCTCGGACGAGATCCAGCGCCGATACTTCGACTACCTCGACCAGCCGATCGAGCGCGTCACCGGCGGCGAGGCGAGTCCGAGCATCTCGAAGGTGCTCGAGAGAGCGGCCATCGCCCAGACCGAGGAGGTCGTCGTCGGCCTCGACACCATCAGGCGCGGGATGGGCGGTCGATGATGGCCACCATCGTTCGGATGCCTGAGGTGCTGGCGGGCTCCACCGAGGCCGCACTGCAAGCCTGGCTGGTCGGCGTCGGCGACACGGTCGCGATCGGGCAACCGCTCGCCGAGATCGAGACCGAGAAGGCGATGGTCGAATATGCCTCCGAGATCGAGGGCGTGCTGGTGAGCCTGCTCGTCGAGCCAGGAGAGTCGGTCTCGGTCGGCACGCCGATCGGCGTGATCGCCGCGGCAGGAGAAGAAGTGGATGTCAGCAGGCTGTTGGCCGGGGACGGCGGGGGTTCTGGGACTGCCGCGGCTCCGGCGCCCCCCGAGCCGGAGACCGCGCCGGCGACGCCCATTCCACCGGTGCCCGCTCCACCTTCGGCGCCCGCCCCACCATCAACGCCGGTTCCACCGCCGACGCCGGTTTCACCGCCTGCACCGGGTACCCGTCAATTCGCGAGCCCGCTGGTGCGACGGATCGCGAACGAGCGTGGCCTCGACCTCTCCACCGTGAGCGGCAGCGGCCCCGGCGGCCGGATCGTGCGCAGGGACATCGAGGTGCTACCTGCCCAGCCAGGTTCGGCCGCCGCACCGGCCCGGGTCCCAGCCGAACCTGGGCCCATCCACGTGGCGCCCGCAGGATCTTCGGCGGGCGGTGTGCCTCAGGTCGGCGCAGTGCCGGCGGTCGCGACATCCGGCTACACCGACGTCCCGCACACGGGAATGCGCAGGGCGATCGCCCGCAGGCTGACCGAGAGCAAGTCGACCGTGCCGCACTTCTACCTGACCGCTCACTGCCGCGTGGACGCGCTGCTCGAGCTTCGGAAGTCCGTCAACGAGACGTCCCCGCGCAAGATCTCGGTGAATGATTTCGTGGTGAAGGCGGTGGCCGCCGCGTTCGTCGACGTTCCGGAGGCCAACGCCATTTGGACCGACCAGGCTACCCGCCGATTCGACGCCGTCGACCTCGCGATAGCGGTGTCCACCGACGGCGGCCTGCTCACTCCGGTGCTGCGGGGGGTCGACTCGATGAGCCTGTCGTCGGTCAGCGCGGCCATCGCCGATCTGGCCGAGCGCGCCAGGGCTGGTCGCCTAAAACAGCAGGAACTCGATGGGGGAAGTTTCGCGATCTCCAACCTCGGCATGTTCGGCGTCGACGAGTTCTCGGCGATCCTCAATCCGCCGCAGTCGGGCATTCTCGCGGTCGGGGCGGCGAAGCCCCGGCCTGTTATTGACGGGACAACGCTGGCGGTCGGAACCGTGATGACGGTGACGCTATCCGCGGACCATCGGGTGGTGGATGGCGCACTCGCGGCTCGCTGGCTTGCCGCCTTCGTGGCGAAGATCGAGCATCCGCTGGGCATCCTGCTCTAGCCGCCGACCGTCACGCCTCGCTCGGCTCCGCCACCGCTCGACCGGCGTTCCCACGCCGAGCGCGCCGCGACCACAGCCCGGTCACGATCCATCCGACCGCGGCGACGATGACGAAGGCGGCGCTGAGTAGCGCCACCCGGGGAATCCCACCCGCAGCGAAGGCGATCGGACCGAGGAACGCCCCGACCGCGCCGCCCAGGAAGACGAAGAACATGAACAGGGTGTTCGCCTGGGCGGACCTGCCGGGATTTGCCGCCAGGACACGCATCTGGTTCGCCGACAGGATCGACTGGTTCGCCCAGGTCGCCAGGAACATCGTGATCGCGAACATGGCCAGGTTCGACGAGTCGACGATCATCGCCAAGGTCGACACGAGAAGCACCGCGATGAAGATCCCGGATACCGCCAGCGAACCGACTCGCTCGACGAAGCGACCGGTGAGCGGGGTGACGATGCCGGCGGCCAGGCCGACCACCCCGAACAGTCCGGCAGCGAGAATGCTCCAATTGAACGGCGCTTCCGTGAGGTAGAGCACCATGACGGTCCAGGTCGCGTTGAAGATCGCGAAGACGAAGAACTGCACGAATGACGCTTGCAGCAGCGCCGGGCTGCGCCGCAACAATCCGACAGTCGCGAGCAGGAGGCGCCCGTACCCGGTCGGAGCACCGTCAACCGGGAGCTCGGCGTCGAGAGCCCGACGGAGAAACGGGATAATGGCCAACACCATCGCCGCGAAGATGATGATCACCCAGCGCCATCCGATCGCCTCCACGAGCAGGCTCGAGACGATTCGACCGCCGAAGATCCCGATGAGCAATACGCCGACCAGGGTGCTCGTGGTCGCGGCCCGACGATCAGCCGGGGCCATCCGAGTCGCCGCGGGGATGAGCACCTGCGCGATATTGGCAACAAGTCCGACGACGAGGAAACCAACGGCGACGCTCACGACCTCGGGGACCACGGCCGACGCGATCAGGGCGGCGGCGAGGATCAGGGACTGCACGGTGATCTGTTTGCGTGGGTGAGTTCGATCCGAGAGCGGAACCAGCAGAAGAATTCCCAGCGCGTACCCCATCTGCACGGTGGTCGCGACGATGCTGGCGACACCGGAGGCAACCCCGAGATTCGTCGCCATGTCCGTGAGCATGGATTGCGGGAGGTAGATCACGCTCACCGCGATCGCCGCGGTGAGCGAGAACACAAGTAGGCGCGAGGTCCAGCTGCGTTCCATCAGGGCCGTGCTCATCCTGTGCTCCATTCGCGTATTTTTTCTAACTTGTTAGTTATAATTCACACCAGGCTTGGATGTTTCCCGATCTGGCCAGAATTTTCCTGGGAGGATCCGCAAGAGTGCCGCATTACGACAGGGCCCAGACGATGAAGCGGATCTATGACGCCGCGGTCGCCGAATTCGCCGCGCAGGGCGTCTCGGGCGCGCGGGTCGACCGAATCGCCGAGGCGGCGGAGAGCAACAAGGCGCTCATCTACAGCTACTTCGGCAGCAAGGAGCAGCTGTTCTCCCAAATCCTCCAGTACCGTCTCACCGACCTGGCCGAAGCCGTGTCCCTTCGGCAGGACGCGGTCGCCGAATACGTGGGTGATCTCTTCGACTTCATGGTCATGAATCCGGACTATCCGCGCCTCGTCCAGCACGAGGCCGTGCATTTCGCACTGCCGGACGTGCCCCATCGCGATTCCCGCGAGGCCCACTACGCGAGCAAGGTCGCCGCGGTCGCCGGGGCGCAGGTGGTCGGGGCGATCGACCCGGCCCTCGATCCTCGGTTCGTCGTCCTCAGTCTGATCGGAATGGTGAGCTGGTTCGTCGCGGCACCGCAGATCACCGAGATGGTCCTGGCCGAAACAGCCGACGACGACGTTGTAGCCGAGTATCGCGCCTACCTGGTCGAGATGGCGCACCGGATGTTGCAGAGCCGACCGGCCGCATCGGACTGAGGCCGCCCGTCGCTGCGGCTTCCTGAAATTTCCGTAAGTAGAAGCTGTGCATTTGCCCTCACGTAGGGCGCCGGACGCTAGTCAGCAACCCATGCGCACCGACCCGGCAGACCGGAGGATGCCCGCCATTCCGGGCATTGTGCCGACTTTCGACATCGTGATCAGCACCGCGAGCACCGGGCCCGGCGCCGTCGCTCTCGGCGGTTGCTCACGTTCGATTGCATAGAGTCCCAATCGCGAAAGCGAGTGGAGGGACAACTGCATGACGAATAATCACCGCGGCGGATCGAGACGGTACAACAGATTCAGGCCTGAAGGAGCGGCACCCACTCGCCACGGGCGCGTCGGCGCCAGGGGCCCGGTGGCCAACCTGATCAGGATCGCGGCGATGTCACTCGCCGTGCTCGTTGCGGCGACCGTCGCGGTCGGTGGAGTCGCCGTTTGGAGTGTCGCGGCGAGCGTGCAGCCGAGCATCCATCTGACCAATGCGAACGGCAAGGCCGTCGCCCCGCCTCCGAATGTCGGAGCGATCTCGGGCGGGGTCAACCTGCTTCTGGTTGGCACCGACACCCGCACCGGACAGGGTGGCGCCTTCGCGACCAAGGCAGAACTCGCCGGCAGTTCCGGGGCGGGGAGCAACGACGTCACGATACTCCTGCACATCGCGGCCAACCACAAGAGTGCGACGGTGATCAGCATCCCGCGTGACCTGATGGTGCCGATTCCGGCCTGCCCGACCTCGTCCGGCGGTACGACCCCGGCGTCGAGCCTCGCGATGTTCAACACCGGCCTGTCCCGTGGCGGACTGAACTGCGTCGTGCTCACGGCCGAGCAGATGACCGGCCTCACCATCCCGTATGCCGCGGAGATCAGCTTCGACGGTGTCAGCCAGATGTCGGATGCAGTCGGAGGCGTCTCGGTCTGCGTCGCAACCCCGATCAACGACCCGTACACCGGCCTGAACCTGCCGGCCGGACAGCAGACCATCGTCGGCCAGACCGCACTCGAATTCCTGCGGACCCGTCACGGTGTCGGCGACGGAAGCGACCTCGGGCGCATCAGCAACCAGCAGGTCTTCCTGTCCGCGCTCGAACGCAAGGTCACAACTGGCGGCGTGCTCTCGAATCCGATCCAGCTGTACTCCCTCGCCAAGGCTGCGGTCAGCAACATGACCCTCTCGGACTCGCTCACAAACCCGGCGACACTGGTATCGATCGGAGTCGCACTGAAGAGCGTCGGACTGCCCAACATGGTCTTCCTGCAGTACCCGGCCACCGGCGACCCGGCCAACCCGAACCGGGTGATCCCACTCGCATCGGCCGCGAACCAACTGGACAGCGCGCTCGTCGCAGACCAGCCCATCCAACTCAGCGGGACGGTCGGTCGCGCCGCCGTGGTTGCGCCGCCAACGACTCCGGCCGCGCCGTCGACCAGCGCCCCGGCCCCGGCCCCCAGCGCTGCGCCATCGTCGTCGGCCCCCGGAGCGGTCGTGCTGCCCCCGTCGGTGACCGGTCAGACTGCGGCGGAGAACACCTGTTCCAAGGGAAACGGATAGCCTGGGCCGCGGCTAGTGTAACCAGGACCTCCGATTGTCGCAGTTCCGGCGGATCGTGTGCGCTGCAGCGCGCACTAACCGCCGGAATTGCGACAATCCCTGACTAGGAGCCGAAGCAGAGCTCTACTGGCGCTTGCCGACCACCTCACCGTGGATCTCGCTGGTGAGCTGCTCGATGCGCTTGGTGAGATCGGCGATCTGCTGCGTGAGCGTCGTGTTGTTCGCGAGCTCCTGTTCGGTTGAGACGAAGTCGTGGTCGGCCTTCACCTGCTGGAATGCCGCCTGGCGGTTCTGCCCGATCATCACGAAGGTCGAGAGGAAGATCGCCTCGAGCGACACCACGAGAGTGAGCGTCGGCCACGGGCTCCGTTCGAACCACAGCATCCAGGCCGCGAAGAGCAGCGCGTGCACATAGACGAACCGCATCGAACCGGCGAACGCGGTGATGGCGTCGGCGATGCGCAGCTGCAGACTCGACGCCCGTCTCCCGGCCTCTGCCATGACGGACGGATGATGCGTGCCTCCGGACTTCACGAGGCGGCTCGGGCGAATGAGCGGTTTGGACTGGGGAACGGGATGGTCGGTCATGCTTGTATCTCACCACCGTTGGAGGGGATCTGCCGGTAACCCCACGCGGTTCACAGGTCAGGCGACCGCGAAACGCTCCGCCGACCGAGCTTTCGCCTTTTCCGCCTCCATCTCTCGATTCTTCGGCGGCGCCGAGGTGACGAGGTCCTCGAGCAGATGGCGGGACGCGTGCGCGATCTCTTCGACCGCGCGCTCGAACGCCTGCGCGTTGGCCTTCGACGGCTTGGTGGATCCGCTGATCTTGCGCACGTACTGCAGTGCGGCGGCGTGCACTTCGTCGTTGGTTGCGGCCGGCTCGAAATTATGAAGGGTATGTATGTTCCTGCACATGTTTCGAGGCTAATCACCACGCCCGACAGATGCGAGCGTTCCTGAGGATAAGAAATGCCTAGGATTGCGGTGTGAGCAGAGATACACACCATGGCTGAGCTCATTCCCATCCCGTCTCCCGGGGTTCCGTTCGAGTACGGCGAGCCAGGAGCACCGGTCGTGGTACTTGTGCACGACTGGTACGGTCGGCTGCCCTGGCTCGAGCGCTATGCGGAGGCCCTCGCCCATCAGGGTTTCCGGGTCGTGGTGCCCGACCTCTTCGGTGGCTTCGCGACGACGGAGGCAGAAACCGCCGAGGATCTCTCCGCCCAGCTCGACGTCGCAGGCGCCCTCGCGGAGATCGACGACATCCTGCAGCTGGCTCGCAGCCAAGGTTCCACCCGCATCGGGCTCGTCGGCTTTTCGATGGGGGGTTGGCTTGCCCTGTTGCACGCCCAATCTGGGGCGGCGGATGCTGTGGTCGCCTATTACTCAACCCTCGGTTCAACCCAGCATGGCATCATCCCGAGTCCGGTCCTGCTTCACTTCGCCGAATCGGACGAGTGGGACGAGGGCCAGGATCCAGAGTCGTTCATCGACCGGTTGAAGGATCACGGCACCCCGGTAACCGACTTCAGCTATGCCGGCACCGCACACTCGTTCGCGAACGCCACGATCCCGGGCAAGGTCGACGCTGCCGCGGCGGCCCTCGCCTTCGTTCGCACCGCGAATTTCCTGGAGAAGCACCTCCTCGAGTAGCGCCAATCGACCGGCATCTCTCGACCAGCACCTCTCGACCAACGGCCGGGCGACGTCAGCCCCTGATGTCCCGAGCGGTGACATCCCACAGGTGGTGCACCGGGTCGTGGGCCAGATACCTGGCGAAGCTGCTCACCGTGAACACCGCGCCGTCGCTGCGGCGACCCGGCCGTGACCATGATTCGGCCGGAAGCGCGTCGAACGATGCGGCGAGCGTCTCAGCGGCGGCGACCAACTCGCGGGCGACGACGACCGGGTCCTGCTCGTTGTAGCGCTCCTCGATCGCAGTCGCGTCCTGGT
>JAODMG010000138.1 GCA_025464895.1 Microbacteriaceae bacterium | reverse complement strand
GCCGGATTTCGCGCCGCGACGACTTCGGATGTTCCGTGCGAGATTCCGTCGACCTCGGCAATCACCCCATCGATGGCCGGCCAGTAGTTCTGCGCGTCGATGATGATGCGACCGCCGAACGACGAGTACGGGAGGTCGGCGGACCGGCCGAACGGAACGGCGAGGATGGTGAGGTCGGAGCGGGCGGCGAGAGTCTCGGCAGACTGTGTCTGCACCGCCCCCGGAGCGAGCACATCGAGCAGCAGTTGAAGCGATTGCTGTCGTGCTGACCCGGCGATCTCGACTCGATGCCCGGCCGCGATCGCAAGCCGCGCAATGGCCGTACCCACCTTGCCGGGCCCGAAGATTCCGATCGTCATTGCGTCACTCATGCAGGCACCACCTCGGGCTCGGCTCCCAGCGCGGCTGCGACGAGTGGCTTGACCTCGGTGCCGAGCAATTCGATCGATTTCAGGAAGTCGCGTTGCGGGAGTGTGCCGAAGTCCATCTGCAGAAAATGACGCATGTGCCCGAGGTGTGAGTGGAGTTCGATGATCCGATCCGCGATCTGCTGCGGAGATCCCACGAACAGCGCTCCCCCGGGAGACGTGTCCCGGTCGAAGCTGCCACGGGTCGGCGGCGGGAATCCGCGGACCTGCCCCAAAGAAGCCATGGTGTCATACCATTCCGGCCACCAGGTGTCACGTGCTCCAGGGCCGTCGGCACCGACGAATCCTGGGGATCCGACCGACACGCGCGTCTGCTCGTCCGAGAAGCCCGCGTCGTTCGCGGTGCGGCGGTAGAGGTCGGTGAGAGCCGAGAACCTCGCGGGAATGCCGCCGATGATGCCGTAGGCGACCGGAAGCCCGAGCCTGCCGGCACGCATCGACGATTGCGGGCTTCCCCCCGTGCCGAGCCAGATGGCGAGATGCCCGGAGTCCGGCCGCGGAACGATAACCGCGTCACCCAGTCCGGCCCGCACCGTGCCGTGCCAGGTCACCGGGTCGTTCCGGTCGATGGTCAGGAGGAGATCGAGCTTCTCCTCGTACAGGCGCTCGTAGTCCTGGAGGTTGTACCCGAACAGCGGGAACGACTCGATGGAGGACCCGCGGCCCGCCGTGATCTCCGCGCGGCCGTTGGAGAGCGAATCGACGGTCGCGAACTGCTGGAAGACCCTCACCGGGTCTTCCGTGCTGAGGACAGTGACGGAACTGCCCAGCCGGATGCGTCGGGTGACGGTCGCCGCACCGGCCAGGATCGTCGCTGCGGCAGAGGCGGGCATCTCCCTGGTGTGGTGCTCCCCGATTCCGAAGTACTCGAGACCGACCTCGTCGGCAAGCTTGATGGCCTCGATGAGGTTTCGTGTCGCCTGCGCCGAGGTCGAAACCTGCCCAGAATCCGGATCCCGCGCAAGGCTTCCGAACGTATAGACACCGAGCTGCATGATGTACGCCTCCTACTGAAAAAAGGGACCGTGTGGTCGTGAGATCAAGCCTTTCGGCTCTCCCGAAACGGTGCAATCTGCGGGATAGTCGCTAACTATTAGTTAGCGGCTATTGTTCGGCGGGGGTATAGTCGGTTGACATGACAACGACTATCGCCGATCGCCCCAAGGACTCCGCCCTCCTCATCGACGACGAGACCTGCAGGCTCTTCCGAGCGGGCGCCGAGTTGGCAGGGCAGAAGTGGACGGCGGCCGTGCTGCTCGCGATGGCGTCCGGGGCCGAGCGGTTCAGCGACATCCGAGGGTTGGTTGACGGAGTCTCTGACCGCATCCTGTCGGCGCGGCTCAAAGACCTCGAGCACCAGAAATTGCTCGCACGCCACGTCGTGCCGACAACTCCGGTACAGGTGCGCTACACCCTCACCCCGCAGGGACGAGAGCTCATCGCCATTCTTCAGCCGCTCGTCAGCTGGGGAGTGCGCTGGAAGCTGCAGCCGTCAGAGTGAAGTCGGTCGCATCGACAATGGTTGCGGAGGCCATCCCGACCCTCACGACCACCTCACGTCCCGCGTAACGCACACGGTGTTCGCCGACCGCCGACGGAACCATCGCTCGAAGCGTTGCAGCGACAAGGTCAGGACTTCCCTCCTCGTTTGAAGCCCAGTCGATCGCAATCTCGATGCCCGGCCGGGCAATGAGCCCACGGACACTGCCGGTCGCCAGTTCGCGCGGCACCGCTTTGAGGAGTTCGATCGTCGCATCATGACTTTGCACCAGGCACTCTGCAAGCCCGCTGACGAAGCCGAAGTTGCCATCAATCTGGAACGGCGGATGAGCGGCGAATAGGTTCGGGTACAGACCGCCGACCCACGGCCCGCGGTCCAACTCCATATCGCGGAAGACCAGGCGAAGCAGGTCGCTCACCTTGCCTGCTTGACCCAACCGGGCCCGCATCGCCAACTTCCACGCCAACGACCACCCGGTGGATTCATCGCCTCGCCGATCGAGGCTGAGAGATGCCGCCGCTGCAAGCTCTGTGGTCGTCGGGCCGTTCCCCGGATGCTGGCCATTTCCCGGATGTAGGCCATTTCCCGGATGAAGGAAGTAGAGATGAGCAACGTGCCGATGGAAAGGGTCGGGGAATTCGAATTCGTCGGCCCACTCTTTTATGGTGCCGTCCGACCCGATCTCCGGTCGAGCCAGTCTGGGTAGCGCCTCTCTGGCTGCGTCGACAACCGGGTCCCCCACCACACCCAGTCGATCCGCAAGCTGAATGACCATACCGAGTAGGTCGGCGATCACTACGAGATCGAACGCGGAGGAACGGGCAACCGATGCAATCCGGCCATCGTCGGTGAAAAACTCGTTTTCGGGGGATGTCGATGGCGACGTCCCCAGGGTGCCATCGAGCTGCTCGACGAGCCAGGCGAGATAGAACTCGGCAGACGAGCGAATTGGGCCCCACGCTCTGTCGCGGGCGAAATCGTCGTCGCCGCCGTGCAACAGTCGTTCCCACAGGTGCCGTACCAGCCATCCCCCGGCGAAGGGCCAGAAGGCCCACTTGGGGTCATGCATCCCGCCGCCGACCGGTTGCGAGTACGCCCACACGTCAGTGTTGTGATGTGCCACCCATCCCGGAGCAGCGTAGAGCCGCCGCGCCGTTTCAGTGCCCGTGCGCACCAGCCCATCGATGAGGTCGAACAATGGCGGCAGGCATTCAGCGAGATTGCCGATCTCGGCCATCCAATAGTTCATCTGCAAATTGATATTGGTGGTGTAGTTCGAACTCCATGGCGGTTGCAGCGAAGGGTTCCAGATTCCTTGCAAATTGGCTGGAACGCCCCCGGCCCTCGAGCTAGAGATGAGGAGGTAGCGGCCGTAGTGGAAGAGCAGCGCCGCTAGCCCGGGATCGGCCCAGAGCACACCATCAGCGTCTGCGTTGCCGCGACGGATGCGCTCATCGGTGGGAATGTCTGACGCAGTTGTCGACCCCAAATCAAGCTCGACTCGGCCGTACAGCTCGTTGTGATCCGAACAGTGCCGTTCATAGATGGTTGCCTCCCCCAACGCGACGGCCCTGTCGATAGCCATATTGGCTCTGCTGAGGGCGTCAGCGCCGGTGCCTTCAGGGCTCGCGGCGATGGCAGTGAACGTCGTCTCTGTTGTGATGAAGATGGTGGCCGATCTCACCCCGGATGCGCGTAGTGATTCACTACTGGTCGCGGCCTCATCGACGCCATCGTGAACCCACCGCACGACAACTGCTCCCTGGAGAGAGAGCGCATCGTCGTCCGAGTAGACAACCGGCTCCGGCGCCTCGTCATGGAGGGGGATCACATCCGACGGCATTTTCAGAACGACGGCAGTTCGGCCATTCGACAACTCGCGTCCAAGCTCGCGAATGGGCGTCGAGACGCTGAGACGCAACTCGACACCGTTCGGCGCTTCGCTCACGAATTGGTGAACCAACACTCGCGAACCAGCGCTCACGAACGTGCTGCGTCGAACCGGGTGATTGTCAACGACGGCCTTCACGACGTGCGTGGCTGTGGTGAGGTCTAGCGACCGGCGGTAGTTGGTTGGGTCGGCTGTCGTGCTCGCTACCTGTTCGACCACCACGTCGGCGAACGGAAGGTAGGTCTGGGTGTGCCGATGCTGCAAGCGTTTGAGCGACTCGGTGGCGCGCAGGTGATCACGAGCAACGACCGCTGCACGGGAATCAGCCAATGCGCTGGCCGCCTCCGCAGCGTCGATCCGTGGCTCGTCGTGCTCGCTGGCGGGGCTACCAGACCAGGCGGTCCCGTCGTTCAGCTGAATCCGTTCGATAGTCCCGCCACCGAACAGCATTGCCCCGAGCTTGCCATTGCCGAGTGGGAGCGCCTCGGTCCACACCGCCGCAGGCTTCGCGAACCAGATTTCGTGATCTCCCACGTCAGTCCTTCGTGCTGCCGGTGGTGAGGCCGTTCACAATGAAGCGCAGGCCGAAGACGACAAAAAGCACAGCGGGCACCGCGAGGACAACGAGGCTCGCGTTGAAGCGCGCGAGGTCGCCTGCCCCGCGCCCCAGGGCGTTGGAGAAGGTCGAGACTGCCTGTGCAGCGGTCGTGAGGCTGGGGTTGGTAAACAAGAACGATGGCCAGAGAAAGTCTTGCAGCGACCAGATGAAACACAGCACCGTCAGGTTGACGATGGCGGGCCTGCTGAGCGGCACGAAGATGTTCCAGAAGATGCGAAAGTGTCCGGCGCCGTCGAGATTCGCGGCCTCGATCAGCGAATCGCTGATGTTCCGTCCGTAGTTGCGCATGAGCAGCACCCCGAATGGGATCGTGATCGCGGCCTCTGGCAGTCCGACACCGACGTAGCTGTTGAAGAGGCCGAGTTCTTGGGTGATCCGATAGACGGGGACCAGGATGGCGATACCCGGCACAGCGAGAAAGAGTAGGACAGCGGAAAAGCCCAGCTCTCGTCCGCGGAAATGCAGCTTCGAGAACGCATAACCAGCGGTGACTGAAACGGTGAGCACGACGGTGGCGTGCACGACGCCGACCGCGAGGGAGTTCAGATAGGTCTGCCAGATCGGAATATCCCCGACCGGGTCAGTGAAGAGGCTGATGTAGTTCTGGATCCCGTTGACCTCGAGCGACTTGACGATCGCCGAATAGAGGGGGAAAGCAAACAACACTGCCAGGACAATCAGAAGAGCATAGATCGTGATGCGATCAGCCCTACCAGTGACAATGCCGCGCATCGGATTGTCGGCCCGTGATCGGCGCGTCCTCCGGTTCGGTCGGACCCGACCACGAGCGACGCTCATCGCATGTCCTTCCGCGGGCGAGTGACGACCATCTGCGCAATCGACAACACCAGTGCAATCACGAGCACGATGATCGACACCGCCGAGACGAATCCAATCGTCGGGCCACCAGACGTGGCGAAACCGTAGATGTAGCTGCCAACGATCTCGGTGGATTGGCCTGGGCCGCCTCGAGTCGAGAAGAGCACCACTTCGAGGGACCGGAATGAGCCCAAAAGCAAAGAAAGGATGATGGTGATGTGGGTGCCGCGCATCATGGGATAGATGATGGAGCGCATGATCCGAAAGGTGCCGGCGCCGTCCAGCAGCGCGGCTTCGAGCGACTCTGTCGGTAGTGCCGAAAGGTCGGCCGTGTAGTACATGATCGGCAGGCCGATGAGGTAGCAGAAAATCACCGCGACCACCGCGAAGGCGAGTCCGGGTTGGGTGAGCCATGGTTGCGCCAGCGCCCCCAGGCCGATCGCCCGAAGAGTCTGGTTCAAAATGCCGGTCCGCTCCGTGAGCATGGACCCGAAGATCGTGGCGACGAGCGAGAGCGGCATCAGCGCGGGTAGCAAGAAGATCAGGTAGAAGAATCGCTTCGCCCGGACTCCTGTCGCGAGCGCGGTTGCAATGAAGAATGCGACGGTGAGTGCCGCAACGATGCTGATGCAGGCGAACAGAATGTTGTTGACCATCGAGCGGATGAAGACCGGGTCGGTCAGTAGCTGCGCGTAGTTTCGCCATCCAACATCGATCGAATTGAAAAACGTCACCGAGACCTTCGTGGTGCTCGTCGACGCAAGGAAGCCGATGCTGTACAGGTAGTAGATCGCGTACATCACGAGCAACGGGAGCAAGAAGACAAGCGCCACTTTCCAGTCTGATCGCTTAGACGCGCGGCGCTTGAGGACCTGTCGCGGTTGCTCTCGAATGGTCATGGCTCTCCCTGCTGATTCCGTACTGGATAAACGAAGCAGGTGGGCCGCCCGTCGAGACCGGCGGCCCACCCTCACACTGGGTTGACTAGTTGTACTTGCCGCTCTTGTGGTCGGCTTCAGCCTGCTTTGCCGCGGCCTCCGGGGTCATTGTGCCGTTCACCACCTGGAGGATGTAGGTTCCGATCTGGGCAGAAAGGTTGCTCAGGTTGTTGCGATCGCTCGACGGGGCGCCGATCAGCGTCTGCAACGTCGCGTAACCGCTCGTCTCAACATCGGTTGTCAGCAGGCCTGAGGGAAGTTTCCAATTCTTCTCCGCCGGGATGAAACCGAGACTCGATGCCCAGGCGTCGACACCGGCCCCGGCCGTGGTGTATTCGATGAACTTCTCCGCCGCCGCCTGGTGCGTGGATGCAACGGGGATGGCGTAGGTCACGTCGAGGAACGAGCGAGCCGAGACCTGGTCGGCAGAGTCGGCGGGAACACCCATTGCTCCAACATCACTGGGTTGGACCTTGTTCGCCGCGCGGTAGCTAGCGAGGAGTCGTCCTGCTTCCCATGATCCGTTGAACACGACTGCCGCCTTTCCCTGATCGAAAAGGGCCATCGCGTCGGAGTAGGCCAGGTCAAGGGTGCTCTTGTCGAACAACCCGGTGTCGTACAAACTCTTGTACTTGGCTAATGCGTCGATGTAGGACTTGGTGTCGAATGAGCCGTTGTTATAGCGGATGTTGTTCCAGAAAGACGGGTCCGTCTGACCAACCAAGGTGGTCAGGAATTCATCCTGGAACCAACTGTCGCTTGGCATGACCGCCGGGACGATTCCGGTTCCCTTGAGCGAATCGGCAAGCTTCGTGAAGTCGGCCCAGGTCTTCGGCGGTGCGCTGAGCCCTGCCTTCTTCAACAAGTCAGCGTTGTAGAAACCGACCACCGAACCGCTGGAGCCGAACGGCACGGCACGAATCTCGTCGTCAGGAAAGAGCTTCTTCATCTGATCGATTGTCTGGGGCTGGTACTTGGACACCAGAGCAGCACCGTTTGGCCATTTGGAGACGGGGAGAAGGTAGCTCGCGTTGTCGGCGGCCCACGCACTCGGCGAAACCCCGACTACGTCGATCGAGTCCTTGGAGCTGAGTGCCAGGGTGGCCTTGTTCTTGTAGTCGAGGCTGGCGATCTCGGTGAATTTGACCGTGATTGATGGGTTGGCTTTTTCAAAGCCAGAGATCACACCGGCCATTACGTCTTTGCCGGGTGCTCCTGCCCACCCCCAGACATTGATGGTCTGCTTTGCGTCCGCAGCGATATGCGATCCGGTCGAGGTAGAGCCGGCCGAGCAGCCGGCGAGCGTGAGCGATGCCACGACCACTGCCGCTGCAACTACTGCTGTTGTCTTTGAGAACTTCATTGTGTCTCCTGGTTGGGCGCTCCGGATCCGGCTCGCCAATGAGTGAATGGTTCGGAAGTGAGGCAATGGTGCGTACGTGAGTGAATGGTGCGTTAGGTGATGTTATCGATAAATTGCGGGTTCGACAAATATTCTTTTCCTGGCGATGGTTGCTCTTTTTATCGATAAACTCGTGGAGTGTCCGCGGGGCACGTCAACGAGAGCCGGAACAGGAGAATCTGTGGCAGCCACCAAGGCGTCGACGATCTATGACGTCGCGAAAGTGGCTGGCGTGTCGCACCAAACCGTCTCGCGACTACTCCGTGGCCACGCCGGCATCCGAGAGGAGACACGAGCGCGCGTGCTCGACGCGATCGAGCAGCTCGACTACCGCCCCAACATCACCGCGCGTAACCTTCGCAACGGCAACACCGGGATGATCGCGCTCGCTATACCGGACTTGCGCCAGCCGTACTTCGCCGAGCTGGCTCAATCGGTGATCGGCGCGGCTCGCGCCGCGGGATTGACAGTGTTCGTTGAAACCACCGACGGGAACCCAGAGCGGGAGCTTTCAGTCCTCGGCGGCGCGCAATCGCAGCTCGTCGACGGCGTGCTGTACATCCCCAAGTCCATTGATGCCGACATCCTGACCGCACAGAACATTGATTTTCCCATCGTGCTGCTGGGGGATCGAATTCTCAACAGCCAATTCGACCATGTCACTCTTCCGAACCTTGAGGGAGCGAAAGCCGCCACGCAACATCTGATCTCTCGTGGTCGCAAGCAAGTCGCTTTTATTGGTGCAGAGCCGGACACCGATTTCGGAGCCGCCGCGCTCCGGCTGAGGGGTTACCGGGACGCGCTTGAAGCGGCAGGGATCGCCTACAGGCAGGAACTGGTGATATTCGACAGCGAGTGGGAGAGGCACAGCGGAGCATCCTCCATGAAGTCTCTCCTTGACTCGGGCGTGCCATTCGACTCGGTATTCTGCTGCAACGACGCACTCGCTATCGGGGCCCTTCGCACCTTGCTCTCGGCAGGATTGAGGGTTCCCGACGACGTCGCGATCGTCGGTTTCGACGACACAGAAGACGCTCGTTTCTCGTTTCCTTCACTGACCAGCGTCTCCCCCGGACGAGACGAACTCGCTCGAGCCGCGGTTGGCCTCCTCCAACGCCGGATCGAAGAGGGCGGCGCGCGCGGGGAGCGCGAGGAGATTGTCTCTGGCTACTCTCTCGCCATACGAGAATCAACGGCGGGCGCGTCGTAGCGCTGGATCAATCGATGTCCGGTCCCGTCCGGGCCAGTGCTCAGTCGTTCGGAACCCATGGGATGAGCCCACTGAAGGCACGGCCAAGAGCGGTGTCGCCGTCCTGTGCCAGGTCAGCGAACCGCCTGGCCATCAGGTCGTAGCCGGCCTGGTCGGGGTGCAGGTCGTCGTAGAGGCGTGCCGCATCATCCCGGCCCAGAAGGCAGCGGCCATCCATGAAATAGAGGTTGGGATCATCCGACCGTGAGGCGACTACTCGCTCCAGCGACTCTCGCGTGCGCGCGATCGTCAGCGACCCGTCGCCGGGCAGCTCCTCACGCGGAGTGCCCCCGTAGCGACCCGGCGTGCGCTCCCGGGAGGGGCCGGGGGTGTTCTCGAAGACCGGGCTGATGATAGACGAGATCACGACCAGCGGAGTCTGCGGGTGGCCATGCCGGACCAGATCGAGAAAACCGTGGACTGCCGGCACGAAGGTGCGTGTCCTCATCGCATCGAGATTGACGATGTTGATGCCGAGCTTCAGCGTGATGATGTCGGCGGGGAGGCCTGCAATGGTTTGCGCGACGAAAGGATCGAGAAGGGCATTTCCCGCGAATCCGAGGTTGGTCACGGGGATCCGGAGCGCTCGCGAAACTTGCTGCGGCCACGGACCAAGCGGACCATCCGCCTCGAGGCAATGACTGATCGAACTGCCGTGATGAACCCATCGTGCGCCCCGGAGAGGCGCCGAGGCCACAACCGGCGCGTCGGCAGATCCGCCACGAACCACTGTCTCTGACGTGTGGGGCAGCCAGACATCCACGTCCCGCACGGTCGCGCCATCTCCCCCCAGTGAAAAGGTGATTCGCGAAGGCGTTCCGTCGATATCGGTTGTGCCGTCTGGGTAGTCGAGATGCAGGATGCCCGCGTCGAGCTCGTGCCGGTCGACTACGGTGCCCCCCACCTCGGCGGCAAGCTGGACGGACTGTCGAGGACGACCGGTTGCGGTGTCCCCCGCCCTCGCGAAGAGCAAATCGAAGGTGAGAAATCGCGCAGAAGTGCGCAACCGCAAGCGCACCCCAACGGTCGCTCCCGCGATCCTCTGGATGCCGACATCCGGCTGCCGATCGCGGGTCCAGCTCGGCAGTCGGCGAGGGGAGAACCCATCCTCGAACCATTCGAGTTCCACCGCACCATCGACGGACTCGGCTAGCACAGTGATGGGGATGTCGGCGTTGGTTCGCGTCATTGATCATCCATTCCGGGCAGAGACGCGTCAACGAGCACGCTCAGGCTGCGAGTTTCTCCGGCGGAGAGCTCGATGTCGCTTTCGATGCCGTTGACGACAATCGTGGTGCGAGCGACATTCGGTCGAAGGTTGGTGATGGCGGCGCTGGCAAGACGCCCGTCCGCCCAGTTCAAGTCGACAGAAAATCCTCCCCGTGCCCGGAGACCGATCGCGCTTCCGCTCCGCCAGCCGTGCGGTAGAGCAGGAAGCAGGTGCACACGCCCGGCATGGCTTTGCAGAATCATTTCGGCGATCGCGGCGCTGAATCCCATATTGCCGTCGATCTGGAAGGGCGGATGTGTGCTGAATAGATTGGGCAGAAGGCCTCCCCACTCCGAGCCATCGAGGGGCGCATTTCGGCTTGTATCGCGTTCGAACGCATGCGTCGCCTCGATGAACAACTCTCCCGCGGCTTCGCCGTCACCGAGGCGTGCTCGGAGCGCCATCTTCCACGCCCACGACCAGCCCATCGCTCCAGGTCCACGGGCGTCGAGATAGCGCCCGGCGGCCTCCGCCAGCTTGGGCGTGCCCTCCGGCGTGATCAGATCGAGGGGGAACAGAGCGACAGCCGCTGACAGATGCCGGTGCTGTGGATCGACTTCTGTCTCGTCTCCTCCCCACTCCCGGATTCGGCCGTCGGAACTAAGGAGCGGCTGCGGCATCCGGTCGAGCGCAGAGCGCAGCTGCTCCGCAATCGGATCGTCGAGTTCGAGCGCGGCCAGCGACAGCAGGCATCGTTCGAACAGCGACCGAAGGAAGGCAATATCCATTGCCGATGACTCCCCGAGCGATTCCGGATGTCCGTCCGCTCCGCGGAACAGGTTCTCCGGCGAGGTCGACGGGATAGTTCGCAGCTGGCCGCCAGGTCCGTCGATGAACCAGTCCAGACCGAACTCCGCGGCACCGCGAAGGAGGGGCCAGGCCGTGCCGGCGAGGTAGTCCAGATCGCGAGTGAAGTCGTAGTGATCCCACAGGTGATGGGCCAGCCAGGTGCCACCGACCATCCAGATTGCCCAGCTGGGATTGCCGTGACCCATACCAACGGGAAGAGCCCAGCCCCACATGTCGGTGTTGTGATGAGCCACCCAGCCGCGTGCTCCGTAGAGCTCCCGGGCGACAGCCTCGCCCCTACCGGCAACGGTTCGGATCAGGTCGATCAGAGGTCGCACACACTCCGTCAGGCCGGTGACTTCTGCGGGCCAGTAGTTCATCTGGGTGTTGATATTGATCGTGTAGTTCGATGACCAGGGCGGACGGATGCTGGAATTCCACTGCCCCTGCAGGTTGGCAGGCGGCGACCCATCGCGGGATGACGAAGCGAGAAGGTAACGCCCGAACTCCGCGAGAACCGTCGCGGTGAGCGCGTCGTTGGCACCGCCCAACACCTCGGATTCGACGTCCCAGGTTCCACAACGGTGTCCGCCGATATCCAGTCGGGTTCCTCCACGCACCTTCTCGGCGTCCAGGCGGTGTTCCTCGAGCAGTGCCTCCGCCCCGCGTTCGACGGCGCGGCGGGCACGCTCCATCGCCCGGTCGGCGAGACCGTCGCGGGCGTCGAATCCGCCCCCGTTCCACCACGAGCCAGCCTGCGTGTCACTTGCGATCACGACGAGAAGGCGCGTGGCACCGTCGATCGAGAGAATGCCACCGCGGGCGGTGACGCGCCCGTCGCTTGAGACAGCGACTCGAGCCACAGCGACCGGGTCGTATCCCTCGGCCGTCACGGCGCCGGGGGGCAGGTAAACGTGCGGCTCATCGACGGCATCCTCATGAATCGGGGCGCCATCGACGGGAACGTCGACCTCGATGCCCCATCCGCCCGAGTTCTCGAAACGGCGGGCGATCCGTAGCGGAGAGTCAAGCGAGAGCTCCAAGTCGATCGCCTCGGTGGAGTCCAGATCGATGCAGAGAACGCCGGCGGGAAAAGACGACCAACTTCGGCGGTGGACCAGCGCGCCGCCGAGGCGAAAACTCTCTTCGACAACCGCATGGTCGAGATCGAGCGTCCGCCCGCCGTAGCTGACGTCGACAGTACTTGTGTCGTCGGTGCCCGCGTCGTCGGTGCCCGCGGCGATGCGCATGCCGAGATCGATGAAGGGCAGAAACTCCTGCGAGTACCGTCCTTCGAAGGTGAGGAGAAGGCGCTCGGCTTCCCGCAGATCGCCCGCATCGATTGCCGCTCGGACCTGTGCAAGTCGTTCCGGTCCGGCTCCTGCCTCCCTGACCGCCGCGAGCTCGCGCGCAGGACCCGCGGGATCTCCCGACCACACCGTTGCGTCGTTGATCTGCCAGCGAGCGTCGGAAACGCCGCCGAAGACCATCGCAGCGAGCCGTCCGTTACCGATCGGAATCGCCTCCTCCCAGGTCTCGGCAGGTCGCGACCAGAACAGTCGAAGATGCGAGCCGTCGGCCTCGAGGCCGCTCGAAGGATTTGGCGGCGTGCTGACTGTCGCCACTGATTCACCTGTCTCGATCGTGTTGCTGCTTGTTTTCGTCACCCCGGCAGCCGGCCTCAATCATAGGATGAACTGACTTTCGGACGCCAGACCGTTATCATCCGCCCTTCAATGCCTGGCGGGGATTCTCACGAAAGACCGCATTCCACGCGGAGTTCCTTGCTTATGGCTTCGCCTATTCATGTGATGTATCTTGGTGCGAAACCGTACTCTGGAGAACACGATGCCCACTATTACCTCCGTCGACGTCGTCGATGTCCGCTTTCCCACCTCCCTGACAGCCGATGGCTCGGATGCCATGAACAAGGACGGCGACTACTCCGCGGCCTACGTCATCCTGAACACCGACGAGGACGACACCGCCGGTTACGGCTTCACTTTCACCATCGGACGCGGCAATGACATCTGCGTGTTGGCCGCCAGGCAGAGGGCGTTGCCATTGATCGGCCGTGATGTCGACGAACTTCTCGGCGATCTCGGAGCAACCTATCGAGAGTTGAAATCGGATTCCCAACTGCGCTGGCTCGGACCAGAAAAGGGGGTAGAGCACCTCGCCATGGCTGCCGTCATGAACGCGCTGTGGGACATGGCCGCTCGACGGGCCGGCAAGCCACTCTGGCAGTTGCTCGCGGACATGACCCCGGAGCAGCTCGTCGATGTCGCCGACCTTCAATACCTCTCCGATGTCCTCACCCGGGACGAGGCGCTGCGGATGTTGACGGCGCTGGAGCCGACGCGCGGCGAGCGGATTGCACAGCTCAAGAATGACGGATATCCCTGTTACACCACCAGCGCCGGCTGGCTCGGATACTCCGACGAGAAACTTCGCAGGCTCTGTCAGGAAGCTGTCGACTCCGGCTATCGCCACGTCAAACTCAAAGTGGGCTCCAACCTTGCCGACGACATCAGGCGGTGCAGCATCGCGCGTGACGTCATCGGCTATGACGCGCACTTGATGATCGACGCGAACCAGGTCTGGGACGTGCCAGAAGCAATCGAATGGGTAAACGCTCTCGCAGAGTTCCGCCCGATGTGGATCGAGGAGCCGACGAGCCCGGATGACGTACTTGGCCATGCGGCAATCCGTCGAGCCGTGGCGCCGATCGGCGTTGCGACCGGCGAGCACGGCATGAACCGAGTGTTGTTCAAGCAGATGTTCCAGGCCGAGGCCATCGACTTCTGTCAACTCGATGCGGCCCGGCTGGCAAGCATCAACGAGATCCTCGCTGTCTATTTGATGGCGAAGAAATTCGATGTGCCTGTGTGTCCGCACGCGGGCGGTGTTGGTCTCTGCGAACTCGTCCAGCATCTCTCGATCTTTGATTTCGTCGCTATCTCCGGATCGCTGGAGAACCGCGTAACCGAGTACGTCGATCATCTTCACGAGCACTTTGTCGACCCGTGCGTGGTACAGAACGGTGCCTACGTTCTGCCATCGATGCCGGGCTACAGCGCCCGCATGCATGAGTCGACGCTTGAGGAGTTCGCCTATCCGAACGGAACGTTCTGGGACCGCCAGCGACAGGCGGCCGATTAGTCGGACGGATCCTGCGCCTTGCTTCGCAGATAGTCCTCGACTGCGAGCAGGTGGTTTGCCATACGCAGCCGGGCCCGATCCGGCGAATGTTCTGCGAGAGCTCGTGCTATTGCTCGGTGTTCCGCGAGGGTAGAGGACTCGGCCACGTCTTCGTTGATCGCTCTCGCCAACCGACCCTCCACTGTTCGACCGGATAGCCCTTCGATAAATGCCACCAGGATGGGGTTCCCGGATGCCTCGGCGATCAGACGATGAAATCGCAGATCCAATTCGAGCACGGCTTCGTGGTCGATGAACCCTGAACCGAGCGCAGTCTCGAAAGCGTCCAGTGTCGAGTTGATGGCCGATAGCTGAAGATCGGTGACCAGAAGTGCAGCGCTGCCCGCGGCCTCGGTTTCAAGTACTCGGCGGACAGAATGCACGTGCACCGCATTGTCGGAGCGCTGGACATCGACGAGAAAACCGAGTTGAGACATCAACAGCGCCGGGTTCAGCGCTGTCACAAAGGTGCCGGCGCCCTGACGAGTCTCCAGCACGCCGAGCAGGGACAGCGCACGAACCCCTTCTCGTAGGGGCGTTCGCGAGACGCCGAGAACATCCGCCAGCTCCCTTTCGATCGGCAGCCGCGCATTCGGTGCGAGCTCGCCGCTGGTGATCATGCGCTTGATCCCATTCACCACCACATCGGTTTGGGACGTGTTCTCGGCAGCTATCACGGCGTGTCTCCTTCGCGTGCAACTTTACCGATGGCCGCCGACCGCTAGAACCTCTTGACCGCGTCGATGAAACGGCTGACGTCGGACTCGGTGGTGTACGGCGCCAGCCCCACCCGGATCCAGCCGCCGGCCTCGAGGATCCCCAGCTTGCGAGCCAGGGTCGAGGCATAGAAATCGCCATCGGCAGCGAACAACGCGTCCTCCGCCAATAGAGTGCATGCTTTCCGGGGCGTCATGCCCTCAACCGTGAACGCGATGGTCGGAGTTTTTGGCACGGAAGAATCCGCGCTGAACAGGGTGACGTTGCCAAGACCGAGTAATTCGTCCCGGATGGTGGCTGCCAGCGAGTTCTCGTGGTTCTCGATTCGCTTTAGACCAGAAACGATTCTCTCCCGCCGGCTGGGCCCGAATCCCAGCTCGGAGATGAAATCTATTGCCGGCGCGATCCCCGCAATTCCCTCGTGGTTCTGCGTTCCGGTCTCGAGCTTCTCCGGGATGTCCCCTGGGGCGGGCTGGAGCTTGTAGACGCCGAGCCCCTCGAAAACATCGGTTCGGATGACGGCTATGCCCACGTGCGGTCCGAAGAATTTATAGGCAGAGCACAGCAGGATATCCGCGTCCAGGGTGTCCCTGTCGATGGCGATGTGCGGAGCGGCGTGCACCGCGTCGACGACGACCAGTGCGCCCACCTCCCGAGCTCGTCGGGCAATCCTCCGAATGTCATTGATCGTTCCGACGGCGTTCGATGCAAGCCCGATGGCGACCAGTCGAGTATTGGCGGTGATGACCGCATCCAGCCGGCTCAGGTCCAACGACAGCGTCGCGACATCCGCTTCCAGCCACCTGACGCTTGCCCCGGCATCCCGCGCGGCAAGGATCCACGGGTCGACATTCGCTCGATGATCGAGTTCAGAGACGACGATCTCGTCGCCTGCCTTCCAGTCCCGGCTCAAGGCCCTCCCGATCGAGAAGGCCAACGACGTCATGTTCTGTCCGAACGCAACCTCTTCAGGGCTGGCACCGAGAAACTCCGCAATGCTCAGCCTCGCGCCGTCGATCGCCGCTTCCGTCTCGCGACTAGAAGCGAAGGCGCCGTGGAGATTCGCGCCTCCGGCGGACATGTACTGGGCAATCGCATCGATGGAACCGCGTACCGTCTGCGATCCGCCGGGGCCGTCCAGGTACGCGACCGGCTTCCCGTGATGGGTGCGGCGGAGCGCGGGGAACTGGCTCCTGATGTCATCGATGGGGTAGCTCATTGTGGTGTTCCTTCTCTGAAAACTGCGTCTCCATCTGTCTACCGGAAGACCTGGTGAAGCGGGTTCCAGGACACGGGATACGGAAGGGATGTGATGTATCGGGGAAACTTCACACTCCACGAAGAGCCAGAACTGAGCTACAACGACGATACCCACGGCTACGCCAGCCATCGATAGAGTGAGCGCTCAATGACATCGTTGAAGGGGACCATGGATGCGGGCTCACCCAAGCCTCAAGACCGCCTCGTCGTCTACGGAGTACTGCTCGCGGTCGCTGCGAGTGTTATGGCGACAGGGTTCGGTGGATACCTGCTATTTGAGGTTGGCCACCTCAAAGCGGTACATCCCTGGAGCTATTGCGTTGACGCATCGTGGGGTGACTTTCAATTTCGAGGCGAAAGCCCCGGGGTGGGTTATGTTCTCTCGGTATTTCCGCTCGGCGTTGAGTGCCGGTATTTCGATATCTCCGGATACAACCCGGATGAACTTGATGTCTTCCACGACCTGGGCACTCCACAGTTCGTGACAGTTCTCGCGGCGGCGCCAGTGGCAATCACCGCGGGTGTTCTCACCCATAGGAGACGCCGAAAAGTGATGAGATGACGATGCCAGGCGACCCGCGGGCCGGCGAGTCAAGGCGAGTTGGTCTCGCGCTGCTGTGGGCGCTCCCTCTCGCCCTAATCGTGGGTATCGGCACCTGGATCCCAACAGACATCGCGCTGTGCGGAATAAGTGGATGCAGCGGCGGCGGATTCGGCGTTTCATGGGACCCGGCGGGCGGACTCATCGGTCTCGCCATCGGCGGCGCGATAGTCGCTCTTCCCATCGTGATTGTCCGATGGACGACGAGCCGCGCACTCCGCTTGGCGATCGCTGTCGCCGCTGGTCTTGTGTTCGCCGTGGCTGGGTGGATCTACCTCGTCCCGTTGGCCGTCTATCGCTAGAAGCGGTACACAATGACCATTACATGGGTGCCGCCCTTGTGGATCCTGTCGGGATCAGTGCGGGGGCCGTGGATCCCAGTCGTTTGCTGGGACGTCTGGTGCACCCCCCGGGACTTGAACCCGGAACCCACTGATTAAGAGTCAGTTGCTCTGCCAATTGAGCTAGGGGTGCGTGGCCGACTCGATCAAACTGTGAGCCGACGAACAAGATTAGCATGGCAGAAAGACCTTCACGATCCACCAGGAGAACCATGCCAGAGACCGCCACACGACTGGCCGTCGGCGACGTTGCGCCAGCTTTCACCCTTGACGACCAGGACGGATCGACCGTCTCGCTCTCCGACTTCGCCGGGCGCAAGGTCATCGTCTACTTCTACCCAGCCGCGAGCACACCGGGCTGCACCAAGGAGGCCTGCGACTTCCGCGACAACATCAACTCGATGAAAGCCGCTGGCTACCAGGTGCTCGGCATCTCCAAGGATGCCCCGGATGCCCTACGCAGGTTCCGCGACGAGCAGGCCCTCAACTTCCCGCTGCTCAGCGACGTCGGACTGGCGGTACATCAGGCGTATGGCGCCTGGGGAGAGAAGTCGCTCTACGGCAAGACGGTCACCGGTACCATCCGCTCGACCTTCGTCGTCGGCGAGGACGGCAAGATCCAGCTTCCGCTCTACAACGTCAAGGCCACCGGCCACGTGGCCTCCCTCCGCAAGAAGCTCGGCCTGGACTAGCCGACGCGCCGCGACCGGATGACGCCTAGCGCTCCGGACGGGTGGTGGCGGCCACGACGGGCGGGGTGAAGATCAGCACGAGCACGACGACGGCCGGGATCAGCAGCAGCCAACCGACATCCGGCCGGGAGAAGAGCCCCTGGAAGCTGGCGATCGCGATCCCGATCTGCAGCACTTGCCAGACCACGGCGCCGGCGCGAACCCAGGGTCTGCGCCGGACGGCGTTGAAGGCGAGGGTGCCGAGCCATACGGCCGCAAGCCCAGTGAGTACCAATATCGCCACAGCGCTCGCGTACGAGTCCGGTCGCGCGACCACGAGCTCAACGACCAGGAACACCGTCAGGCCGGCGAGAAACGCGCACTCCAGCCAGAGCAGCACCGACAGTGCAATGACCAGCGGATGGCGCTGATTGCCGTTGACCTCAGTTCGGGGGGCATCCCCTGGTGCACGCTTATCACTCACAGCTATATCCCATACAAAACTATTGATTTGCTACAACCAGTATGAGATTCTATGTGAGGTTGATTTTGCGCTTACAGGGTCGTGGGCGAATCCCAAAGAATCTCTCATCTCACCGAGTTTCTAGGTATACACCTATGCGCGGGACATATTGTCACGCGTACGCACCCAAAGGAGCACCCATACATGGACTGGCGCGACAAAGCCGCATGTCTCACTGCTGACCCCGAATTGTTCTTCCCCGTCGGGAACACCGGTCCGGCGGTCGACCAAATCGACAAGGCCAAGGCGGTGTGCGCCCGGTGCAGCGTCACCGAGATGTGCCTCCAGTACGCTCTCGAGACCAGCCAGGATTCTGGCGTCTGGGGCGGGCTCAGCGAAGACGAGCGCCGCGCATTGAAGCGCCGCGCCGCTCGCGCACGCCGCGCCTCCTGACTTCAAGCCACTAAGACCGCGACACGGGCAATCCCGTGGCATCCGATCCTGGATGTATTGCAATGCCGGATGGCCGCCAACCCTAGTTCTTGGTGAGCCAGCCCAGCGGAATCTCGATGGTCACTTCCGTGCCGCTTCCCATCATGGTGTGCCAGTCGATCGTGCCGCCGAGTTCTCCCTGAATCAGCGTGCGCACGATCTGGGTTCCGAGACCGGAACCGACCTTGCCCTCCGGGAGTCCGCTCCCGTTGTCGCGAACCAGAACGGTGAGCGTCTCCTCGGTCCGCTTCGCCGAAATATCGACGTTGCCTTCTCGACCGGCCAGCCCGTGCTCAACGGCGTTGGTCACCAATTCCGTTAGCGCGAGCGACAATGGCGTGGCGTATTCGCTCGGAAGCGCCCCGAAACTGCCGGAGAATCTCGGGTGCACCTTGGTGTTGTGGGTCGACGCGACCTCGGCGATGAGCTTCAGCACGCGGTCGAAAACCACGTCGAAGTCGACACTCTGGCTGAGTCCCTCGCTGAGCGTGTCGTGCACGACGGCGATAGCGGCCACCCGCCGCATTGCCTGGTTGAGGGACTCGCGGGCCTCGTCAGAGTGTGACCGTCTCGCCTGGATCCTGAGGAGGGATGCCACCGTCTGCAGGTTGTTCTTGACCCGATGGTGGATCTCGCGGATCGTCGCATCCTTGGTGATCAACTCGCGCTCCTGGTGCCGCAGCTCGGTCACATCACGACAGAGCACGATCGCGCCGACTCTCGCGCCATGCTCGCGAATCGGGATCGCACGCAGCGAAACGGTCACCCCTCGCGCCTCGATGTCTGTGCGCCACGGGGCTCGACCGGTGACGACCAGCGGAAGCGATTCGTCGACGATGAGCCTGCCCTTCAGCAGGTTCGTGGTCACCTCGGCCAGCGACTCGCCCTCGAGCTCGCTGGTGAAGCCCATCCGGTTGAACGCAGACAGGCCGTTCGGGCTGGCGAAGGTGACGGTTCCGTCGACATCCAGTTGGAGGAGGCCATCGGATGCGCGCGGGGCGCCGCGTCTCGGGCCGGTCGGAGCACCCAGGTCGGGGAAATCCGCTGCGGCGATCATGGCGAACAGGTCGTTCGCGCACTCGTTGAAGGTGAGCTCCTGTCGGCTCGGCGTGCGGGCCTCGCTGAGGTTGGTGTGCCGCGAGATGACGGCGATCGGATGCTCGGTAGTCTCCGGGCCGCTGGCCGAGAGCCGCCGAGACACCGGTACAGCGCGCACCCTGGTCGGGGTCTCCTCGTACCAATCGGGTGCGCCGGAGTCGACGATCCGACCACTCTGGAACGCTTCGGTGACCTGCTGCGTCCACTCCGGCTTGATGTTCTGCCCGACGAAGTCACGGTAAAACAGGGTCGCGGAACTCGACGGCCTGGCGTGGGCGACCGCGACGAAACTGTCATCCTGGGTGGGAACCCACAGCACGATGTCGGCAAAAGCCAGGTCGGCGAGCAATTGCCAGTCCCCGACCAGCAGGTGCAGCCATTCGATATCGGCTTCATTGGAGCGCCCCTGCGCGAGGACGAGATCACTGAGCGTGGACACGCAGCCAGTTTACGGTGTGGCCACTGGCGCGAACCTCGTCCGGCACCGCCCGCGGCCGGAGCCGTCGACTAGGCCGAACGCCTCGAGCCGAAGCGCCTACGCGAACCGCGGGGCTTCGCCACATCCGGCTGAGGCAGGAGACACGACTCGACGAACTGCCTGATCGCCACCCGAGCCGCGGACTTCGGGGCGGAATCCAGCAGGGTCTTGCCATCGAGAATCGCGGCGTCCAGAGAGGACTGGTCATGAGGCACCAGAACCGGAGATGCGATACCGCCGAAGCGTTGCAGGGTCTGCGCGACCTGTCCAGCCGGATTCAGTCCGATCGCGCTCGCGCGGATCTTGTTCATGACGACGGTTACCCGTTCGGTCTCGAGCGTCTCCACCAGGTCCGCGTGTGCGCGAAGGAACCGCGACAAGCCGACCGGATCGGCAGAACCGACCGCGATCACCTCATCGGCCTCGCGAAGTGCCGAGATCGTTGCCGCATTGCGGCGAGGCGCGAACAGGTCGCTCGAGATCTCCTCGTCATTCTCGAGGCTCGATCCGGTGTCCACTATCGTGAAATCGACCCAGCTGCGGCATTCTCGAAGAGTGGCGACGACGCGGTCGCCGGATAGTTCCGGCCAGCGGTTCGGACGTCCGATTCCGGTGAGCACCCAGAAGCTGCCTCCCGATGAGAGGTAACGCTGACCGATCCGCTCAAGCTCAGAGTGGGTGAGACTGTCCGCTCCGGCAAGCCGGCAGGCCGCCGCGAATCCCGGTGCCTCATCCAACAGTCCGAGCGCCGGAGCGATCGAACCGCTGTGGGTATCCACATCGGCAAGCGCGACCGTGTAGCCGGCCGCCGCGATCTCGGCCGCCACGTTGATCGCGAGCGTGGTCCGACCGGGCGAGCCCGCAGGACCCCAGACTGCGATCACCTCGCCGCGTCCGTTCGACGGCCCGCGGCGAGCGAGCGGGCGGGCAACCGGTGCACCCAGCAGTGCGTTCTCGAGCTCCGGCCATCCTGCGGCAGAATCGAGCACCTCATGGAGCCCGACGGATGCCGCGTGCCTGCGCTCAGCGTCCGATCCGATCAGCGCCACAAGCCGGGTGCCGGACGCATCGCTCTCCACCAGCAGGCGTTCGTTGAGGTAGCGAGGGGACGCCGAAACCAGGGCGTACTCGGCGAGCGCGGAGCCCAGAACGGATGCCAGGTCGTCGGAGCCGCTGCAGCGAGCGACGATCTCATATCCGTGTCGCACCAGTTCGACGGCGACGCGGTCCTCCGTCTCGAGCGGTAGCGCCAGGGCGATCCTCGGCATGTCAGTCGTTCACCGGAAGGCTGACCGGGACGAGCGAGATCGCATCTTCGTTGGAGATCGCTTCGAGAACCCGCGCGATCTTCGCACGCTCGATCAAGACCTCGACCGAACCACCGTCTCGGCCGGCAACCAGTCCGTCCGGTTCGAGCACCCGCACCACGGTGGCCGACGATACGAGCACGGATGGCGGACCGAACGCTCCTCCATCGACGGCACTCGCGGACCAGAGGTCCACGACCGATCCTTCGGTGACCGACTTGGGCAGCCGTCCCTGCGAGACCACCACCACCGAGGCCACTCGCAGCCCCGTTCGGCTGCCGACCGCCGCGGCTGGAACCAGCTCGCCGCTCGAAATCGCCCGGGTCACCACCAGTCCGTCGGCCGGGACATCCGCCGGCACCAGGTATTTCGCTCCGAGATCGCCAAGGCGCACCCGCTTCGTTGCCAGGTCGCTCGAGCTGATCCTGTCGCCGGGAAGCAGCGCCGAGCGGGCGGCAACGACGGCGACACTGCTGTCGGCAGTCGACACGATCACGAGCACTCCCCCGACGGATACCAGCACCAACGCGATTCCGATCGCGAAACGAGGGTCGAACCAGAACGAGCGAGGGCCGCGCTCCCGTGCCTTCGTGATGCCGCTGTCGTTCATCCGCCGTCTCCCGACTCATGGCATGCACCTGCATGGTGGGTCCATGCTCGCGAGTGAGGATGCATCGGTGGGAAAGTTATCCACATCACCGTCCGGCGCACCCCCGCGAGCCCATAATCGAGGCATGAACGACATCGAATCGGCGAGCGGCCTCGGCCGGTTCCTCACCCTCGCGGACACGGCCGAGATTCTCAACGTCTCTGCCAGCCAGACCTATGCGCTCGTGCGTTCCGGTGAACTCCCCGCCATCAAGGTGGGCGGAAGCGGCCATTGGCGGGTCGAACGAAGTGTGCTCGAGTCCTACATCGAGGCAAAATACGAGGAGTCGAGGCGACTCAGTCTCTGGAACCAGTCGAACTACGCCGACCTCCCCGAGCTGTTCGGTGCGCCTCGTTCGACCCCGCGCCGGTAACGGCTCGGCAGCATCCTCTCGTCTTCTCGATGGCACGGTCAGATCCGCACGAACAGCACCTGCTCGAATGGGACGAGTCGATAGTGGGTGACCTCGTTCTCCCTGCGCGCGGTCCCCGGTTCGTGCACGGCCAGGTCGAGGTGGTCACGGCCCACCCGATCGATCGTGCCATGGAGAACGCTGCCGGGCAGATGGAGTTCGAGCGAGCGACGACGACGGCATAGGTCTCGAAGAACGAAGGCGAGGTTGAGGCGCGCAGAGATTCCGCGAGGGGACGCGGTCGAACCGGATGCAGCGGACTCACCGAGGCTCTGTGCGACCTGCTCGCGCGTGAGCACCAACGCCGCGATCGCGTGGATCGGTACGACACATTGCGAGTGCCGCCGCGCATCCTCGACCAGGTCCGCGGAGAACCAGTCCTTGCCGAACGCGGCCGGCCGAACCGAAATCGTCTCGCCGCTTTTCAGAAGCAGGCGAATCGCGGAACCCTCGGCCGCACCCATGCTCCCGTAAATCGCGAACACCCGATCCTGGATCGACATCCTGGCCAACCTGAGACGTTCCTCCTCCGCCTGCAGGTCGATCTCTTCGGCCGTGAGCTCCTGTTCGAGCTGGCTCTCGAGGTCATCAAAGAGATTGTCCCACCGCATGCAGCGACCGTAACCAGCAACGGCATTTCGGGAGCCGGTTATCCACAGCCTGAAGTGGGGGCGTAGACATGACGGTCCATCACTGCTTTAGTGTGCACGCAGGCCGTTGTTACCCCCGTTGTGGGGGCATGACGTCACGACTCACTGATATGCAGTTCGGAGCCAGCCATGAGCAACGCCGTTAACGCCCCCGTGCCGCGCCAGACCTTGCCGAGCAAGGTCATCAAATCCCGATTCCACTCGGATGATTTCTTCGGGCAGCAACCGACGGAACGCTCGGTGCTCCCCAACCCGGAGCCGCTGCTCGAGAACCTGACGCGTTGCGTTATCGAGATCCTCGCGGGAGCGCGCGATCTCGACCAGATTTCGCGGTGGGTGAGCGACGATGTGTATCGCCACCTGCTGAAGCGGGTGGTCTTGTCTGCCAGAGCCCGTCAAGCACGCGGCGAGCCGGTGATCAGGCCGAAGTTCTCCATCGGGTCGACGGTGATGTCCGAACCACGCGACGGCGTGGTCGAGGCGGTCATCGTCGTTCGCGGGCGCGCTCGCACCAGGGCCGTCGCGCTCCGCCTCGAGGGGCTCGACAATCGCTGGCGGGCGACCGCGATCAACGTCCTGTGACCCGGCAAGAAAACTCCGGGCACGGTGCTGACGAGCACAGAACTGAGGGGCGAGCGGACTAGCGCCCGCGCTTCTCCTGCGCGCGACGCTCTGCACGATTCTGCGGCGGGGCACCGTCACCGGTGCTCTGACCGAAGGCGCCGCGCTGGCCGCCCTGCTGCGCTGCGGGGGCCTGCTGGCCACCGAACGCCGGATTGAGCTTCGGGGCTGATTCCGCCTGCGCCCGCTGCGCCTTCGACGTCGACGCCTGGTCGAGCTGGCCGCGCTGGTTGCGCACCTCCACCTCGCCATCGACGTTCGGGGACGAGTAGCTGAGCCGCTCCTGGGGAGCCGCCGATCCGTCCAGTCCCTTTGCCGCGACAGTGGGAATGGCGGCAGTCGCCTCACCACCGGTCACCTCGACTTCGAGGTTGAACAGGAACCCGACGGATTCCTCGCGGATCTGGCCCATCATGCTCTGGTAGAGCGCGAAGCCTTCTCGCTGGTATTCGACCAGGGGGTCGCGCTGTGCCATGGCGCGCAGCCCGATGCCATCCTTGAGGTAGTCCATCTCGTAGAGGTGATCCCGCCAGCGGCGATCGATGACCGAGAGCACAACCCGTCGCTCGAGCTCCCGCATGGCCTGCTCGCCGAGCTGGTCGGTGCGGCGCTGGTACTGCACCTTCGCATCCGAGAGGATCTCTTCTCCGAGGAACTCCCGGGTGATCTTGTTGCGCGACCCGGCCTCGATGTAGAGCTCGTCGATCGTGATCGAGACGGGGAACAGGGTCTTGAGCTCTGTCCAGAGCGCATCCAGGTCCCAGTCGTCTGCGTGCCCCTCCGAGGTGTGCAGGTCGACGACCTCGTTGATGACGTCCTCGAGGAACTGCTGGGTGCGCGACTGCAGGTCGTCGCCCTCCAGAATGTGACGACGGTCGCCGTAGATCGCCTCGCGCTGGCGGTTCAGCACGTCGTCGTACTTCAGGACGTTCTTGCGGATCTCCGCGTTGCGCGCCTCGACCTGTGACTGGGCGCTGCGGATGGCGCGGCTCACGACCTTCGACTCGATCGCCAGGTCATCCGGAACATTGCCGCGTCCCATCAGCGACTCTGCCGCCGAGGAGTTGAACAACCGCATCAGGTCGTCGGCGAGGGACAGGTAGAACCTGCTCTCGCCCGGGTCGCCCTGACGGCCGGAACGACCGCGAAGCTGGTTGTCGATGCGGCGCGACTCGTGCCGCTCTGTACCGAGCACGTACAGGCCGCCGACGTCGACGACCTTCGTCGCCTCGATCGAGACGGCCTCCTTCACCCTTGCGAAGACGGTGTCCCACTCTGCCTCGTACTCATCCGGGGTGTCGACCGGACTGAGGCCTTTCTGGTTCATTTCGGCGACAGCGAGGAACTCGGCGTTACCGCCGAGCATGACGTCGGTTCCACGACCCGCCATGTTGGTGGCGACCGTGACCGATCCGAGGCGGCCGGCCTGCGCGACGATTGCCGCTTCACGGGCGTGGTTCTTCGCGTTCAGAACCTCGTGCCTGA
The DNA here is from genome assembly GCA_025464895.1 of Microbacteriaceae bacterium. GTDB lineage: Bacteria > Actinomycetota > Actinomycetes > Actinomycetales > Microbacteriaceae > Parafrigoribacterium_A. The sequence continues at coordinate 3,902 of JAODMG010000138.1, read as the reverse complement.
CTCCACGCTTCGCCAGGAGCTTCGACAGGTACTCGCTCTTCTCGACGCTCGTCGTGCCCACCAGCACCGGCTGGCCCTTTTCGTGCCTGCCGACGATGTCTTCGACAACCTGCTGGAACTTCGACTCTTCGTTCTTGTAGACGAGGTCCGACTGGTCGATGCGTCGCATCGGCATGTTGGTCGGAATCGACACGACACCGAGCTTGTACGTGCTCATGAACTCGGCTGCCTCGGTCTCGGCAGTACCGGTCATACCGGAGAGCTTCTTGTACAGGCGGAAGTAGTTCTGCAGCGTGACCGTGGCGAGGGTCTGGTTCTCGGCCTTGACCGCGACCCCCTCCTTGGCTTCGATCGCCTGGTGGATGCCCTCGTTGTAACGGCGGCCCATCAGGATGCGCCCGGTGTGCTCGTCGACGATGAGCACCTCGCCGTTCATCACGACGTAGTCCTTGTCTTTCTTGAACAGCGCGCTCGCCTTGATCGCATTGTTCAGGAACGAGATCAGCGGTGTGTTCGCGGACTCGTAGAGGTTGTCGATGCCGAGGTAGTCCTCGACCTTCTCGATACCAGGCTCGAGTACGCCGACCGTTCGCTTCTTCTCGTCGACTTCGTAGTCGACATCCGGGGTGAGTCGCTTGGCAAGCGCGGCAAACTCGTTGAACCAGCGGTTGGCCTCTCCGGATGCGGGTCCCGAGATGATGAGAGGGGTGCGTGCCTCGTCGATGAGGATCGAGTCGACCTCGTCGACGATCGCGAAGTTGTGGCCGCGCTGCACCATGTCCTGTGCCTGCCAGGCCATGTTGTCGCGGAGGTAGTCGAATCCGAACTCGTTGTTCGTGCCGTAGGTGATGTCCGCCTCGTACTGCTCGCGGCGCTCGGCAGGACTTTGTCCGGAAACGATGCAACCGACCGTCATACCCAGGGCGCGGAAGATGCGGCCCATCAGCTCGGACTGGTAGCTGGCGAGGTAGTCGTTCACCGTGATGACGTGGACGCCGCGGGACGGGATCGCGTTCAGGTAGGACGCAAGGGTTGCGACCAGGGTCTTGCCCTCGCCGGTCTTCATCTCGGCGATATTGCCAAGGTGCAGGGCCGCGCCACCCTGCAACTGCACGTCGAAATGACGGAGGCCGAGGGTGCGGACGGATGCCTCGCGCACCGCGGCAAACGCCTCCGGAAGCAGGTCGTCGAGGGATTCGCCGTTGGCATAGCGCTCACGCAGTTCGGTCGTCTCGTTCTTCAGCTGCTCATCCGTGAGCTCTTTGAAGTCTTCCTCGAGATGATTAACCGCATCCGCATAGCGCTGGAGCCTGCGAAGTGTTCGCCCTTCGCCGACACGAAGCACTCGTTCAAGAACGTTGGCCACCGATTACTCCAATTTGCTTTGGGTCAGAGCGGAGAGCTCTGCATTCGCTACTCGGTCTTCGCGGCACAATGGCGCGACCGTTAGCAGTCCGTAATGGTAGCAAGCCTAGTCGGCCAAATGCTGTGCGGGCGGCGCGCAACCGGCAGCGACCGAGGCGGTCCGGGCTAAGCCGGACGCACCCCGCTCGCCGTCGGTCGTGACGAATCGGTGTCGTCAGTGCGCGAGCCGGCCCGGTGCCCTCAGCGAGATGCGCTCTTCCTGCTCAGCGCGGCCTCCTGCAGTTCTTCCGTGTCGCCATCCAGTCCGATCACGCCGTAGTCCCAGCCCTTGCGGCGGTAGACAACGCTCGGGCGCTGGGTCTCCGCGTCAATGAATAGGTAGAAGTCGTGGCCGACGAGCTCCATGTAATAGAGGGCGTCATTCACCGTTATCGGAACGGCGGCGAAAATCTTCTTCCGGATGACGACGGGACTCCACTCCGGTTCTGCGGCCTCGCTCGCATCACCGCCGATCACGTCGATCTCTCCGGTGCGCACCTTCTCCATGGTCTCGGGTGTCGCCGGGTGCAGGTCGACGACACTGAAGCCGTTCGCGCTCGCCTCGCGGAGCGAAACCGGGCGGCGCTTGCCCCTATGCACCTTCTGCCGGTCTTTCGCCCTGCGGATGCGCTCCATCAACTTGTCGAGGGCGAGATCGAACGCGACGTACTTGTCGGATCCGGTCGACTCTGCGCGAACAAGGGGGCCGGGTCCAATGATCGTGAGCTCGACTCGATCGTCGCCGTTCGACCCGTTCTTCTCGGCGTGTCTACTGACCTTGACCTCGAACGCGAGCGCCTTTTCGGCAAGGTGCGAAACCTTGTCGGCCTTCTCGGTTACGTAGTCCCTGAAGCGATCAGTGATCCCTAGGTTGCGACCGTTGATGGAAATTTCCATGGCGTCCTCCCAGTTCCCTTGGCGCGCTCCCCCAGTGAAACCAGGCGATGAATCCGCGCCTCTTTTGCTTACCGTAGCCCCGTCCCCTTGGGATGTCACGGGTTAAAACCCTGTGAATGCAAAGTTGCCGAACAACTTCGGAGTGCTCGCCAGCGCGACCGCGGAAACCACATCACCACCCCCCTCCCGTATTGCCCGGACGGCTTCGGCGAGTGTCGACCCAGTGGTGATGACGTCGTCGACAACGATGAATTCCTGGCCGGAGAGCGGATGCCGCGCGCGCAACCACCCGGCCAAATTCTGTTCCCGCGCCGAGCGGTCCAGGAGTTTCTGGTTCTCGTGTCTCCTCGTCGGGACGAGGACGTCGGCCGTTCGGGGAAGTCCGGCGCTGCGAAGCAGAAGACGCACCGGGTCGTAGCCGCGTCGTCGGAACGCACCACGGCTCGTCGGCACGGTGCAGAGCTGCAGTGGCCGCGGATGCCGGGTGGCCGACGGCGCGGTTGACAAGGCGAACCCGATCGCGGCGGCGAGCGGCGCGGCCAGCGCGCGGGCGACATCCGTCCTGCCTTCCTCTTTATAGGCGAGAACGATAGTGCGGACGACCGCCTCGTAACGGAGGGCCGTCACGAGTGCGGTGCCGTCGGGAAGGCGGCCGCGTTCGAGGCGTGGTCGGAGTTCCAGCGCGCACGCCGCGCAGAGGGCACGATCATCCGCAGCGCAGCCGACACAGCTGGTCGGCGCCACGACGGCCAATGCGTCGAGCAGCGCGCTCCGCAGCGTGCCCAGGTAGGGTGCGACCGAGTTCGGCAGTCGGATCGGAGTCATGGACCGAGCATCCCCTGCGAACCGTCGAGGCGGACCGGCTGGACGATTGCTGCGGAATCTTCGGGCGCTCGACCCGGCCGGGAGGGATGGCCGAGAAGGATGCGGATGACCCTAGCGCTGCACCGCGATGAACCCGACCTGCGGGCTCGAGCTTATCCAGCTGCTACCGCGCAGCGCCTCGATCGAGCCGTCGGCAGCGAGCAGTCTCAAGCCGGCCGTTCCACCGTTCCCGCCCACGATCTCGGACGACGCATCCGGGCGTCCGAGCGACGTCCTCGAACCACCCAACTGGTAGAGGTACACAGTCGGCTGGCCGTTCACGATGCTCAGTGTCGCAACCGATAGCCCGTCGACCCAGGTGGCATCGATCGGGGTGCCCGATCCTGCCGTGGCATCCAGGATGGAGTCGGCGACCAGCGAGATCGGGCGCTGGTTCTGGTCCGCGCTCCGCACTATCGCGGAGACGATGATCCGCGGACCCGCATTGGTCGACAGGTACATCGCCACCCTCGCACCGTCGCGCGAGACCTCTAATGAGACGATGCGGGAATCCGGTGGCAACGCCGGAGCCAGGTCATAGCCCTTGCCGGCCGAATCGAAGACCCGGATCGCATTCGGGCTACCGGATGGAACGGACCACAGGTATCCGTCTTCGTCCATGGTCGGCGACACGAGGCCGGGACGCGTGTCCAGGGCAACCGGATTGCCCGAGGTCGACACCGTGGACACCCCGGTTGCCGTGAGAACGGCGGCCGTGGTGCCGGATGACGACAGGG
>JAODMG010000123.1 GCA_025464895.1 Microbacteriaceae bacterium | reverse complement strand
CGTCAATCGGCGCGCCAGGAGTGCGGGCCTCGGCGGGCCAGGTGTGCGGGTCGGCGCGCGGGGGCTAGGGCGTCCGCCGCCGCAGCGTGATCGACCCGAGCAGCACGGCGCCGAGCGCGAATGCCGCGATAACCAGCAGTTCGCCGCCGATGTACGCGGCATCCTCCGAGCCGGTGGAGACGGCGTTGAGGGCGTCGATGGCGTGGGAGAGCGGCAGCCAGTCGGAGATCGCGTGCAGGACATCCGGCATGTCCGCTCGCGGCAGGAACACCCCGCCGAGCAGCACCTGGGGAAAGACCACGGCCGGCATGAATTGCACCACCTGGAACTCGGTCCTCGCGAACGCGCTCGCGAGCAGCCCGAGGGTCGTGCCGAGGACGGCGTCGGCGAGGGCGACCGCGAACAGCAGCCAAATCGATCCCTCGATGCTCAGTCCGCACACCCAGACCGCGAAGCCGACCGCGACCGCCGCCTGGGCGATCGCGAGCAGCCCGAACGCCAGCGTGTACCCGAGGATGAAGTCGAGCTTCGAGATCGGCAGGGTCAGCAGTCGCTCGAGGGTGCCGGAGCGACGCTCGCGCAGGGTGGAGATGCTGGTGACCAGGAACATGATGATGAACGGGAAGAGGGCGAGCATGGCCGGCCCGACCCGGTCGAACACCGGCGTATCGGCGAACAGCCAGGACATCAGGCCGATCAGCAGGCTCGGCACGACCAGGAGGAGCGCGATGGTGCGCGGGTCGTGGCGGATCTGGGTCAGGATGCGACCGGTCGTCGCAAAGGTGCGTGCGAGGCTCACAGTTCCGCCTCCGATGACTGGCGGGTGTCTCCGGCGATGATGGCGAGGAAGGCGTCTTCCGCGGTCGACGTGTTGGTCTTCTCGAGCAATCCGTCCGGTGTCTCGTCGGCGAGGATCTCGCCCGAACGCATCAGGAACAGACGGTCGCAGCGGGTCGCCTCGTCCATGACATGACTGGAGACGAGAAGCGTCGTCCCGTTTTCGCGAAGCCGCCGGAACAGGGTCCACAATTGGACCCGAAGCACCGGGTCGAGGCCGACCGTCGGTTCGTCGAGCACGAGCAGCTCAGGGGATCCGAGCAGGGCGGCGGCGAGGGATACCCGGCTCTGCTGGCCGCCGGATAGGGCGCCGACCAGCTGGTTGGCGTGATCACCGAGATCTGTCTCCTCGATCACTCGATCGACGTCGCCACGCGGTGCCCCGAGGATTGACCGGAAGTAGTCCAGGTTCTGCCTGATGGTCAGGTCGTCGTAGACGGTAGCCGACTGGGTGGTGTAGCCGACCCGCTTGCGAAGCCCCGGGGTGCCGGCCGGGGAATCCAGCACGGTCACAGTTCCGGAGACGGTCTTCTGCGCGCCGACGATCGCGCGCATCAGGGTGGTCTTGCCGCATCCGCTCGGTCCGAGCAGTCCGACCAGTGCGCCGCGCGGCACCGCCAGGCTGAGGCCGTGAAACACCTCACGGGAGCCTCGCTTGACGCGCAGGTTGTCCACCAGGACTGCGGGTCCCGCGTAATTCATCATGTGATGAATTATTCTCCCGCGCCAGCGGAACTGTCAAGGGGGTGCTGTCACCGAATCCGCCGCGAGGGGTCCGTCGCCGGTCAGGTGCCATTGGATGACCGGAGCGACCATCGCCACGACGACGTCAACCGGCGCGGTCGCGAGCGGCTCGATCGCCACCCCGAACCGCACGACGATGAGGCCGACGATCTGGCTGGCGGCAAGGGACGCCCGCAACTCGGCATCCGGCCCGCCGATGCTGTCCGCGATGCGCCTCAGCACCTCGCGGGTGAGAAACTGCCGCAGCATGGTAGCCGCAAACTCCTGGCCGAGGGCCGTGTGCAGGAGACTGATCATCCTGGTGCGGGCGGTCTTGTCGTCCAGCGCCGCCAGCAGGTACCGGATGATGTTCTCGCCGATCTTCTCGCGGGGGCCGGCGAGAATCTCCTTCACGATGCGGTCCGGACGGATGGGCGCGCTGATCGACTCCGCGAACAGGTCGGCCTTGTCCTGGAAGTAGTGGTGCACCAGTGCGGGATCGACGCCGGCCCGCCTGGCGATCGATCGCATGGACGCCGACTCGTATCCGCGGCTCGCGAACTCCGCCGCCGCGGCGGCCACTATCCCGCCGCGAGTGTCCTGCGCGGCGCTCTTCAGCCGTCGACCCCGAGGCCTCGGAGGCACCGGCGCTGGGGATTCGCTTTCCATGCGCCGAGCCTACGACGAGCACCGACTGCGGGGCACCTCGGAGTTCGCTCGGAGGTTGATGGGGTATAGGGGAGAGTCCCACTTTGCTTGGTTATAGTTGTGACACATGTGGCATTTATGCCGAAGGAGCCCACAGCAATGGAACTACTTATCATCGTAGGAATTATCGTCCTGCTTGTCGTGATCGCCGGCATCTACCTCTGGAGCACGTACAACGGGCTGGTTCGGACGAACGTTCGCGTCGACGAGGCGTGGAGCGACATCACCGTCCAGCTGAAGCGACGTGCCGACCTCATCCCGAACCTGATCGAGTCGGTGAAGGGCTATGCCGCGCACGAGAGCGGAGTGTTCCAGGCCGTCACCAAGGCCCGTGCAGAAACGATCAGCGCCAGCAATCCGGTGGATGCGGCTGTCGCCGAGAACCACATGCAGGCCGCGCTGAAGAGCATCTTCGCCGTCGCCGAGGCATACCCGCAGCTCCAGGCGAGTCAGAACTTCCTGCAGCTGCAGGGCGAGCTGGTCGACACCGAGGACAAGATCCAGGCGTCCAGGCGCTTCTACAACGGCGGAGTGCGCGAGCTGAACCAGAGGATCAAGGTCTTCCCGAACACGCTGTTCGTGCGTGGCCTCGGGTTCAACGAGCGTGACTTCTTCGAGGTGGCGGATTCCGCCGCCGTCGCGGAACCGCCTCGCGTCCAGTTTTGACCATGACCCGCGCGAGTGGTCGGTCCCTCTCGCACGGGCGCCGATCGCGACTCCGAGCACACCCCGAAGCTGAGGTATAGATGTATCGCGCCATTGCCAAGAACAAGCGCAACACCGTCTTCATCATCCTGCTGTTCTTGGTGATCATCGGGGCTCTCGGCTGGTTGGCCGGGGTCGTCTACCAGAGCTGGAGCATCACGATCACGGTGCTGGTGATCGCGACCGTCTACGCCCTGATCCAGTATTTCGCGGCGTCGAGGCTCGCGGTGTCGCTGGCCGGCGGTCAGGAGATCCAGAAGTCAGACAATCCGCGCCTGTTCCGGGTGGTCGAGAACCTGGCCATCACCGATGGACTGCCGACGCCGCGGGTGTTCATCATCAACGATCCGGCTCCGAACGCTTTCGCCACCGGTCGCGACCCGCAGCACGCGATCGTGGCCGCGACGACCGGCCTCCTCGACCTGATGGATGACCAGGAGCTCGAGGGTGTCATGGCCCACGAGATGGGCCATGTGCAGAACTACGACACGAGGGTGTCGATGATCGTGTTCGGGCTCGTGGTGGCAATCGGGTTCATCGCCGACCTGTTCCTCCGTTTCGCCTTCTTCGGCGGCGGACGTGGCAACGACCGCAACGGCGGCGGCGGTGGAGGCAACCCCATCGTCATCGTCTTCGGGCTCGCGGCGATGATCGTCGCCCCGCTCGTGGCCGCGGGCATCCAGGCCGCGATCTCCCGCCAGCGCGAGTACCTCGCGGACGCGACCAGCGCGATGACCACCCGTAATCCGGAGGGGCTGGCCAGCGCCCTCGACAAGCTCGCCCAATACGGTCGGCCGATGCGCAAGCAGAACTCGTCGATGGCGCATCTCTGGATCTCAGACCCGAGCAGGCCGGGCTTCATGAGCAGGCTGTTCAGCACCCACCCGCCGCTCGCCGACCGGATCGAGCGCTTGCACAAGATCGGCGGAGAGTTCTAGCTGGCGCAGGTTCTAGCTGGCGCAGGCTCGAGCTGGCCGCAGGTGCTAGCCAGGACAGGGCTAGACGGGCTCGAGCGC
>JAODMG010000109.1 GCA_025464895.1 Microbacteriaceae bacterium | reverse complement strand
TAAAGTAATGCCCAGTATAGATTTCTTGATTCGAAGTTAAGCGCCGTATCCGAGAGCGGGGGTCAGGTGCCCCAGCGTGTCGGAAACTGCGGCGCGATTCCCTGCTGCCGTCGAGCTAGCCGGGCCTCACGACAGCGTTGCTCGGGGCGGACACATCGTATTCGACCACAACGCCGGGTGCCTGGTGGGCGATCAGGTCGGCGAGCACCTTCGCCTTCTCATTCGAGGAGGCCGGAGAACCCCAGACGACCTTCTGGCCGACCCCGGTCAGGACCAGGGTGACGTCGTCTATGGTGTGGGCGGTTACCTGGTCGACCTTGGAAAGCACCGCAGTCGGCAAGGCGAGCAGCACCTGCACCGAAGCCTTGAATGCACTCCCCTTCGTCGTGGTCGTGCCGACATCGATCAGCGGCAGCCCGGGTGGACGGGTCTTCGAGGTGGAAATCGTCACGCCGGCCGCGTCGACCACGGTGAAGCCCGCCGGGGTCGCGATGGCCCCGATCGGCACCCGTTCGACGATGTGGATCACCAGCGTGTTCGGTGGGACTGTTTCGGTCACATAGCTCCTGATCAGGGGGAACTTTGCGAGGTCATTCGTGATCTGCCCGAAATCGATGAGGGCGAGAGGCGTTCCCAACTGATTGTCGACTGCGGTTCGGATGGAGCCGGAGCTTACCTTCGACGCGCCTTCGATCCTGATCGTTTTCAACGAGAGGATCGGCGAATAGACGGCGATCCCAACGAGGGCGACCAGGGTGACCAGGATCCCCAGCACGGTCAGCCAGGCGGCACGGCGATTGCGAGTGCGTCGGGTGAATCGCCGGACTTCCCTTCGCTCGTACCGGCGACGCTCACGGGCGGCCCGCTTGAGCTCCGCCCGCGCAACGGCCAGCTCGGTCGCCGCGGCCGAGCCTTCGGCATCCGACCGTGTCGTCCGTGCCTCGATTTCGGCATTCGCGCGCTTCGGTTTCCCGGCTTCCGGCCCCGGCACCGTTGGCCCTTTCTTCGGATCGGTCGGCCGCTTCGGATCGACCGGTCGCTTCGGCACACTCGGGGACGATGCCTCTCGCTTCGGCGGGTCGAAGCCTTCTGGACGCTTCATGCCGGGGCAGCCCTGGTTGCGGCGTCCAACGCTGCGAGCAGGCGAGGAATGAGCAGGTAGACGTCTCCCCCGCCCATCGGAATAACGAAGTCGCCCTGGCGCGCAATCGACGCCGCGAATTCGGCCGCGTCGTCCCAGTTGTCGAAATATCTCGTCCTGCCCTGGTCGTGGAAGCGCTGGGTGATGAGCTCGCCGGTCACCCCCGGTTCAGGATCCTGCCTCGCCCCGTAGATCGGAACGACGATCGTGATGTCTGAGAGGCTCTCGAGGGTTTCGGCGAACTCTTCGGCGAGCATCCGAGTGCGGCTGAACAGGTGCGGCTGGAAGATCGTGATCAGCCTGCCGTCGCCGACCGCGCCGCGCGCACCAGACAGCGCCGCCCTGATCTCGGTCGGGTGGTGAGCGAAGTCGTCGTAGACGCGGATGCCCGCGACTTCGCCGCGGAACTCGAAGCGCCGCTCCGTTCCCGCGAACGTCGCGATGGCGTCCAGGGAGTGCTGTGGATCGAAGCCGAGCCCGACCAGCACACCGAACGCCCCGGCGGCGTTGATCGCATTGTGCACTCCGGCGACCTTGAGGTTCGCCCGATAGTCCTGTCCTCGGTAGGCGATGGCAAACGACACGGTCGCCTCGCTCAGCACCGAATGAAGTCGCACATCGGATGCCGGATGGGTTCCGAATGTCGTGACGTTCTTGCCTTCGAGCATGGCGGCGATGGTGACGGAACGCGGATCGTTCCTGGAGATGACGACCCGCTCACCCGCCTTCTGCGCGAATTCGACGAATGCCGCTTCGAACGCTTCTTCAGAGCCATAGTGATCGAGGTGGTCTGGGTCGACGTTCGTGATCAGGGCGACGGCGGAGTCGTAGAGCAGGAATGAGCCATCCGACTCGTCTGCCTCGACGACGAAGAGCTCCCCGTCGCCGTGGGCCGCACTCGTCCCGAGGGATTGGATGACCCCGCCGTTGACGAAGCTCGGATCGGCACCGAGTTCGAGCAGCGCAGTCACGATCATCGCGGTTGAGGTGGTCTTGCCGTGAGCGCCGGCGACCGAGACAAGTCGATGCCCCCCGGTGAGCCAGGCCAGTGCCCGAGCGCGGTGCACGATTGGAATGCCCCGGCGCCTGGCCTCCAGGTATTCAGCGTTGTCCTCCGCAATCGCTCCGGTCACGACGAGCGTTCCAGCTCCGGCGACGTTGGCGGCATCGTGCCCGATCGCGACCGGGATGCCCTGCTCCCGCAGTGCCTCGACCGTGCCGGTCTCACGGATGTCGGAGCCGGTCACCGGGTGTCCTGCGGCCAGGAAGAGCTGCGCGATACCGCTCATTCCGGCGCCGCCGATGCCGACGAAGTGAACCGTACCGAGTTCTGCGGGAATGGTCTGGGAGAAGTCGGACTTGATCATCGTTCCTAATTTACTGGGCTGCGGACGGCATCCATCACAAGTTCGACGGTGCGATCGGCTCCGTCGAGAACGCCGATCGCCAGTCCGCGCGCGCTCATCTCGGCCAGGAACGCGCGATTTTCCAACACCGGCACCAGGTCGGTTTCGACCCACTCCGCGGTGAACAGGGCATTGTCGACCATGAGCGCGGCGCCGGAGCGAACAGCGTCGCTCGCATTCAGCTTCTGCTCGCCATTGCCGAAGGCGAGAGGAACATAGACCGCGGGGACACCGAGGGCCGTCAGCTCGCTCACGGTTGCCGAGCCCGCCCTGGTCACCGCCAGGTCGGTCGCGGCGAACGCGAGGTCCATGCGGTCGCAGTACGCGAGCAGGTGGTAGTCCGGGAACCCGGAGTCACGCAGCTCCGATCGTTCGCCTGCGATGTGAAGGATCTGCCAGCCGGCGCCCAAAATGAGCGGCGCCGCCTCGAACACGGTTTCGTTGAGATGCTTCGCGCCCTGGGACCCCCCAGTAACGAGAAGCGTCGGCTTTCGAGTGTCCAAGCCGAAGTAGTCGAAGGCCTCGCGCCTGGTCCCCCTGCGATCGAGTCGTTCGATCTCGCGCCGGAGCGGCATCCCGACGAATCGAGCGTGCGGCAGCCTGGTCGAACGAAACGCGACGCCGACATGCTTGCTCAGCAGGCTTCCGAGACGGTTGGCCATGCCCGGCTTCGCGTTGGCCTCGTGCACCACCAGCGGGATTTGCTCGCGGCGGGCCGCGAGATAGGCCGGCGCCGAGACGTATCCGCCGAACCCGACGACGATGTCGATTCCGCGTTCACGGATGATGTCGCGGATGCTCGTCACCAGGGCGCCGAATTCGCGGGGAAAGCGCAGTGCGGCCGCGTTCGGCCGCCGGGGGAACGGCAGCCGGGTGACGACCACCAGCTCGTACCCGCGCTCGGGAACGAGTCTGGATTCAAGGCCCTCGCTGGTTCCGAGAACACTGATCACCGCATCCGGCTCCCGGTCGCGGATGCGATCGGCAACCGCGAGCAACGGATTGACGTGACCGGCGGTTCCTCCACCGGCGAGCAGGTAGTGCGTCATGGTCTCCGCCCCGCCCATCCCTGGCCGACTGCTTCTGGCCCCGCACCGAGGTCGCCCTGGGGCGTCGGATGGCGCGCGAACGAGAGCACGATGCCGATGGCGAACAGCGTCGTGACCAGCGCAGACCCACCGGCTGAGATCAGGGGCAGTGGAACCCCGAGGACCGGCAAGATGCCGAGCACCACCGCGATGTTGACGAACGCCTGGCCGATGATCCAGATCATCACGGCGCTGACGGCGATCCTGGCGAATGGGTCGTTGCTCGCGCGGATGATGCGGACGAAGGCGATCGCCAGGACGATGAACAACAGCAGCACCACTATCGCCCCGAGCAGGCCGAGCTCTTCGCCGATGATCGCGAAGATGAAGTCGTTGTCCGCCTCCGGGAGCCAGTTCCACTTGGCCTTCGAA
>JAODMG010000107.1 GCA_025464895.1 Microbacteriaceae bacterium | reverse complement strand
CGTCGCCCAGGCGAGGAAGCAGCTCGACCCGCTCGGCGACGACCTTCGGGCGGAATGGCGGCTCTATTCGCTGGCGGCGAGTGCCGCGTGGGATGCAGCTGACCCCACCGCGCTCGTGAAGCTGTCGTTCGACACCGTTCCGGTCACCGAATACCTGCGTGAACAGACCAGTGACGTCACCATCCATTCCTGGGATCTCGCCAGGGCGGTCGGGGCGGACGAGACCCTCGACGCGGAGCTGGTCAACGCCGTCTGGACGGTCTACGAACCGCAGAGGAACACCCTCGCCGCGAGCGGGCTGTATGCGTCTCCGGTGAGTCTTTCCGAGGACGCCCCGCTCCAATCGCGCCTGTTGGCTCTCACCGGACGGGATGACCGGCGACCGGTTCAGGCCTGAACGACCGACCGACCGCCGGCGGACGATTTCACTACCGGCCACGACCTCTTCCGCGTGAAGGAAGCGGTCATTCCACCCGGGGAGTGGGTGTCGGTTTACCGAACTCTCAGCGGTCAAGGAGTGTTGGTGGCGAATGCCTCGATGAGTATGTCCGCGAGCGGCTGCGGAGCCTCTTGCGCGACATAGTGGCCGACACCGTCTAGCTGGATGGAGGTCGCTTCCTGCGTAGTGACGCCGCGGAATGCTGCGTGGGTGAACCCACCGCCGCGGGAGCCGACGGTTGTGACGGGCGCCCGCAGCGGCACGTCCTGTGCGAGGTTGCGCAGCTCTTGACCTTCCGTGAGCATGCCGCGGTAAAGGCCTGCGGCGCCCGAGAATCCGCCGGGCCTGCCGTAGGTGCGGGCGAACTCGGTGACGTCCTCGGGGCTGACTGCAGTAGGGGGGACGCCGTAAAGGGGGTATAGGTACTCCCCGACGAAGGCGCGGGCTTCCTTCTCGAACAGCAGGCGGGCGACGCCGGGGGATGCCAGGGCGCCGATGTACCAGACACCGCCGTGAGTGACATCTGCAAGCCCTTCAGCGCCGAAGCCCGCCAGGCCCGACTCGATCGCGGTGAGGCTGATGACGTCCTCGGGATGGGTGGCGGCGAGTCGGTAGACCACACCGCCGCTGACGTCCTGCCCCACCACATGCATCGATCCCACGGACAGGTGCTCGATCAGCGCGTGAAGATCCTCGGCGGCGACCGCGCCCGAGTAGTTCTCGTCGGCGACGTCCGAGTCACCGAAACCGCGGAGGTCTACAGCGTAGACGCGGTGACGGGCGGCGAGAAGCGGGATGAGCTTGTGGAAGGCCCACCACGTTTCCGGGAATCCGTGGACCAGGAGGACGGGCGTGCCCTGGTTTCCGGCGGTGACGTAATGCAGTCGCGTGCCGTTCACTGCTGCGGCTTCGTGCCGAACGCCGGCGATGGTTGCTTGGTCGGGTTTCATGAGCGCCTCCTGGCGAACCTCGAGTACTAAGACAACCAGGTTGTCACAAGTCGCTCAGATAAACAACTCGGTTGTCGATATGATTCAGTGTCGCTACGATTGACACATGTCTCGAAGTGGTGCCGACCTCGCGTTGCTACTTCTCGGCGGGTTCCGGTTCATGGCGGAAGAGGCGACGCTCCGGCTTGCCGCGCGGGGCTACCCTGGGGTCCGTCCCGCCCATGATTTCGCGTTGCGTGCTGTCGCGGCGGGAGCCGGGTCGGTCTCCGAGGTGGGGCGGCGCACGTCGGTCTCCAAGCAAGCGGCAGCGAAGACGGTCGCGTTTCTGGAAGAGAGCGCCTACATTCTTCGCAGCCCTGATCCGGGCGACGGGCGAAGAGCGCGCCTGACAGTGACGGATCGCGGGCACTCGCTCATGCGTGAGGGCGAAGCCGTGTTCGACGAGCTCCGGGCTCAGTGGGAATCCCTCGTGGGCCGTGACCGCATCGCCGACTTGCAGGGCGCCCTGGTGCGCCTTCTCGGCACGGACGACGCGATCCTCGGCGGCTTGGCACAGGACCCTTCGTCTGAGGAACTCGCTACCGCCGAGCACGAGCGCTCGCATGAGAGCCAAAGCTAACGAGCCAGGAAAGCGACCAGCCGGCCGAATCGATGATCCCGACCGCCGGCACGCTGAGGGATCCCCTGGGGCAGTCCCGCTAGAGGTCCGGCTTACGGACACCAGAAGCTGGTGGACCAGGCCAGGACGCCTCGACGGGATCCCTGGTTTGATCGTGCGAATGCTCACCAAGCCGAGCAGGATCAAAGAAGCACGCCCCTCTGGTTGCACCTAGAGTAAGTGCCGCAAGACGGACCAGTGGACGGAACAGACTATGAGCACCACCTTCAGCAAAGAGGAAAAGGCCGCAATGCGGGCGGCGGCGGCCGAAGCAAAGGCCGCAAAGGAGGGCGCCGACCTGGAGGCAGCATGCCTCGCTGCAATCGCCGAGATGACCGGCACAGACAAGGAGTTGGCCGAGACGCTGCACCAGCTGGTCAAGAGCCACACCACCCTCGGGGCAAAGACTTGGTACGGCATGCCGGCATACACCAACACTGACGGCAAGGTCGTGGTGTTCTTCCAGGCCGCTGCCAAGTTCAAGGCGAGGTACGCCACCATCGGCTTTCAGCAGGACGCAAATCTCGACGAAGGCAATTTTTGGCCGAGTTCTTACGCCGTGACCAAGTTGAACGCCGCCGATCAGAAGCGACTAGTGGCGCTGTTGAAGAAGGCCGTCAGCTGACGAGTCAAGGTTCGACTTACGACGTGCCGCGGCTACGTGGGCGTGTCAGCGTGTTCTGTGAGCGCGGCCAACTGTTCGATGGATGCCATCAGCCGCTCCGATGTGGTGCTGCGTGCGCGCGTGAAGCGGGACTCGTCGGTCAGGCCACTCCAGTCGTAGGTGTGCGTGACAAGGGTTCGGCCGGGCTCCAGCTCTTCCAGCTCCCACCGCCACAGGTGACCCGGACGATCTTTGCCGGGTTCTGTCGGCATCCAGGCAATCCGGCGTCCTTCCTCGAACTCGACGATGTGGTTCTCGCGCACGCTTCCGCCGGTGTTTGTCATTACGAAGACGTCACCGACCGTGTGTATGCGCTGGCCGGGTTCGGCCTGAGCGAGATTGTCGTTGCCGTCCCAGCGTGGTTGTTGTGCCGGGTCGGCGATGAGTTCGAAGACGGAGACGGCCGGTGCGGCGATCTCGCGGCTGGCGGATGTGATGCGTTGCTCGTGTGGCTGGTCGGTCATACCTCACGTTCTACCACGGCGCCCGCTGCTGCAGCCGCACTGGGTACAACGCGTTGCCCGCACGAGCTACGGCGCAGTAGGAAAACCCGCCGCAGAGACCGAGCGACCTCCCGCTGCACGTTCCCGTTGTAGGAGCTGATCTCGGCGCAAGGGGAACGTTGATGGTTGTCTTCAGTGTCTTGACGCCAATTGTCGATCGATGGTCCGGTAGACGGTCGAGCGGGCGACGTTGAAGAGTTCGGCCATGTCTCGAAAGAAGTAAGCACGTTCTCACGCTGTTCACGCCGCTGTTGCGGCATCAAATGGGGCCTTGCGGCTCCATGTTGCTGTCGCGCCCTGAACAATCGGTCCAGAACGTTCAGGCCTGAACGACCAGGCTGATGCCGAGCCAGATCATCGTGACGGCGATCGCCCCGTCGAGGATTCGCCAGGCCACCGGGCGGGCGAACACCCGACCCAACAGGCGCGCACCGTAGCCGAGAGCTCCGAACCAGAAGATGCTTGCGATCGCCGCCCCCGCAGCAAAAATCCAGCGCCCGGGATCCCCATGCGTATTGGCAACGGACCCGAGAAGCAGGATCGTGTCGAGATAGACGTGCGGATTCAGCCAGGTCAGGGCGAGCATGGTCAATACGGCCGTCCGGAGTGATGGACCGTCGCCGCCCGTCTCGGTGTCGAGCTTCTCTGAGCCGAGCGCTCGCCTGGCCGCCAACAGGCCGTAGCCGAGCAGAAACGCGGCACCGAGCCAGCGGACCACGACGAGCGCGACCGGAAACTGCCTGACCACTACCCCGACGCCGGCGATGCCCAGAACGATGAGCACGATGTCCGAAACCGCGCAGATAAGCACGATCGGAAGTACGTGCCTCCGTCGAATCCCCTGACGGAGAACGAAGGCGTTCTGGGCACCGATGGCGACGATGAGCGAGAGCCCGAGGCCGAAGCCGGCGATGCCGGCCAGTAGCATTCCAGAAGTTATACCCACGGAAATGCAGGCTACTGCAGCCCGGCTATTGAGCTCGGATCAGGCGAAGCCCTCGATCGCGTGCGGCAGATAGTTCGCGCCGAGTTCGGTGAGCTCGGACTCGGTCAGTTCGAGCTCGACCGCGGCGACCGCGTCATCCAGGTGCTGGAGCTTGGTCGCGCCGACGATCGGTGATGTCACCGCTGGCTGCTGGGCCACCCAGGCCAACGCGACCTGCGCGCGCGGCACCCCGCGCTTCTCGGCGATGGAGGCGACCGTGGCCACCACCAGACGGTCGGATTCTTCCGCCTGGCGGTACAGCGTCGCGCCGAACTGATCGGTGGTCGACCGGGCCGTCGTGTCATCCCAGTCCCTGGTCAGCTTTCCGCGGGCGAGAGGACTCCACGGCAGCACGCCGATGCCCTGGTCGAGGCAGTACGGAAGCATCTCCCGCTCCTCTTCCCGCGAGATGAGGTTGTACTGGTCCTGCATGGACACGAATCGGGTCCAGCCGTTCAGATCGGCGGCGTGCTGCATCGTGGCGAACTGCCAGGCATACATCGATGACGCACCGATGTAGCGCACCTTGCCTGCCTTGACGAGGTCGTGCAGTGCCTCCATCGTCTCCTCGACCGGCGTCGCCTGGTCGAAACGGTGGATCTGGTAAAGGTCGACGTAGTCGGTGCCGAGCCGGGTGAGGCTCGCATCGATCTGCTTCATGATGTGTTTGCGACTGAGGCCGTGACCGTTCGGACCCTTGCGCATCTCGCCGTGAACCTTGGTCGCGATGACCAGGTCATCCCGGTCCGCGAAGTCGTTGAGCGCTCGCCCGACGATTTCCTCGCTGGATCCTGCCGAGTAGACGTTCGCCGTGTCGAAGGTCGTAATGCCGAGTTCGAGTGCGCGACGAATGAACGGGCGGCTCGCCTCCTCGGTCAGGGACCAGGGGTGGCCTCCCCGATCCGGCTCCCCAAAGCTCATGCAGCCCAGGGTGACTGCTGAAATCTCGAGTCCGGTATTGCCTAAACGTGTATATCTCATAGCTACCATCCTCTCGCTCCCAGCATTAGCGTTTACCCATGGGCGCGAACAGTGAGAAAGAAATTCTCTATTTTTCCGACCAATTCGGATGGCGCGACTGGTTGGCCGCGAATTTTGCCCGCACTGAGGGGGTGCGCCTGAAGCTGCGGCGCAAGGCCTCGACCCTGCCGGGAGTGGACTACACCGAGGCATTGGAGGTCGCACTCTGCTTCGGGTGGATCGACGGCCAGGCCAACTCGTTGGACGAAAACTTCCACCTCCAGGTGTTCAGTCCGAGACGCTCCCGCAGCACCTGGTCGCAGACAAATCGCGACCGCGTCGCCCGGCTCATTGCGGACGGCAGGATGCAGCCGCCCGGTATCGCCCAGATCGAGGCGGCGAAGGCGGATGGACGTTGGGATGCCGCGTACGCCCGCCAGAGCGAGACGGTGGTGCCGGAAGACCTGCAGCAGGCGATCGACGCCAACCCGTCCGCATCCGCGATGTTCGCCACCCTGTCGAGCCAGAATCGTTTTGCCATCGTCTTTCGCACCAACGGGGTCAAACGGGCGGAGACCAGGGCAGCAAAGATCGCCGGCTACGTCGCCATGTTGGAACGCCGCGAGACGATCTATCCGCAGAAAGCGGCGCGCTGAACCGGCTGGCGAAACCCCTTCGCTCGGTCGAAATCCGGTCGTAGGGTGGAAGGCACAATCGCTCGAGGAGGATCGTATGAAGGCGAACAAGCAACTTTCCGATAACCTGCAGGCCGTGCTCGTCGACTTGATCGAGTTGGGCATCCAGGGCAAACAGGCTCACTGGAACGTCGTCGGCAAGAACTTCAGGGACATGCACCTGCAGCTCGACGAGATCATCGTGGCCGCCAGGGCCCTGTCAGACGAAGTGGCCGAGCGGATGCGCGCTCTTCATGCCCTGCCGGACGGGCGCTCAGAGACGGTCACGGCGACCTCGACCCTGCCGAAGCTCCCCCCGGACCAGCTGGGCACCTCCGATGTCGTCGGACTGATCACCGAACGGCTCGACGCGGCCGCGAGCACCGCTCGCAGGGTGCACGACGATGTGGATGATGCTGACCCGACCAGTGCGGACATCCTGCACACCATCATCGAGACGCTCGAACAGTATTCCTGGATGGTCAGCGCAGAGAACCAGGCACCGCGCAAGCACTCCAGTTGAGTTCGGCACCCCGCCGAACCATAGAGTGGCCAGGTGAGCATTGACACTCCGCGCCCCTGGCTGGCGAGCTACGCGCCCGACGTCCCGCACGACATCGATCTGCCTACCGGATCCCTGTTCGACCTGCTCGACACTTCGGTGTCGACCTTCGGAGGCGCTGTCGCGCTCGAATTCTTCGGTTCGACGACGAGCTACCGTGAACTCGGCGAGCAGGTCGACCGGGCCGCGGAAGGCCTGCGGTCGCTCGGGGTGAAAAAGGGCGACACGGTGGCGATCGTGCTGCCGAATGCGCCGCAGCACATCGTCGCGTTCTACGCCGTCCTTCGACTTGGCGGCATCGTCGTCGAGCACAACCCGCTGTACACCCCTCGCGAGTTGCGCCACCAGTTCGAGGACCACGGCGCCACGGTGGCGATCGCGTGGGACAAGGTGGTGCAGACCATCCAGGACTTCCCGGCTGACGTCGCGGTCACGACCATCGTCTCGGTCGACATCACCCGTGCGATGCCGCTCGTCACCCGGCTCGCGCTTCGGTTGCCGCTGCCGAAGGCCATGGCGGCGAGGGCGACACTCACGACGAGCGTTCGCGGCACCGTCCGGTGGAGCAAACTGCTCAAGAGCGAGCCGGTGTCCGCCGCGATCGAGCGGCCGGGGGCTGCGGATGTCGCGGTCATCCAGTACACCAGCGGCACGACAGGTTCGCCGAAGGGCGCGACCCTCACCCATCTCAACCTGACCGCGAACGCCGCGCAGGCCCGCGCCTGGGTGCCGACGATCGAGCGCGGGAGTTCCGTCGTGTACGCGGTGCTTCCGATGTTCCACGCCTACGGGCTCACCCTGTGCCTCACCTTCGCGATGAGCATGGGTGCACGCCTGGTGTTGTTCCCCCGATTCGATCCGGAGCTCGTGCTGAAGGTGATCCGCAAGCGTCCGCCCACCTTCCTGCCTGCCGTTCCGCCGATCTACGACCGCCTGATGGCCGCCGCGAAGAAAGACGGGGTGTCGCTCGCCGGCATCCAGATCGCGATATCAGGGGCGATGCCACTGTCGGAGGCCATCGTCGGGCCGTGGGAGAAGGAGACCGGCGGATATCTCGTCGAAGGCTACGGCCTGTCCGAGACCGCGCCGGTGCTCACGGCGAATCCGGTCGCGCCCACCCGGCGGGCGGGAACGGTGGGCCTCCCCTTGCCGAACACCGAGGTGCGGGTCGTCGACCCGGAGCACCCGACGACCGACCGGGCGCCTGGCGAGCCAGGCGAACTTCTCGTGCGCGGTCCGCAGGTGTTCGGCGGCTACTGGAAGAAGCAGGAGGAGACCGATGCCGTCTTCGTGCCGGACGGGCACGGAGGAGCCGCCTGGTTCCGTACCGGCGACATCGTCACCGTCGACGCGGACGGATTCGTGCGGATCGTCGATCGCATCAAAGAGCTCATCATCACCGGCGGATTCAACGTGTCACCGTCGGAGGTTGAAGAGGCACTCCGGGCCTTCCCCGGCGTCGCGGATGTCGCGGTGGTCGGACTCCCGAGCGCCCACAGCGGCGAGGATGTCGCTGCCGCTGTGGTGATGGAGCCAGGCGTCTCGCTGGACGAGTCCGCCATCCGTGAGTTCGCCCGTGGAGGACTCGCCGCCTACAAGGTGCCGAGGCGGGTGGTCGCCGTCGACGAACTGCCAAAATCACTGATCGGCAAGACACTGCGGCGGGTGGTGCGGGAGAACCTACTCAGCGACGCGTAGCGGCGCGCCAGCGGGAGCCGCGCTCGCTGCGGTGCTTAAATCGACCCGTGGCAGAAAAACAAGACAGCGGCGCGGTTCGTTTCCAGCCGAGACGACGGAACGCGAGCACTCGCCTCACCGTCATGCTCGCCGCCGGTGTGCTCGCCGGCCTGGTCACCGGAGCAAGTTGGAGTTGGGTCTATGCCCCGACCGTCGGCTGGGCTATCGCCGCCCTCGTGTACTCCAGCTGGGTGTGGATCGTCATCAGTGGACTCGACGCCGACCAAACGGCAAAACTGGCCAGCCGCGAAGATCCGACCCGCGGCGTATCCGACCTGCTCGTCATCCTGCTCAGCCTCGCGAGCCTGTTCTCCCTCGGAATCATCCTGGTGCAGGCGAACGCGGCGCAAGGAGCCCTCGAGGCCGTGCTCGCCGGCCTCGCCGTGGTCAGCGTCGCCCTGTCCTGGATCCTGCTGCACACGCTGTTCACGCTCCACTACGCCCGCATCTACTACACCGATGGCGGCAACGGCGTGAACTTCAACCAGAAGGAGCCTCCCCGGTACTCGGATTTCGCCTACCTCGCGTTCACGATCGGCATGACCTTCCAGGTGTCCGACACCAACCTCACCACCCATCGCGAGCGGTCGACCGCGCTCCAGCACGCGCTGCTGTCTTTCGTCTTCGGCTCGGTCATCCTGGCGACCACGATCAACCTGGTCGCCGGGTTGTCGAGCGGACGCTAGGCGCATCCGGAACAACCTCAGTGGCGCCGGTTCCAGCGGCGCAGGACCCAGCTGCGCTGGCCCTCGACTATTCGGTCACGAAGTCGATGAGCTGCTCGACCCGGCCGAGCACCACCGGCTCGAGATCGGCGTAACTGCGCACCCGACCGAGGATGCGCTTCCAGGCCATCGAGATGTCCGCCTGGTCGCGATGCGGCCAGCCGAGCGCGGCGCAGATGCCGTGCTTCCACTCGACGGTCCGCGGAATGGTCGGCCATTCGGCCAGCCCGAGCCGCCCCGGTTTGACCGACTGCCAGATGTCGACGAACGGATGCCCGACCACGAGTACGTTCGCCGCGAACGGGCCGCGGGCGACGGCATCGGCGATCCGGCTCTCCTTCGACCCAGGGACCAGATGATCGACCAGCACGCCGACCCGCCGCCCGGGACCGGGAGCGAACTCGCGGATGATCGCGTCGAGATCGTCGACACCCTTGAGGTATTCGACCACGACGCCCTCCACCCTGAGGTCGGCGCCCCACACCTTCTCCACCAGTTCTGCATCGTGGCGACCCTCGACAAAGATGCGACTGGGCAGCGCGACCCGCGCCTTTTGGTCGGCGACGGCGAACGAGCCGGATGCCGTGCGGGCGATGCCCGCGGCTCGTTGGGCCGGCGCGACCAACACCACCGGTTCACCCTCGAGCAGGAATCCCGGACCGAGCGGGAACACCCGCACCTTGCCCGCGTAGTCCTCGAGTTCGACCAGCTTGCCCTCGATTCGCAGCACAGCGCCGCAGAAACCGGTCGCGACCTCCTCGATCACCAGGTCCCTGGTGGCTTCGACGGCGGCAACGACCGTGCGACCGGTCGCGCGCCAGTCGCCCGCGAGCACATCCTCGCCGTAGCGATCTGGACCGAAGGGGCCAGCACCGCCCGGCGTCATGATTTGCGATACCTGACGATTCGATAGTGGATGCCGGTCCTCGAACTGTGCCAGCCTTCAACCGGGTCGGTCGACTCCCGGCGCCATTGCGCACCGAGTACCGGCGCGAACGCGTCACCCTCCACTTCGAGGTCGAGCTCGGTCACGACCGCCACTGTCGCGATGCCGACGGCCTTCGCATAGACCTCGGCTCCCCCGATGATCCACACTTCGCCGCTCCCGGTGGCCAGCGCGGTGCCGATCGCGGTGTCGAGATCTCTCGCCGCGACGGCGCCGTCGGCCTGCCAGGATGCATCTCCGGTCAGCACGATGTTCGTGCGTCCCGGCAGCGGACGCCACGCATCCGGAAGCGAGTCCCAGGTGCGGCGGCCCATGATGACCGGATGTCCAGTGGTCACCGCCTTGAAGTGGGCGGAGTCCTCCGGCACCCTCCAAGGGATGCCGTTGTGCTGGCCGATGACTCCGCCCGAGGCCTGCGCCCAAATCATCCCGACCGTGCCGGTACCGCCGAAAAGATGTTCCTGGCTCACACCGCGACCGGCGCCTTGATGGCCGGGTGGTGCTGGTAGTCCACGATTCGGATGTCATCGAACTCGTAGTCGAAGATGGAGTCCGGCAGGCGGGCGAATTCGAGCGTCGGCGACGGATAGGGCTCCCGCGAGAGCTGGAGTTCGACCTGTTCCAGGTGATTGTCATAGATGTGGCAGTCGCCGCCGGTCCAGATGAAGTCTCCCGGCCTAAGTCCAAGCTGGTGCGCAACCATCTGGGTGAGCAGCGCGTAACTCGCGATGTTGAATGGCACTCCCAGGAAGAGATCGGCGCTGCGCTGGTACATCTGGCAGGACAGCGTGCCGTCCGCGACATAGAACTGGAAGAAGGCGTGGCAGGGCGCGAGCGCCATCTGCGGGATGTCGGCGACATTCCAGGCGGAGACGATGTGCCTGCGCGAATCCGGATTCGACCGCAGATTCTGCATCAACTCGGTGATCTGGTCGATGTGGCCGCCATCGGGGGTCGGCCATGAGCGCCACTGCACGCCGTAGACGGGACCGAGCTCGCCCGAAGCATCCGCCCACTCGTTCCAGATGGTGACGCCGCGCTCCTGCAGCCAGCGCACGTTGGAGTCACCGCGCAGGAACCAGAGCAGTTCGTAGACGATCGACTTGAGGTGAACGCGCTTCGTCGTGATCAGCGGGAAGCCCTCTGACAGGTCGAATCGCAGCTGCCGGCCGAAGACACTGCGGGTGCCCGTTCCGGTGCGATCGGATTTCAGCGTTCCATTGGCGAGTACATCGCGGAGGAGGTCTTCATACGGCGTGTGCACCTCACCACCCTATGCCGAGCGACCGACAGCGGGACGATGCCACACGAGCCCAATCCTCCGAGGTGGGTTGTCATCTCGAACTTCGGGTCGTACCGTTCGGGATTGAGAAAAGTTCCTAACGAAGGAGAACACGATGACGCAGACGACAGCGAGCGTGGATGTCGACGTTCCGGTCCGCACCGCATACGACCAATGGACCCAATTCGAGTCTTTTCCTCAGTTCCTCGGCTTCGTGGAGTCGGTGACCCAACTCGACGACACGCACACCCGATGGAAAGTCAAGATCGGCGGGGCGGAGCGCGAATTCGATGCCGAGATCACCGAACAGCATCCGGATGAGCGGGTCGCCTGGAAAAGCACGAGCGGCGAGGTCGACCACGCCGGCGTCGTCACCTTTCACCGGTTGAGCGACACGACGTCCCGGGTGACCGTTCAGCTGGACTGGATAGCCGAGAACCTCACCGAGAAAGTCGGCGCCGCGTTGGGCGTGGATGACCGCGCAATCGAACACGATCTCCGCAACTTCAAGGCGTTCATCGAAGATGTCGGCAACGCGGATGGCGGATGGCGCGGCACTGTGGGTAGGGAGGCGCGCTGACCACGCTGGTACCGGCCCTATCATTTCGCCCTGCTTGTCGTTTTGTCGTTCGCCGCGCTTGTCGTTCGCCCTGACGTCGCCGATGATGATGGCATGACGAAAGACGAGCCGCGACTTCTGGTCAGGCAAGCGGAGGGACGACGGCGCTACGAACTCCTCCTCGGCCGCGAACGGGTGGGATTCATCCAATATCGCGACGAAGGAGAGGTGCGGATCTTCCTTCACACCGAGATCGAGCCGGACTACGAGGGTCACGGCCTCGCCACACAGCTGATCGAGTGGGCCCTGAACGACGCCAGAAGCCTCGGCAAGAAGGTGCGGCCAGACTGTCCGACGGTCGCTGCGTATTTCGCGAAGCACCCGGAATTGGATGACTTGGTCGCCTAAGTGCTGCCTCACGCCCAGGTGCTGCCTCCGGAGTCGGTAGCTTCTGTCAAACCTTCTCCGGTGTCTTGTTCTGTTTCGTTGGATGCGGCACCAGGAGTGCGCTGACGTCATCGGGGACCGCACTGCTGGCCGCCGCCTCCCTGGCCAGGAACGCACCGAGTTCGCCGATCGTGCTCATGAGCGGAGCGGGGAAGACCACCGTCGTGTTCCTGTCGACGCCTATTTCGACAAGGCTCTGGAGGTTGCGCAACTGCAGCGCCAGCGGGTGCTTCATCATGGTGTCGGAGGCTGCACCAAGCGCGGCAGCGGCGAGGGACTCCCCCTCGGCGTTGATGATCTTCGCGCGCTTTTCGCGCTCGGCCTCTGCCTGCTTGGCCATCGCCCGCTTCATCGAATCGGGCAACTGAATGTCCTTCAGCTCGACGAGCGTCACTTCAATTCCCCAGTCCAGTGTTTGAAGGTCGAGGATCTCGCGAATGTTGAGGTTGAGAATTTCCGTCTCAGCGAGTGTTTCATCCAGTGAGTGTTGACCAACGACCTTGCGAAGCGTCGTCTGCGCGATCTGGTCGATCGCGGCGTGCACATTCTCGATCGCGATGACGGACTTGACCGGGTCGACAACGCGGAAGTAGGCGACCGCCGACACGCCAACGCTCACATTGTCACGGGTGATGATTCCCTGCGACTGGATGGGCAAAGTCACGATCCGAAGCGAAACCAGATGGAGCCTGTCGACTATCGGGATGATGAAACGCAGGCCTGGCGATCGCGTTCTGGTCAGCCGACCGAACCGAAAAACCACACCCTTTTCGTACTGCTTCACGATTCGAATCGAATTGCCCAGCAATATGAGGGCCACGATTGCGACGATCACGACAGTGATAATGAGAGCGATCATTAGAAACTCATCTCCTTGGCGCCCCAACTGCGTGAGCGCGCCGTTCTCATTAATTCTCCCTCTGTCGACGGATTTTTGTGTGTGCCTTCATCACAATTATGCGAAGCGCTTGAGCGCGAGTTGTGCTGCGTACCAGCCGCTCATGCCGTGAACAGCAGGCCCGGGCGGTGTCGACGCCGAGCACAGGTAAAGGCCGTCCACCGGCGTCTCCCATGGCCGCACCGAGAGGGTTGGCCTGCGCAGGAGCTGTGCGACGGTGACGGCACCGCCGAGGATGTCGCCGCCAATGTTGTTCGGGTTGTACGCAGCGACATCCAGCGCGCTCATGCTCGCACTGGCCAGAATCGTGTCGCGGAAGCCGGGCGCGAAACGCTCGATCTGCCTCGTGACCAGCTCGGTCGCATCCAGCGTGGAGTTCAGCGGAACGTGG
>JAODMG010000099.1 GCA_025464895.1 Microbacteriaceae bacterium | reverse complement strand
CTCGAAGGGCCGCATCCGCGTTCCGCCGATCAGCAGGTTCGCCCGCTCGAGCAGTCGTGGGACCTCCTCGGCGTGCAGCTTCTTCGCCAGCTGGTGGGCATGGGTCGCCATCGAACTGTTCGGGAAGTGCGCGCCGTACCATGGCGAATCCCCTGGACCGTACTTGAACTCGCCGAGGGTCGCCGCCTGGACGATCGCGTCGGCGGCGCGCGAGCGGTCGTGGGCCATCAGCTCGACAGAGTCGCGACCGAGTCGCGCCCTGGTCGCAGGCGGGGTCGGGAGCAGCGCGAGCCGCGAGAGCTCTTTCAGGCAGTCGAATACGGAGATCCCGAGCACGGTGTCGCGGCGGGCGATGGCCACCCGGTAGTCGACGAGCACCTTCCGCAGCCGCACCAGCGCGTCGTCGACGTCGCCGAGCTGCGGTGCGGCCGCCTTCTCGTTGCGACCGATCGAGCGGATCAGATCCCGCCTGAGCGTGCTGGGTGCCACCGCGAAACCGTTGAGGCCGATGTCGCCGAGTCGCTGGGCGATGCCCTTGAGCGACGACCGGCGGGCGCTGACGACGAGCACCCTCTTGTTCTGTGCGACCAGGCAGCCGAGCGCGTTGACGATGGTCTGGGTTCCGCCGGTGCCCGGGAGGGTCTTCACGACAACCGAGTTGCCCGCCGCGATTTGCGCGACCACGTTTTCCTGCTCGGCGTCCGCGTCGAGCAGCAGGGTGTCGGTCTCCGGTGTGCGCTGGTCCGGATGCTGCGGCTCGACCGGATGGAAGCTCTCCTCCACCGCCCACTTCGCCGACGGGTTGCCGGCGAGCGCGTCGAGCACTGGATGCTCGAGATCCGCGGCGTCCGCGACGAGCGCTGTGGCGACATCCGCGAAGGAGGAGACGACAAGCCTCGGCTGCACGTTGAACCACGGAAGGTGGGCGGTCAGCCCGCGCAACCTGTCGATCACCGGGTTCGGCTTGAACGAACCGTCCTGCTCTGCGAGCGCGACGAAGGCCTTGGCGTCCAGGGTGATCTGGAACTGGGAATGGAGGGCGTCGGCGAGCGCCGGGTTGAGGAAGGGCGCCCCGCGCAGCTTGACCTCGAAGTCCCTGCCGTAGCGACGGATGGCCAGGGGGCGCAGCAGCACTGGCGCGGTGTAGTCGATTCCGTCGTTCTGCCACTCGGCGATGCCGATACCGAGGTGGACGGTGTCGAGTCCCCTGGCGGTGGCGAGCTCGAGCGCCTTGGCCGCGATCGCTCCGGCAGCCACCTTCGCGGCCCGCAGGGCGAGATCATCCCGGATCAGGCTGGAGAGGAGCGTCGTCTTGCCGGTGATGAACTGTGCCAGTCCGCCGGGATGGGTCGCGCTCAGCTCGATCCTGGTCACCGGGCTGTCGATGAAGTGCAGGAGCGGAGATTCGCCACCGATGGCCCCGAGTTGGGCGCGCCACTCCTGCCACACCGGCTCGGCGACGTTCGTCGCGGTGTAATTCGGATCTCCGAGGCTCAGCACGTGCGGAGCAGTATGTTGCTTCCGCGCGTGTGGAGGATTGTTCTCGGACTCGACCATGTCATCGTCCGTCTCATGTTGTCTATCGGCGCGCCACACAATGGCAACCTTAAGCGTCCACCCCCGCTTTTGTCGGGACGTGCGGCGGGTTTTCGCGGAAAACAACCGTTCAGGAGGCAACCGTAAAATACCGGACATGACCTTTGCGTCCCTGCTACTGGCACCCCCCACCGAGCTGGCGCGGGTCGGCTGGACAGTCGGGATCACCGTCCTGGTCGCGTTCATCGCGGTGATCGGTGTCGGCTTCGGCATCCTCTATCGGCGGCGGAAGGCCGAGATCCGCAGCCCGGCGATGGCGATCACCGGGGTTTCTTCCGGTGGCGGCGCGCAGGCGACCAGGGCGAACATCCTCTTGGTACGGCTGGACGACGCGGTGAAGGCCAGTTCAGACGAACTCGGTTTCGCCGTCGCCCAGTTCGGCGAAGGGAAGACCAGGGACTTCTCCGAGGCCCTGCTCTCGGCCAAAGACCAGCTCACCCAGGCATTCACGCTCAAACAGCGACTCGACGATTCGACCGTGGACACGGCGACTCAGCAGCGTGAGTGGAACGCCCGCATCATCAGCCTGTGCGAATCGGCCCAGGCAGAACTCGCTGCGGAGGAGCGGAGGTTCAGCTCGCTTCGCAGGCTCGAGCGGGACGCCCCCGCAAACCTCGCATCGGTACGAGAGCTGATCGCGTCGACCTCGGTTCGCGTCGCCGAGGGAGAGTCGACGCTGGCGCGGCTCCTGGCGCGCTTTGCGCCGAACGCCGTGGCCCCGGTGATCGACAACGCACGGCAGGCGAGTCGGCTGGTGTCATCCGCGATCTCGACGGCGAACTCCGCGGAGAGCCGGATGTCCGGTGATCGCCACGACGCGGTGGCCGACGCGATCCAGGCCGCGCAGCAGGACGCCGGACGGGCCGCGGAGGCGCTGGACGGAATCGATCGGCTGGCGGCGACCCTCGAGGCCGCGACCGCCAGGCTCGGGACTCTCGTCGATACGGCGCGCGACGACATCGCGGAGGCACGGCCGGTGCGCGACGCACCGCCGGACCCGGAGACCGGTGCCGCGGTCGGCGTCGCGGTCGCCGCACTGGACCGGGTGCTGGCCGCCATCGGCGATCCCGCGGCCGTCGCCGATCCTGCCGCGCGCATCCGGGACCTGGAAACCGCCATCGCCGAGCTGGATGTCGCGCTCGGCAGCGCTCGCAACCAGGCGCAACGGCTCGAACACGCCAAGGTCGCCATGGTCGGCGCGCTCCTCACCGCGCGCAGCCAGATCTCGACGACGACAGACTTCATCAACGGTCGACGCTCCGGGGTGGGGACGGATGCCCGCACCCGCCTGGCCGAGGCCGAACGGCTGCTCACGATCGCCGTCGCCGAGGCCGATCCGGTGATCGCGCTCGACACGGCACGCAGCTCGATCACCTACTCGCGGGACGCCGATGCGCTTGCACGGTACGACGTGATGGGACGCCCGTCGCCGTCCCACCTGGGCAGCACTGCCTGCGTGGACTGCGATGGAGCGCATGGCCGCGACATGACCGAGAGTGCTTTTCTTTCTAGATCGGAAG
>JAODMG010000090.1 GCA_025464895.1 Microbacteriaceae bacterium | reverse complement strand
GGCCAGATCCTTCGTGGACCCATCGAACTGTTGCGCCGCGACGAGCGTGCCCCCGGCTTTCACGACGTTCTTGGCCAGCGCCCCGTTGATCGCCTTGCCGGAATCGTCGCCGAAATAGACCAGGGCGACCTTTGTCCCCTTCTTCTTGACGACGAGCCCGGCGAGTGCGGTCCCTTCGAGCGAGTCCGACGGGATGGTGCGAAAGAGCAGCCCGGAATCGTTGAGCGTCGACAGGACGGGCGAGGTCGCCGCCGGCGAGATCATGGCGACCCCCGCGGCGACCGCTTGCGGAACCAGGCGCTCGACCAGGACGGATGACGACGGACCGACCAGCACATCGATCTTCTTCGACACCAGGTCGGCGAACGAGGTTTCGAGCACGGTGGTCGGCGCATCACCTGAGTCGCGGTGCAGCACCTCGACCGGCTTGCCGAGCATGCCGCCGGCCGAGTTGATCTCACGCACGGCGACCTCGACGCCGGCCGCCTGGGCCGGGCCGATGAACGCGGAAGAGCCGGTGGTCGGAAATTCGGTACCGATCCTCAGGATCCCGTCCCCCTTGGCCAGGGCGGCAGGTACGGCCTTCCGGGTGGGAACCGGGGTTGGTTCCGGGGTGCAGGAGGCGAGCACGAGCACGACAAGTGCCGCGGCTACGGGAGCCCCCAGAAGGCGAATCGCACGCATTGAATATTCCTCCCGCTAGCCGCTCCCCGTCAGCGAAGACTAGCGAAGCATCAGGCTGACAGCGGTGAGGCGCGGCGAGAGGTGCGCGTGCTCGCCAGCAGGTCAATGCTGAGAACGACCAGCGCGACCCAGACCAGCCCGAAACCCCACCACCTCCCCGGCGGCATGCTCTCGTGCAGCACGAACACGCCGAACGCGAACTGCAGGACGGGGGCGAGGTACTGCACCAACCCCAGATAGACGAGCGGGAGGCGCCGAGCGGCCGAGGCGAAGAACAGCAGCGGCACAGCGGTCACCACTCCGGCGCTCACCAGCAACAGTGCGTGTGCGGTGCCGGCCGATCCGATGGTGATCCCGCCTCCTAACCCGACGAAGACCAGCTGGATGATCGCTACCGGCACCAGCCAGGCGGTCTCGATCGCCAGGCCGCTCAGCGCATCCACGGCTCCGCCGACGCGCTTCTTCACCAGGCCGTAGAGGCCGAACGACAAGGGAAGGGTGATCGAGATCCACGGCAGGGCTCCGTAGTCGATGGCGAGGATGAGCACCGCGACGACGCTGATGCCCACCGCGACCCACTGCGTCATCCGCAACCGCTCCCGCAACAGGATGACCCCGAGCAGCACGGTCACGATCGGATTGATGAAGTAGCCGAGCGCGGTCTCGACGACCTGTCCGCTCGTCGTTCCGTAGACATAGACCAGCCAGTTGATGAAAATCAGGATGGCCGCGAGTCCCAGCATGAACAGCAGGCGTGGCTGACGGATGATCGCCACGAGGGCCGGCCAGGATCGGGTCACCGTGATGACGATCGCACAGAACACCAGCGAGAACAGGATTCGCCAGTCGACGATCTCGACAGCCCCGGACGGTCGGAGCAGCAGGAAGTAGGCGGGCAGGACTCCCCAGAGCCCGTAGGCCGCGACGGCGAAGAACAGGCCGGAACGGTTGCCGCTGGCCGCAGGGGCTCGCGAATCGGCTGGCACCGTTGGCATGGTACTCCAGGGCTGGGTAGTGCTCGACTGGCCACTACGGCTGGTGGTGCGGGGTTGGCCACCGCGGGTTTGGCTACCGCCGTGAAATGCGGGATGGCCCGCCCGAACGAATCGGGCGGGCCATCCTCATCGGACTATCGTCAGCGGACGACCACGGCGAGGACGTCGCGAGCGGAGAGGACCAGCAGGTCGTCGCCACCGTACTTGACCTCGGTTCCGCCGTACTTGGAGTAGATGACCTTGTCGCCAACGGCGATGTCGAGCGGGACGCGGTTGCCGTTGTCGTCGATGCGACCCGGACCTACCGCGACAACTTCACCCTCCTGGGGCTTCTCTTTCGCAGTGTCAGGAATGACGAGACCGGAAGCAGTGGTCTGCTCTGCCTCGACCTGCTTGATGACAATGCGATCCTCGAGCGGCTTGATGGAGACCGACACGGTTGACCTCTTCTTTCTCAAAACTTCGAAATCTTGGGTTAGCACTCTCACTGCGAGTGTGCCAGAACCACTGTACCGGTGGATTAGCACTCCTGCAATCAGAGTGCCAAAGATCGGGGAGCCAGGAAGACTCGCAGGCAGGAGAATGGGGGGATGGACACGAGCGAGCTGGTCGAACTGCTTTCCGCCGAGGGACTGCGGCTGCTCGACTCGCTCCCCCGATACGAATCGACCACCGATGTCCTGCGGTCGGTGAGTGAACTGCGGAAAGCCGGGCACTCCCCGACACTCGTGGCCGCGGTGCTCAGCCAGTCGAAACTTCGGGCACGGGCATCCGCCAAATTCGGCCCGTTCGCCGATCGGATGCTGTTCACGGAAGCCGGACTGGAACAGGCGACCCGGTTGCGGGTGGCAGCCATCCACGCCGGACGGTTCCAGTCGGCCGGCCTCGAGCGCATCGCGGACCTCGGCTGCGGCATCGGAGCGGATGCGATGGCCTTCGCCGCGCTCGAACTCAGCGTCACCGCGGTCGAGCTCGACGAGGTCACTGCCGCGATCGCGGCATACAACCTGGCCCCGTGGCCGGACGCGACCGTGGTCAACTCGGACGCGGAGACCGTCGACCTCGCCGGCTTCGACGGCGTCTACCTCGATCCGGCCAGGCGGACATCCGGGCACCAGAACACCTCACGACTCACCAATCCGGCCGACTTCTCGCCGTCGCTCGACTTCGCCTTCGGTCTCGGCGCGCGGCTGCCGACCGGCATCAAGCTCGGTCCTGGGATCGACCGCGACCTCATCCCGGCCGACGCTGAGGCGCAATGGATCTCGGTCGATCACGACGTGGTCGAGTTAGGCCTCTGGTTCGGTGCCGTCGCCCGCCCGGGGATCCGTAGGTCGGCACTGGTGATCGGCGATCACGGCAGCGCAGAGCTGGTCGCAGGGGCCGACAGCGACGACGTCGAGGTCGGGGAGCTCGGGGACTACCTGTACGAGCCGGATGGCGCGGTCATTCGTGCGCGACTGATCGGCGCCCTGGCCAGGCAACTCGATGCGTCGATGCTGAGTGACGGCATCGCCTACCTGACCTCGGACTCCGCCATCGACACACCGTTCGCGAGCTGCTTTCGCGTCGTCGAGACCTTCCCGTACGACGAGAAACTCCTGAAGAGGGAACTGGCGATCCGAGAGATCGGCCGTCTCGAGATCAAGAAGCGCGGAGTGGATGTCGATCCGGCGACGCTGCGAAAGCGCCTCGCGCCGAAGGGGGACGCCGCCGCGACGCTGTTCGTGACCCGCGTCGGCGGCCGTCACACCGCGCTGCTCGCCCAGAGGGTGAGACACTAGCCGGCCGCCTGCCCACCCGGACGGGCCATGGCAGACAAAAACCGAACGACGTCGACGTGATCGCCTGCGTCGTTCGGTCAGTGCAGTGCTATGGCTGGATGTTGTAGTTGCTGAGCGAGCCGATGGTGGCGAACCCGATGATGATGATGATCAGCACGATCAGGCCGATCGCGATGGCGGCGAAACCGGCGATGATGCCGACCAGCCACATCCATTTCGGAGCCTGCGGCTCCTTGGCCTTGCCCATGAATCCGGTGACGACGGCTCCGATCGCGGCGAGGAAGCCGAGGATCCCCACGAACGGGATCCAACCGAAGAGGAGGCCGGCCAACCCGAGGATGAAAGAGGTGAGACTGAGCACCTGCCGCGGGCCCGCCGCCGGCGTGGAGTACGGTGTCGGCTCTGGCGGCGGGGTGGGAATCTGATCGGACATGGCGTCTCTCCAAGCTGTGTGGAAAACAAACGTGCCGGGGTGCCATAGTGGCACCGCCCAGAACCGGTGTCAACGGGTGCAGCGGCCCGCACCGCCTCTGCCTCAGGCCTGGATCGTGGTGACGGGAAGGGTCGAGTCGGCGCCGAATCCGAGCCCCGACGGCGGATGCCCCGCGGCGATCAGCTGCGAGGCGAGGACCGCGATCATCGCTCCGTTGTCCGTGCAGAGGTCCAGCGGAGGGATGCGCAACTCGATCCCGGCCGCAGCGCAGCGCTCCTCGGCGAGAGCCCGGAGACGCGCATTCGCCACCACCCCGCCGCCGAGCAGCAGCCGCGGAACCCCGAGGTCGCTGCAGGCCGCGATCGCCTTGGTCACGAGCACATCGGCGACGGCCTCCCGAAAGCTGGCCGCGACATCCGCGATCGGCACGTCTTCCCCGTCATCCCTGACCCGCTCCACCCAGCGCGCGACCGCGGTCTTCAGCCCGGAGAAGGAGAAGTCGTAGCGGTGGTGTTCGAGGTCTTTCGGCAGGCTGAGCCCGCGGGGGAACCGGATCGCCTTCGGATCGCCCCCGACAGCCGCCCGATCGATCTCCGGACCACCGGGATATGGCAGGCCGAGGAGTCGCGCGACCTTGTCGAACGCCTCACCGGCCGCATCGTCGATGGTCTCGCCGAGCAGCTCGACGTCGGAGACCAGGTCCCGCACGAGGAGCAGCGACGTGTGCCCTCCGGAGACGAGCAGCGCGACGGTCGGATAGTCGACGGCCTCACCGGAGAGGATGTCCGCCCCGACGTGCCCGACCAGGTGATTCACCGCGTACAGCGGCTTGCCGAGGGAGACGGCGAGCGCCTTGGCCGCACCGACGCCGACCATGAGCGCGCCGGAGAGCCCTGGGCCGCTGGTCACGGCGATCGCGTCGAGATCCTGCACCGTGACATCCGCCTCGGCGAGCGCCGCTTTCAGCGCCGGGGTGAGCGCCTCGAGATGAGCCCGCGCCGCGATCTCCGGCACGACGCCTCCGTAGCGCGCGTGTTCCTCCATGGATGACGCGATCACGTTCGCCAGCAGGGTGCGGCCGCGCACGATGCCGATGCCGGTCTCGTCGCAGCTCGTCTCGATGCCGAGGACCAGGGGCTCCTTCACCGCCCGACCGCCGGACTGAGCTTCGGTTCCACTATCGCCAGC
>JAODMG010000071.1 GCA_025464895.1 Microbacteriaceae bacterium | reverse complement strand
GACCCCGATGTCGGATGCACCGAGCTCACCGGTCGGCAGTACGTCGAACAGCCGGAATCCGTATCCCTGCCAGGACAGCCAACCGACGGCCGCGGAAGTGAAACCGTATCCGATCACCGACGCAACGACGAGCATTCCGAGGTTGGTCCAGTTCACCGCCGGATAGACGCTGCCTCGCCCGAGCAATGACTCGGTATCGAACCGCCGGCGCCGGATCATCATCTCGGCCCCGAAGATGCCCGCCCAGGCGGCGACCGGCACGGCGAGGCTGGTCGCGACATCCCGGAACACCGTGACGACATCCGTCACCGTGAACGTGAGCATGATCGTCACAACGAACAGCGCCCCTCCGGTGATCATGATCGCCCACTGGCGCTGTACCCGCAGTCCGACGGACTGCAGCGCGAACGCGCCGGAATAGACGCTGAGGGTGACCCCGGACAACAGGCTGAGCGCAACCATCGCGATGAGCGGGACCGCGAACCAGCCGGGCACCATGCGCATGATGGCGTCCATCGGGCTCTGCACGAGTCCTTCCGCTGTCGACGTGCTGGAAGCGGCGAGGACAGCGCCGTAGCCGATGAGAAGGAAGGCGGGAAGGCCCGCGCCGAATGGTGCCCAGAGCGAGGCGGCCGCCCCCGAGCTGCTCGGCCGCTGGTAGCGGGCGACATCCGCACTGCTGTTCGCCCAGATGAGCCCGACAAAACTGAACACCAAAACGATGCCGGTGACGACGAGAATCCAGGGGCCATCGGGTCTGCTGAGCGCTGTCGAGAAATCGACCGCGTGCCAGGAGACCGCGACGAGCGCCACGATCAAGACGGCGGAGACGATGGTGAGCACC
The DNA here is from genome assembly GCA_025464895.1 of Microbacteriaceae bacterium. Lineage (GTDB taxonomy): Bacteria > Actinomycetota > Actinomycetes > Actinomycetales > Microbacteriaceae > Parafrigoribacterium_A. The sequence goes on along the minus strand of JAODMG010000071.1, from coordinate 3,289 downwards.
AGTTGGATCCGCGCGAACAGCGGGTAGCCGAAGAACGCCACAACGAGGCAGAGCACGAATCCGACGGCCGCCGCGAGCACGGTCAACTGCAGTTCGCTGAGGGATCCGCCCAGGTTCGCGCCGACCAGGATCCGCGCGGACGATGATGCGACTATCCAGAGCAGCACAGCGCCCCAGAACAGGCGGGTGATGAGCGCCAGGGCCGACGGGAGGATGTTTCCCAGCAGTCCGAAGGTCGCGCGCGAGACCACCATGGCCGGTTGCCCGCTCCACTTTCCCGCCAGCGTGCCGAGTCCGAGCGGCAGGAACGAGATCGCAACGCCGATGAACGCGGCGAGGATCGCCTGCCGAAGGCTCATCCCGAGCGAGAAGAGTGCGCCGCCGAATGCAATGCTGACCGCGGACGAATTCGCGGTGAACCAGAGCCAGAACATCCGCGCGGCCCTGCCGACCCGCTGTTCAATAGGTGTCGGTTCCAGCCCGCTCGCCTCGAGGCCGAACACCGGGTTCCTGTGCAGTTCCGGATCCGCGATGACGGGCTGGCCGGTCGGGATCCATGGACTCGGAACCGCGTCGATCTGTGTACCCCCGACCGACGTCGTCACGATTGCGACGCCCTCGGAGGTGACCGGAAAAGGGCCGAATACCTCGGGCGCCACCCGATCGATCTCGTCGACCTGGTCCGGGGCATCCGGTTCGAAGGCTGAAGGAAGAACGGGGTCGGCTCCGGTCTCGACCGTGACCGATTCCGCGCCGGTGGCTGGAAGGGCGAACGGCGACGCTCCCGGCGCCGCGTCATCCCCTGGCGGGCCAGCGACCCGCGCCAAATCAGCGGGCACCTGGATCGGAATGACGCCGGTAAAACTCAGGCGCACGCGTTCTACTGTCTCGAGGGCCTCCGGGGTGCCGACGGCAAGCGTCGCGCTCTCCCATTCGCCGAACTGCTTCGCCTCGTCCTGCCGGAGCCGCAGCTCGGATTCGAGTTGCTCTATCGCGCTGAGAGTGCCTCCGCCGTTGGCCGAGTCGTCGCCGATGATGCGCACCAGGTCGTCGTCCGGCAATGAGCGGCGCTGGGGAATTTCCCTCAGGGACCTCGCTTCGGTGGATTCGGCAACAGGGTCGGGTTCGGGTTCCGGTTCGGACTCCCTCTCGATCGGTGTCGCGAGAACGACGGGTGGCGTGTACGTCGAACGCCGTCGTCCGGAGGGCTCGTACGGCGTGTCGGCGAAGCCATCCTCGTTCGCTTCGTCGTCACCTTGCATGCCAGAATCCTAGGGCTCGAACCTCCCCGCGAGCGGGTGCCGAGCCGTGCCGTCGGCACTATCGGTCAGGTGTACCGGTGTCAGGTAACCCAGCGTCAGCGTTTTCTCGCCAGAGTCGTCGAGTCTGTACTCTGGACAGACGATTGCGGTACCAAGGGACTAGTCGTTCCGTCCGCGCGGCCGAGTACTTGACCGAAGACAGGTAACGATATGAATAGCCCAACTCCTGAACCGACGCTGTCCAACCTCATGCACGAAACGCGTCGCTTCCCGCCGACTCCGGAGTTCGTTGCGCAGGCCAATGTCGGTGCCGACGTTTACGACGAGGCCGAACGCGATCGCCTCGGGTTCTGGGCAAAACAGGCCAAGCGCCTCGACTGGAGCGAACCGTGGGACGAGGTGCTCGACTGGAGCAATCCCCCGTTCGCCAAGTGGTTCGTCGGCGGACGGCTGAACGTCGCGTACAACTGCCTTGACCGTCACGTTGCCGCCGGCCGGGGCGACAAGGTTGCCTACTACTTCGAGGGCGAGCCGGGAGACACCCGCGTCATTACCTACTCCGAGCTGACTGACCAGGTCTGCCAGGCCGCGAACACACTGACAGAACTCGGCGTGCAGGCGGGCGACCGGGTCGCGATCTACATGCCGATGATCCCGGAGACGATTGTCGCCATGCTCGCCTGCGCACGCATCGGCGCGGTGCACACGGTGGTGTTCGGCGGATTCTCTGCCGATGCTCTCCGCAGCCGGATCGAAGACTGCGACGCGAAGGTGGTGATCACCGCGGATGGCGGCTACCGCAAGGGAAGCGCGTCGGCATTGAAGCCCGCAGTCGACCAGGCGCTCGTCGACTATCCGGACGTGCACACCGTGCTCGTCGTCCGCCGCACCGGCCAGGATGTCTCCTGGACCGATGGCCGCGACCGGTGGTGGCACGACACCGTGGAGAAGGCCAGCACCACGCACGAGCCGCAGGCGTTCGACTCCGAGCATCCGCTCTACGTCATGTACACCTCGGGGACCACCGGCCAGCCGAAGGGAATCCTGCACACCAGCGGCGGCTACCTCACCCAGGTCGCCTACACGCAGTGGTCGGTCTTCGACCTGAAGCCCGAGACCGACATCTACTGGACCGCAGCGGATGTCGCCTGGGTCACCGGTCACAGCTACGTCGTCTACGGACCACTCGCCAACGGCAGCACCTCGGTCATCTACGAGGGCACCCCCGACTCCCCGCACACCGGGCGTTGGTGGGAGATCATCGACAAGTACAAGGTCTCGATCTTCTACTGCGCGCCGACGGCCATCCGCACCTGCATGAAGTGGGGTCACGAGATCCCGTCCAGCTATGATCTCTCCAGCCTCCGGATGCTCGGCTCGGTCGGAGAGCCGATCAATCCAGAGGCCTATGTCTGGTACCGCCACTTCGTCGGCCACGACAACACCCCGATCGCCGACACCTGGTGGCAGACCGAGACCGGCGGGATGATGATCAGCGCGCTCCCCGGTGTGACCGCCGGAAAGCCGGGAGCAGCCATGACTCCGCTACCCGGAATCGTCGCGGATGTCGTCGACGACGAGGGCAATTCTGTGCCGAACGGCTCTGGCGGGTACCTCGTCATCAGGGAGCCGTGGCCGGCGATGCTGCGCACAATCTGGGGTGACGACCAGCGGTTCATCGACAACTACTGGGCGAGGTTCCCCGGACTCTACTTCGCCGGGGACGGCGCGAAGAAGGACGAGGATGGCGACATCTGGCTCCTCGGACGGGTGGACGACGTGATGAACGTCTCGGGCCATCGGCTCTCCACCACCGAGATCGAGTCGGCCCTGGTCTCGAATGAGAAGGTCGCGGAGGCCGCCGTGGTCGGAGCGGCCGACCCGGTCACCGGGCAGGCGGTCGTCGCCTTCGTCATCCTCCGCAGCGAGGCAGGCAACGGTGGCGAGCATGTCGTCCGCGAACTGCGGGAGCACGTCTCCAACCAGATCGGCAAGATCGCCAGGCCGAAGCAGATCATGGTGGTCTC
>JAODMG010000224.1 GCA_025464895.1 Microbacteriaceae bacterium | reverse complement strand
ACGCCGACGTCGAGGATCGAGGCGAAGTCGAGGCTCGCACCCGCCGGCGGGGTGTACGAAACGTCGAGGTACTTGGTCGAACCGGTGGCGCCGTTGACCACGCCGACGTCGACGGTGCCGCCGTTGGTGGTTGGGGCGCCGAGGTCGATCTGCGGCGCCGTGCCGGTGGCGATCGGGTCAAGACCATCGACGACATCGAATGTCACCTCCTGGCCGGAGGAGTTGCGGAACCCCATCTTGAGCTTGCCGTACAGGGTGAGCAGGCGCACCTGGTCGGGGAAGTCGGCGAGGAACAGCACTACGACGGTGCCGCTTGCCACCTTCGAGAGGTCCGCGTAGAGACGCCCGCTGATGGAGAGCTTGTCGGAGGCGAAGTTCAGCGTGCCGACGATGAGGATCTTGCCGTCGGTGGAAATCTTGACGGTGACCTGGCCGTTGAACACCGACTGCGAGGTGTAGATCGAGTAGATCTTCGCCGAGCCGGTGATGACCATTGGCGCGCTGAAGGCGGCGGCGAACCCACTCTGCCCTGGATTCTGCGAGATGGTCTTCGCCTGCACGGCGACCTGTTGCTGAAGCGAGAGGAGCCACTCGTCGGCGCTGAGGACCGTTGGCAGCTGGAATGCCGAGGAGCGCAGCGCGAGCGGGTCCTCGATGGATGGCAGGGTCTTGAAGAACTCGACGCCGCCGGCGAAGTCGTTGATGGTGAGGCCGGATACGGGTTCAAGGAGGATGCCGCCCGGCACGCTCACGCTCAGGTAGACCTGCAGCGGGCCGAGCTCGGACAGTCCGATCCGGATGCCGAAGCCGGCCATTCCCGCGATCGAGATGGTGCCACTGAGGCCCAGGTAGAAGACCCGCTGGCGCACCGGTGTTGTGGTGTCGAACACCCCGATGATCGCGTAGTTCGAGTCCAGCTTGAGGATGCCGCCGATCAGGCCGGCGGATACCTCTCCACCGAACATCGTTCCCTTGACCGTGACCCCGATCGAGTCGATGCCGATGATCGGGAACTCGCCGGCGAGCAGCAGCGACGGCTGGATGCGGATGCCCTGGACGGCACCGCTGATCTCCAGGCCGGACAGGCCCTGGATGCCGGTGACGCTCGCGGAGAGGATGAGGACGAAGTCCTCCGGCGCCTTCTCGACATCCGTCCACTGGATGCCGATGGAGTCCAGGCGCACGGGGAGGAACGACGGCCACTTGAATGAGTCGCCGGTGGCGGATCCGATCGAGAGGAAGACCCCGAATCCGGGCAGGGCCTTGAACGAACCGTCGCCGGTAATCGCGAAGTTGCGGCCCTCGCCGGCGATCACCAGCGAACCGACCGTGACCTTCGCACCAGCGGCCTGGAACTGCACCATGATCTGGGATCCGGTGGCCCCGGTGTCGAGGCGGAAGTCGCGCGCGGTGAGGCTGACGTAGGTGCCGAGACGAATCTCGAGGGTGTCGACCGTCAGCTGGAACGCATCGACCTTTCCGTTCTGGAAGGTCAGGGCGATCCGGAATGCCTCATCGTCCGGGGTGCCGTCTGGACGCCGATCATCCGTGGCGACGCGATCGGTGATGGTGGCGCCGAAGGTCTTGCCCGGAAACAGCCTCGCGCCGCCCGAGGCAATGTAGATGAGCCCGGTGAAACCTGCGGATGCCGTGCTCGGCGCACCAGCCGCCGGGAACCGGACCTCGAAACCGGAGATGCCGACGCGGATGTCGTCGAGTTCGAGGATGCCTCCGAAGGTGATCTTCTTGTCGGTCGTGCCAGGGCTCAGCGTGTTCGCCGGGTCGGTGACGTACGCCGGCGGCAGCCCGTACGCGAGTTCCGCCGTGCCCAGTCTGAAGCCGTCGCCGTAGACGGTGAGGCCGGGAATGACGCCGACGCCGATGACCTGGTCGTTGTTGGCCGAGATGTTGGATGATGCCGCCGGATCGTAGGGGCGCAGCGAGCCGGTGATGCCGAATGACGGGAAGCTGATCGTCGCGGTGTTGATCCGCACGATCTCCTGGTCGGCGGCGCCCTTCGGGTCGTAGTTCACCTTGATCCCGGTCGCCTGCAGCCGAGCGACGTTCGGGACCTGGGCGTCGAGGGAGGCGACCTGCAGTCCCCACTTGCCGGTGAGCCGGACGTCGACGTTCCCGCCGAGGAGCCCGAACACGTCGACCGCCAGCTCGAAGGATCCCATCAAGCCGATCAGGTCCACGGTGACGCCGGAGTTCGTCTGCGCCGTTGACTGGGCGCCGGTGGTGGGATTCCCGCCGAACGCCAAAGACGCCCTTTGCACGCCCACCGTGACCGACACGAGCACCTTGCCATCGGCGAACCCGAATCCGCCGAGCCCGACGGTGGGTCCCTGCAGGGTGAGCGGGCCGAGAGAGATCGGTCCTCCCACGGTGGCCTCCCCCACCGTTCCCGCGGTCACCGCGAGAGTGAGGTTCTGCGCCCCGTTGTATGCCGGGCTCCCAACGGGGCCGCTCGCGACGCGATTGGCGATCATCGTGATCGTGACGTTCCCCGAGCCGGTGAAGAGGCCGAGGGTGTTGTTCGGGTTCTTGTCCTTGAGGAAATACCGGTAGGTGACGGAGGTCGCCGTCGCGGCGATCCCGGAGATGAGCAGCGGCGTACCCAGGATCACTGGCGCTCCGTTTGCATCCAGGGCGAGGTCGCCGATCAGGCCGGTGATCCGGAACGGGGCGGTCGGGTTCGACTCGATGATCGACTTGATGATCGGCTGCGCCGCCGCGCCAGTGCCGTCGGGCACGGAGGTGTAGGTCACGTCGATGTAACCCTGTGCGTTGAGCTGGTTCTGGCTCACGCCCGTCACCGTGAGCGAGGCGACCGGCCCCGGCTTCTGGCCGGGGGCCGAGGCGACGAAGACGTAGAACCGCTCCTCGTCGCCGGCCAATGGCGTGGTGAGTGAGAGGCCGGCGCCGTGCCTGGCGGTCACGCTGCTGGAGAGGAACTTCACCGAGAGGATGGTCGTTCCGGTCAGTGCAGGACCGCTCAGCGTGTACTGCCAAGTGTTGGCCTTGCCAGCCACGGCAACGGGGACGGCGCCGACGGTCCAGGTCCCCGGCGTGCCGATGGCGGTGACCTCGAATTCGGCGAAGGTGTCCGTGACCGTCAGCGGGTCGATGACGCCGTCAGTGGTGGTGAAGGTGACCGTGATCGTGGCTGGGGCTCCGCCGATCACGACGGCGTCGCGCAGCGGGGTCGCCAGGTTGGCCGAGACGATGACGGGCAGCGACGTCGGCGCCGGTGCGGCCGGGGCGCTCGACGGGAAGAGCTGGAAGCTCGTGACCTTGAAGGTACCGAGCTGGAAGCCCGTGAGCGGCGAGATGGTGAAGGTGGCGAGGCCGGTGAAGCTCACGATGTTCGTGCCACCGCTCTTCACGAGCACGGTGGCGTTCCACAGCGAGACGTCGAGCACGCCGCTCGGTGAGCGTGCCAGGCGCAGCGACCCGCCGAGGGTGACGACGTCCCCTGCCTGGATGACGACGTCCAGGGCGCTGAAGCTGAACAGGCCGGCGCCGATGGCTCCCGTCATCCCGCCCATGTCATCCAGGGTGAACGACATGGTGTCAGAGGAGTTCACCTGGAACGACACTGTGCCGCTGATCCCGAGCCCGTCGAGGCCGAGGAACGCGATCGTCCCGGTGGCCCGCAGCGCCCAGCCATCCGCGGCGGTTGCGCCCTTCTTGAAGTGCACGGTGGCGTTGCGGATCAGCACGCCGACCGCCGCGGGATTGAGCGCGCCGTTGATCATGGATGGTCCTGAGCCGATGAACAGCTCGAGCCCGCTGCCCTTGAACTCGTTCCCGCTGATGGCGAACTGGCCGCCACGGATCTCGAGCACGTCGCCGAAGTTGAAGTCGAGGTTCTGCACGATGAACTGGAACGAGTCATCGGTGAGGTCGAGCACGACGCCACCGACTGCCGTGTTCACCGCGGCGCCCGTCGTGTTGATCGCAAAGCCGACGCTGGCGTTCGCGGAGAACAGTGCGTTGCCGCTGGAGACCTTACCGATAAGCATGCCTGCCACGCCGCCGGTCACGGTGCGCGTCGGTGTTGCCGTGGTCGGGTCGGTCACGGCGTTCGGCGGGAACACGATGAGAGCACCGGATGCGCCGGTTAGGCCAGGGTTGCTGGATCCGATGTCCTGAGTGCTGGCGAGGCTGGCGCCGGTGAAGCCGATTCGGGTGATCTGCGCACCGACCGGGCCCGAGCGCTCGAACGAGATCGTGTCGACGTGGATGGTGATGTCAACGACCTTCACGTCCACGTTGGCGGCCACCACTCGCAGGAACGGGCCTTTTGGCAGCGCGAGCACCCGGACGTTGGGCTGCAGCGCGGCCTGGTTGCCGTTGGCGTTCCAGGTCACAATATAGCCACCGGGCGTCGTCGCTACGCTCACCCGGTTGGTCGCGGCGTCGGAATCGAGGAGGCTTTCGATCGCGGCGTCGACCACCGCCACGTCGGCGTTGAAGGCGATGGGGGCGCTGATCTCGCCGGCCTCGAGAGATCCGTTCTTGTTGGCGTCGATCGCCAGGGTGAAGGTGCCACCGGGCTGCGTTACCAGGATCCTCTGAACCTCGGGCGTCGACGCGTTCCCGTCGGTGGTCGTGGTCACCGAGACGCCCGCGAACTGGAAGACCTCGTTCACGACGACGCCCTGGCCGCCGACCAGCATGCTGTTGAGCTGAAGCGTGAGCTCCGCGGTGATGACGATCGGCAGACCAACGAGCTGCACAGTGCCGGACACCTCGCCGGCCATCCCGTTCTGGGTAACGATGAACGCGCCTCGCCCGTTAGAGAGCCGCAGCCCGACGTCGTCCGCGGTGCCGGCGCCGTTGGCGTCCCCGAGGAACATTCCTACCTCGGTGAAGGCCAGACGCACCGCCTTCGCGCCGACCGCGGTCTTCTTCTGCTCGAAGTAGGCGACTCCGGTCAGGGTCTGGCCGAGGATTCCGATCTCAGCGACTTTACCCATGAGGCCGACCTGCACGACGAGCGTGTTCTTGGCGAGCGCGAAGGGGGTCAGTATGCCGCCAACGAGGATTTCGCTGCTCAGGTCCCCTGCCGTGTTGTTGATCTGAACGATCACGTCGGCGCTCAGCGTCACGCCAGGCAGCACAGCCGGGTTGAGCGCGATGCCGGCGACCAGCGCACCGGCGATCCCGCCGCGGGTCACGGCGATGATCCCGGAAGCGATCGTGGCGGTGACGTAGGTCTGCGTTCCGTCGCCCAGCTGGAGCACCACATCCGACAGCACCAGGGTGATCTCGCCGGTCGCGGAGTTCTTCGCGAACGCGAAGTCGCCGCTGAGCCGCTGTCCCATCACCTCGAGCGTGATGTCGAG
>JAODMG010000222.1 GCA_025464895.1 Microbacteriaceae bacterium | reverse complement strand
GCCGGCCAGGCTGCCGCGCTCGCACGCACCAGCCGTCCGATCATCTGGACAGGATACTGTCATGTCGTGGTGATGAACGCGAGACGGGCTGTCGACCCGCGATCCGGTCAGATCGGCCGGTTTCTCCTGGTGCGATACCGGTTGACGCCGTGGTGGCTCAGGGTCGTCGTCATCTGGGCCATCTCCAGGGTCGTGACGACGGCGATGATGCTCGTCTTCGCATATTGGCAGAAGCCGAGCTACTGGGCCGGCGCCCATCCGAACTATTTTCAGTTCGCGCAGTTCTGGGACAGCGGCTGGTATCACACCGTAGCGACCAGCGGATATCCGACCGTCCTCCCGATGAATGGCGCGCACGTCGCCGACAACGCGTGGGCGTTCCTGCCGGCCTACCCGGCCGTGGTGCGGGTGCTGATGGAAATCAGAGGGGCGCCGTGGGAGTTCGTCTCGGTGTTCGTCTCAGTGGCGTTCTCCCTCGCCGGGGCCTTCGCCTTCTACCGCCTGATGCGCCTGGTGCTTCCATCGTCGACCGCGATGTTCTCCGTCGTGCTGCTCTGCGTCGCACCGCTGTCGCCGATCATGCAGGTCGCCTACGCCGAGTCGATGCACGCGTTCTTCCTGACTCTCGCGCTCTATTTCCTGCTGCGCCGGCGTTACCTGGTGATGATGCCGGCGGTCGCGGTGATGGCGTTTACCCGTCCGAGCGGGCTGGCATTCGCGCTGATGCTGGCTCTTCATTTCGGTTACCGATGGTTCACCAGGAAGCGAGATCCGTTCCCACTCCGCGAGATGCTGAAGGCAGGAGGGGCCACCGTCTTCAGCCTGCTGGTCGGCCTGGCCTGGCCGCTGATCGCCTGGATCGCGACCGGTTCGCCATCCGCATACACGGACACCGAGCTGGCCTGGCGGGCTCCGTACATCGGATATGGCGAACTCATGCCGTTCAGCGCATGGATCGACGCCGCGAGGTTCTGGGTACCGGGGAATGCCGGAGTCATCGCCCTCTTCCTGCTGGTGGCGCTGTTCGTGGTCGCGCTGTTCCTTCCTCCGGTGAAGCGGCTCGGCGTCGACCTGCGGCTCTGGCTCGCGAGCTACGCCCTCTACTTGCTCGCGGTGTTCTTTCCTCAGTCCAGCACCTTCCGGTTGCTCATTCCGATGTCGCCGCTGCTCGGCGCGATCGCCCAGCCCCGTTCGCGGATTTACCGGGTGACCGTTGTCGTCGTAGCCCTCGCGGCACAGTGGTGCTGGATCTACTTGTGCTGGTGGTCGAGCGGTTACGACTGGACTCCACCGTAATATTCGCGCCCCCGCGGCACGCCCCCGTTTTCTGGTTAGCGCGGAATACGAGATAATGGAGGTTATTCCACGAAAGGGGATCTCTCATGGCAGCCATGAAACCGAGGACCGGCGACGGGCCGATGGAGGCTGTCAAGGAGGGCCGCCTGATTATCGTGCGTGTGCCGCTCGAAGGCGGGGGCCGCCTCGTTGTATCCGTGAACGACGCGGAGGCCAGGGAACTGCACGACGCTCTCGCCGGCGTGGTTGCCGCCGCGAAGTAGCCGGATAACTACCAGGCGAGCTTCGTGAGCTGAAGCACCCCGTCGCCGACGGGCGATAGTGCGCTGATCACGGCATCCGAACTCGCGATCTCCTTCAGGAGAGTACGGAACCCGGCCACCGTGTCGTCGCGCTGGGCCGGGTCTGCCACCCTGCCCCTCCATAGGGCGTGCGTGACGAGAACCGTTCCGCCGGGTCGAACCAGCCGCAGCCCGTGCTCGACGTATTCGATGACGGACTGCGGGTCGGCATCCACCAGCACGACGTCGTAGGACTGCTCGTTCATCCGCGGCAGCACATCCCGCGCCCGCCCGGTGATCAGACGGATCCGATTCGCGGGCACGGCCGCATCCATGAACGCCTTCCTGGCCGACTGCTGATAGTCGGTTTCGATGTCGATGGAGGTCAGCGTGGCGTGCGGAGCGCCACTGAACAGGTAGAGGCCGCTGACGCCGACCCCTGTTCCGATCTCGATGATGTTGGTGGCGGCGGTGGAGGCCGCGATCACCGCGATTTGGGCGCCCATCGCGGGTGAGACCGGGTCGACGCCGAGTTCGAGCGAGTGTCGTCGAAGCTGCGCGATGTCGTCGCGCTCCTCGCCGAATTCCTCGGCGAATCTCCAGTTGGCTTCTTTCTCAGACACGTGTTTCTCCTCGGTGACCAGCGTAGGGCTGGGCCGCATCGCCGACCGACTGGCGCGCCGGATGATGAGGTGACTGACAGGCAGCCGCATCCGAGCGCGAGCGATTAGTCTGGACGGATGTTCGGGTTGACGTTCGACAAGCTCCTGTGGATCGGGCTCATAGCCGTGTTTCTGCTCGGACCGGAGAGGCTGCCGCATTACGCCGCCCAACTCGCCCGGCTGGTTCGCTCCCTCCGGCAGATGGCGGATGGTGCCAAGGAGCGCCTGCGCGATGAGATGGGCCCGGACTTCGACGACGTCGACTGGAAGAAACTCGATCCGCGGCAGTACGACCCGCGCAGGATCATCCGCGAGGCACTGATCGAGGAGGTCGATCGTCCGGTGGTGAAGCCGGTTCGGGAGTCGGCAAACCTGCAGCGCGAACGGATGGAGGCGGAAGGCAAGGACGCCCCGTTCGACAACGAGGCCACCTGACCCTAGCGGCGGCGGACCGCTTTCAGGATGCGCAGCAACGCCGTCATGACTCCGGACAGCCGCCGAAACTCCGCACCGGTTCCCGGGAGGGCGAGCAACCCGGTCGACTCGGCGATGGTGCGCGACTCAACGAACCGCAGGAGCCCCTCCGGTCCGTTCCGGCGGCCGAGACCGGACTGCTTCATCCCACCCATCGGGGCATCGATCGACGAAAAGCTGGCGCGGTATCCCTCGTTGATGTTGACGCTGCCTGCGTCGATCGCACTCGCGACATCGCGGGCGCGGCGGCGTGACCCGCTGAAGACGGATGCGTTCAGGCCGTACGGCGAGTCATTGGCCGCCAGGATCGCCTCCTCTGCCGAATCGACGATGGTGATCGCGACAACCGGTCCAAAGGTCTCGCCGGATACGCAGGCCATGTCGCCGGTGACGTCGGTGAGCACGGTCGGTTCGAAAAACAGCGGCCCGAGTTCTGGTCGAGGATGGCCCCCGGCCAGGAGGGTCGCGCCCTTGGCAATGGCGTCATCGACATGGGTCTTGACCCGCTCGAGCTGCGACGGGGTGGTGAGGGAACCGACATCCGTCGTGTAGTCGAAGGCGACACCCTGCACCAGCGACCTCGTGTGCGCGAGGAATTCCGCGATAAACGGCTCGGCGATCGTTCGATGCAGGTAGATGCGCTCGATCGAGACGCAGAGCTGGCCGAGCGAAGCGAAGCAGGCGTACACGGCGCTCCGCGCGGCCTTCGCCGGATTCACGTCGTCGAGCACGATGAGCGGGTTCTTGCCTCCGAGTTCGAGCGATGCGCCGGTCAGCGACGACGCCGCCCGTGCTGCGACGATGCGCCCGGTCGTGGTCGAACCGGTGAAACTCACGTAGTCGGAGAGATCGACAACCGCTCCGCCGACGGTTGCTCCGTCGCCGGCGACGACGGCCCACAGTTCGGACGGCACGCCGGCATCGACGAACGCGCGCCGGGTGGCCAGGATGCTGAGTGCGCCCTGGTTGTCGGCTTTCTGCAGCACAGCGTTGCCGGCCGCCAGGGCGGGAATCACGTCCATGAGGGAGAGGCTGAGCGGGTAGTTCCACGGGGTGATCACCCCGATCAAACCCTTCGGGCGGTAACCGACCGTGGTGGCGATGACGAGCGGAATGCCCGCTCGACGTCGACGGGTGCGGAGCACCGAGCGGGCAGAGACGGCGTAGTACCTCGCGACGCTCGCGCCCATGAACACCTCTTCGAATGCCTGCCCGCGGGTCTTCCCGGTCTCGGTCTGAACCGTGTCGAGCAGAACCTCGGTGCGTTCGAGCAGCAGGTCGTGCGCTCGCAGCAGCACACTGCGACGATGGGCCCAGCCGGCGTTCTGCCAGGCCAACTGCGCGATACGCGCCCTGCCCGCGGCATCCTCGACATCGGATGCGGTGCTTACCGGCAGCTCGTGCAGGAGTTCCCCCGTGAACGGCGCGAAGACGGGCTGCCGTGAAGCGTGGGATGAGTGCAGGTCGCGGTCGAGTTCTTCGATGAACGGACTCTGCAGGGGGGCGCCGGGCATGGCTCATTGTATGGCGGCACCGTGGGCGGTGCGCGGGTTTGGCAGCGGCGCGGTGGCTGGGCCTACCGCCGGCTCAGCGCTGCCGCGGGCTCGGCGCTACCGGGGACTGAGGCCGAGCTTGCGGCCGGCCAGGCCGCGGCCGCGGGTGGCGAGGTAGTCGGCGACCGACTCGATCGCGACGGCGGCAGGGTCGTCCGGGTCGCTGAGCACGATCGGTGCGCCGGAGTCTCCTCCGGCCCGCAACCCGATGCTGAGGGGGATCGACGCGAGAAGGGGAACCGGCTGTTCATCGGTCGAGAGGCGCGCCGCCGCATCCGCCCCTCCACCACTGCCGAACAGCTCGATGACGCTGCCGTCCGGCTGAACCAGCCCCGCCATGTTCTCGATCACGCCGATGACCTTCTGTCCGGTTTGGCGGGCGACGAGGGCGCTTCGCTCGGCGACATCCGCCGCGGCGGCCTGCGGTGTGGTGACAACCAGCACCTCGGCCTGGGGGAGCAACTGTCCGATCGAGATCGCGACATCCCCCGTGCCGGGCGGCAGATCGAGCAGCAGGATGTCGAGATCGCCGAAGTAGACGTCGGTCAAGAACTGCTGGACCGTCCGATGCAGCATCGGACCGCGCCAGGAGACGGCGGTGTTCGCCTCGACGAACATCCCCATCGAGATCACCTTCATCTCGAAGGCGACGGGAGGCAGGATCATGTCGTCGACCCGCGTCGGTTTCGCCCCCTGGATTCCGAGGATGCCGGGGATCGAGAATCCGAAGACGTCGGCATCCACGATGCCCACCCGCAGGCCGCGCGCAGCCAACGCCACTCCGAGGTTCGCGGTGACCGTCGACTTGCCAACCCCGCCCTTGCCGCTCGTGACCGCGTAGATGCTGGTCAGCGAATCAGGGCCGAACTGCAGCGTCTTCGGCCGTCCTTTTCGAAGCTTCAGGGTGAGAGCGTCCCGCTCCGCCTTGGTCATGGTGATCATCTCGACCTCCACGGCGCTCACCCCTGGAACGGCGGCGATGGCCTGGAGCACGTCGCGTTCGATGGCGCGGGCGGCCGGGCATCCGACGATCGTCAGCTTGATCTCCGCGGTTGCCGCTCCGGCATCCGTCATACTCAGCCGCCCGACCATGTCGAGCTCGGTTATCGGCCGGCGGATCTCCGGGTCGATCACGCTGGCGAGCGCAGCGCGGATGCGCTGTTCTGTGCGGTTCACTTCTGTGCCGTTCACTCCGCCGGTTCGTCCGTCTTGTCGCGGTCCATGGCCTGTTCGTCGAGTTCGGCGAGCAGCGAGCGAAGCTCCGCACGGATGAAGTCCTTCGTGGCCATGTCCTTCATCGCGAGCCGCAGCGCAACCACCTCGCGGGCCAGGTACTCGGTGTCGTTGAGGTTGCGCTCGGCGCGCTGGCGGTCCTGCACGATCTGAACCCGGTCGCGGTCGTCCTGGCGGTTCTGGGCGAGAAGGATGAGCGGAGCGGCATACGAGGCCTGCAGCGACAGGATGAGGGTGAGTGCAGTGAACCCGTTCGCCGCGGAGTCGAAGCGCCAGGCCATGGGCACGGTCACGTTATATGTGAGCCAGAGAATACAGAACAGGGTCAGGCCGGCGAGGAACCACGGCGTGCCCATGGCGCGGGCGATCCACTCGGTGAATCGACCGAAGCGGTCTCTGCTGCCGTCGCCGCCGAGGCGCGGAACGAAATTGGTGCGGAGCCCCTTCGGAGCGTCGAGTCGGAATTCCTGTCGATTAAACCTGGCCATTGCCTGTCCTCCTTCCGCGGTTCGTTCGCTGCACGTTCGGTATCGCTATGGGCGCTGTCGCGACGGAGACAGAACCCTGCCTGGCTCTCGCGCGGGGCGGGAGCGGCTGGTCGTCGTCGTGACTTCGCCAGTCGTCCGGCAGCAGGTAGTCGAGGACATCATCAATGGTCACCACCCCGACCAGTCGGTGGTTCTCGTCGACAACGGGCACTGACACGAGGTTGTAACTGGCGAGGATGCGCGCGACCTCGGCCGCGGAGGCATCCGCGCGCACCGGCTCGAGCTTCTGGTCGATAAGGGTGCCGAGGCGCTCGTTCGGTGGGTAGCGCAGCATCCGCTGGAAATGCACGACACCGAGAAGTCGCCCGGTCGGCGGCTCGTATGGAGGCAGGGTGACGCAGACCGCCGCGCCGAGCGCAGGAGCGAGTTCGTGGCGACGGATAAGCGCGAGACCCTCCGCGACCGTCGCGTCGGAAGACACGATGATCGGGTCCGTCGTCATGAGCCCGCCCGCCGTGTCCGGGGCGTAGGCGAGGAGCATCCTGACGTCCTCCGCCTCCTCCGGCTGCATCAGCTCGAGGAGTGCCTCGCCGCGCTCCTCGGTCAGCTGAGCGATGAGGTCGGCTGCGTCATCCGGCTGCATCTGGTCGAGCACGTCGGCAGCACGATTGTCTTCGAGCTGGTTCAGGATGCCCACCTGCTCGCTCTCCGGCATCTCCTCGAGCACATCCGCGAGGCGTTCGTCCGACATCTCTTCCGCGACCTCGAGCATCCGCTGCTCCGGCAGGTCGAGGAGGGCATTGGCCAGGTCGGCCGGGAGCAGATCTTCGTAGGTCGCGAGAAGCTGGGTGGCCGACTGTGACTCGCCCGCCGTGGTGATCTCCCGCACGTCGTTCCATTTGGCGAAGATGGACTGGCCCTTGCCGAACGGGGAACCGCTCGGCTTCGGGCGGCGCAGGAAGAGTTCGGTGACCGTCCACTCTCCCGGCTCGAGGTCTTCGATCGCGACATCCTCGATCGTGGCCGTTCCGCTGCCGTCGGTGAGCGTCACCTTGCGGCCGAGCAGCTCGGCGAGGACCCGCACCTCGCCACCGCGCTGTTCGAAACGGCGCATGTTGATCAAACCGGTGGTGATGATTTGACCCGAGCCGATGCTGGTGACCCGCCCGATGGAGAGGAACACCCTGCGGCGCCCTGGAACCTCGACGATCATGCCGACGACGCGAGGAGCCGAGGTGTTGCGGTACACCACGAGGACGTCGTGGACCCGGCCGACTTTGTCGCCGGCGGGGTCGAAAACGGAGCACCCGGCCAATCGGGCGACGAAGACTCTCGTGGCGCTCACGCCTTCTAACTTAGACCTTCGCCAGCCCCATCGACTGTGGCGCGCGCCTTGCCGGGAATACGCGTTCTGGCCCGGATTCACGGCGAACCGCAGTGCCGCAATGGATAATGGGCGTTATGAGCAACCAGAGTCCGTTCGCGCGCAGAAGCCAGATCTTTCCGACGCTTCCGAAGGGTGATGTTCTCGGAAGCTACGAGACCTACGTAGAGGCGCAGTCGGTTGTCGATCGACTGGCGAAGGCGGAGTTCCCGGTCAAGCAGGTTTCCATCATCGGAAGCGACCTGAAGACGGTGGAGCGGGTCACCGGCAAGCTCAGCTACAGTCGCGCAGCCGGGGCGGGGGCGGCAAGCGGGGCCTGGTTCGGACTGTTCTTCGGGATCATCCTGTTCCTCTTCTCGACGGCGCCGGGTGGCCTGATCTACGTCGGTGCCGCCGCCCTGATCGGTGCCGGTTTCGGGATGCTGTTCGGCATCGTCAGCTACGCGTTGAATCGCCGTCGTCGGGACTTCACCTCGATCCACCAGGTGCTCGCGAGCAAGTACGAAATCATCGTCGACCCGTCGCTGACGATCCGCGCGCAGGAGCTGTTAGCCCGCCCGGAGTTGAACGCCTAGCGGAATACGCCTGCAGCCAGACCGGTTTTTCTCTGTAACCCCAAGGGCTACATCGCTAGAGAAAGGCTCACAATGACAGAGCAGGTTGACCCGTCGGACAAGCGGTTCATGAAGAACTACAAGACCGCGAGTCCCGACATCCTCCAGGCCTACGCCGCGTTCAGCGGAACCGTTTTCGCAGCGGAGGGTCGGGCGATTCCGAAGAAATACCGGGAACTGATGGCGATTGCGGTAAGCATGACCACCCAGTGTCCGTATTGCATCGAGGCGCACACTGCGACCGCGATAGCCGCCGGTGCAACGGAAGAGGAGATCGCGGAGGCAATCTGGGTCTCTGCCGCCGTCAGGGCGGGCGGGTCGTACACGCATGGCCGGCTCGCGTTCAAGCAGGGCGACGCGCACTTCCACCCCGCGGCCTAACGTTCGGCTGGAGGTCTGGCCGCGGCAGGCTCAGCGTCGCAGCCAGGCCTCCACGTCATCCGCGGTCCTCGGGATGCCGATCGACAGGTTTTCGGCGCCTGACTCGGTCACCAGGATATTGTCCTCGATCCGCACGCCTATTCCGCGGAAGGCTGCCGGAACGGTGAGGTCGTCCGGCTGAAAGTACAGGCCGGGCTCGATCGTGAACACCATCCCGGCCTCGAGCACGCCGTCGAGGTACAGGTCGCGCCGTGCCTGCGCACAGTCGTGGACGTCGATCCCCAGGTGGTGCGACGTTCCGTGCACCATGTAGCGCCGGTGGAACTGGTTCTCCGACTTCATCGACTCATCCGCGCTGACCGGCAGCAGACCCCACTCAGACGTCTTCCTGGCGATGACCGCCATCGCGGTCGCGTGGATTTCGCGGAACCGGATGCCCGGCTTCACGATCTCGAACGCGGCATCCGCAGCTTCCCGGACGGCCTCGTAGACCAGCCGCTGGGTCTCGCCGAATGTGCCGTTCACCGGCAGGGTCCTCGTGATGTCCGCGGTGTAGTAGCTCTCGAGTTCGATGCCGGCATCGAGCAGGATCAGGTCTCCCGGCATGACCGGACCGTCGTTGCGGGTCCAGTGCAGGATGCAGGCGTGCGGCCCGGAGGCCGCGATCGTGTCGTAGCCGACCGTGTAGCCCTCCGCCCTGGCCCGGCGGTTGAACGTTCCTTCGACCAGGCGCTCGCCCCTGGTGTGCGCGACAATGGCGGGCAGGTCGGCGATCACGTCGTCGAAGCCCTGTTTCGTCGCGGCGACAGCCAGGCGCATCTGCTCGATCTCGTAGCTGTCTTTGACGAGTCGGATCTCCGACAGGTCACGAGCGAGGGCGACATCCCCGTCGGTGCCGTTGCCGACTCCATCGGCCTCGCGCTCGGCCAGTTCGAGGTCGGCATCGAGCAGCCTGCGACCGTCGACCTGGTCGGTGACGTCGCGGTCGGCGTCCCGGAGCACGAGGGTGTTCGCGTCGACCGAGTCGAGAACGGCGTCGAAGTCGGCGATCCCAGCGGTGTTCAGGCCCAGATCCGCGGCGACCTGGCTGAGGGACGGGCGCGGCCCGATCCAGAATTCGCCGATGTCGGGGTTCGCGTAGAACTCGTCCGAGTCGCGTCCGGCCCGCTCGCGGAAGTAGACGGTCGCCTCGTGGCCGTCGGCGCTCGGCTCGAGCACCAGCACGGAACCAGGCTCCGAGTCGGATCCCCAGCCGGTCAGGTGGGCGAAGGCGGAGTGGGCTCGGAACGGATAGTCGGTGTCGTTCGATCGGGTCTTGGCCGCGCCGGCCGGGAGGATGAGCCGCTTGCCCGGGTGGAGAGCCGAGATGCTGGCGCGGCGTGCGGCGGCGAAGCGCGCCTGCTCCCTGGGGGCGGGTGTGGCATCCGAGCGATCCGCCCAATTGCTCGAGATGTAGTCCCTGAATACGTCGGAGACAGGGACCGTCGAACGGTTGGAGGTCGCGCGGGGAGCCTGAGCTTCTGATTCAGCCATGCTCTATTGTCACCCGCCGCGAGCCGACCGCGAGAACGTGATGACGTTCCGACGACTACGACACCCGAAAACCGTAGTCGTCGAAACGAGGTGTTTCACCGGTCCTGGTCGACCGAGCGAAAGGTTGAGCGACGAAGCGGCGGCACGAAATCGCTGTGCGACGGGATGATGGACAGCCAGCGATCCCGTGAGGACGACTGGTTGACGTGGGAGATCGACGGCACGGGCTCCGGGGCTTCAGGAGCTGTCTCGGCACCGAGGGAAACTCGGTCGAATGCGTACATATCACTGCCTCCAATCACCACGCGTTTGTGGGATTCTAAGCCGGACAGAGACTGAACAGTCTTGTATTTTCATAACAATTCGGCCTGCATCGACTCGGCGCGATCAGTGACGATCTCTCCTGGTTTTTCTGGCGCCTTTTGTCCTAGCGGGAGCGCTGCAGCCGCACCACGATCGGGCGGTGGTCGCTCCCGGCCGAGTCGAGGGTCTCGACGACGCGCATCCCGGTGGCCTTCCAATTCGCGGTGACCATGACATGGTCGATCGGTGCGCCGAGCAGCGGCGGCAGGAAGGTCGGCCAGGTGCCGACCGCGGCGGTCTCGGTCTCGGATGCGGCATCCGTGCAGTCGCCCAGGGTCTTTCCCGGTCCCGCGGCGAGGCCGACCATGTGGTCGAGCGTCGAGTTGAAGTCGCCGGCCATAATCACATTCTTGCCGGAGCATGCGGTGCTCAACCAGGCGAGATCCCCGCGCCAGTTTGCGAGCTCGTTCGGGATCGGTGCGACCGGGTGGACCGCGATGATGGTCGGGCCTACGCCGTCATCCGGAAGGGCGACCACGCTCGGAAGCGTGGAGGTCGACCCCCGCGACGTGTCGATGTGATACCCGCCGAGGTCGACGCTCGTGAGCAGCGAGGTGGATTTCGCCTTGGAGATATGGTCGAAAGCCGTCGTGTGCACCGCCATCGGATGCCCGCCGGCATTCATCAGGTTCGCGATCGCGCTCGCCGTGGTCTCCGTCGTCTCCGGCAGCGTAACGATGTCCGCACCGGAATCGAGAGCGAGCTTCGCGATGGCTTCTGCTCCTGGCGCGTCGCCGAGAGTGTTCCAGGAGAGCACGGTCAACTGGCCGCTCGCCGTGGTCGCGGGCACGGAGTTTCCGAAGCCACGGCTGGCCAGCACAATGACGTTGACGAGCGCGAATACCAGGAACAGCGCGGCCAGCGACGAGCCGAGGCGGCGAAAACGTCGGCCGATCGAGGCGAGAAACCCGAGCAGCACCGCGACGACGACCGCGACGGCGACTGTCAGGCCACGCAGCGAAACAGCCTGGGCTATCAGCGGCGAACTCTGCAGGCTGAACAGCTGCGGCCAGGCCAGTACCACGAGCGTGGCCGTGACGGCCAGCAACACGATGGCGGCGAGGATTCGTCGGAGCATGGCCATCAACCCTAACCGCTGCAGTGTCGAGCTGCCCGTAAATTTGGAAGGCTAGCATTGCAGGATGGCTGGACCGATCGATCTTCACACTCACAGCAGTGTGTCCGACGGTACGGAAACGCCCGCGCAACTCATCCGTGCCGCGGTCGCCGCCGGGCTCGGGACCGTTGGGCTGACCGACCACGATTCGACCGCAGGCTGGCAGGAAGCGTTCGCTACGGCATCCGGCACCGGCCTGACCGTGATCCCCGGCATGGAGCTGAGCACCCGGCACGGCTGGAAGAGCGTGCATCTCCTGGCGTACCTGTTCGACCCGACGAACGCGGCGCTGATCGCGGAGACGGCGCGGATCCGACAGGCGAGGCTGCATCGGGCGGAGAGCATCGTGCAGAAGCTTGCGGCCGACTACGACATCGAGTGGGCGGATGTCGTCGCCCAGACCACAGAGGGCGCGACGGTCGGGCGCCCCCATATCGCGGATGCGCTGGTCGCGAAAGGGCACGTCGCGACCCGGAGCGCCGCGTTCGCCAGCATCCTTCATCCTCGGAACGGATATTTCGAGCCGCACTATGCCCCTGAGCCGCTCGCTGCGGTGAAACTCGTACGCGCCGCCGGCGGGATTCCGGTGCTCGCACATCCCGGCACCAGGGGCCGTGACGACGTGATCCCGGCCGACAAACTCAAGGCGTTGGTCGATGCCGGCCTGTTCGGGCTGGAGATCCATCACCGCGAGAACACCGAGAGCGGCCGCGCGCGACTAGTCGAACTGGCCGAACGCTACGGCCTGGAAGTCACCGGTTCGAGCGACTACCACGGGGCAGGTAAGCCGAATCGGCTGGCCGAGAACACGACGGAGCCAGACGTTCTGGAACGTCTGATCGCCGCCGCGACGGGTATGACGCCGTTCTACGGCTGAGGCGCGCTGTCGGTCGTTGGTGCTGGCGTTGGCCTACGCGACCGGAGGAGGCGTACTTCCGGTGCTCGGCCGGCGGGTGCGATTGCGGCGACGGCGGGTCGGGCCCGTTCCGTCGTGCGTGCCAGCGCCCTCCGGCCTCGGCGCGGACTCCGTCCGCGGTGACTCGGCGGACCGGGTGCGGGTGCGCTCGCGACCGCCGTCACTGCGAGCAGAACCGTCACGGCCGCCACCCTGGTGTGCGCCACCGTCGCGCGAGCCGCCCTGGCTGCCCGAACCGTCACGAGCCGAACCGTCACGAGCGCCGCCGCGTCCGCCGGAGCGGCTCGGTGCGGATGCGGTAGCCGAACGCGGTTCGCGCTCGCGCGCGGGACCAGCGGACTGCAGCCGGCCCTTGGCATCCGCGGGGATGTCGAGGTCGGTATAGAGGTGTGGGGAGGAGGAGTAGGTCTCGACCGGCTCCGGCTGGCCCATGTCGAGCGCTCGGTTGATCAGCGACCACTTGTGCATGTCGTCCCAGTCGACGAAGGTGACCGCGATGCCGGTCTTGCCCGCGCGCCCGGTGCGCCCGGCGCGGTGGAGGTAGGTGTCGTGATCGTCGGGGATGGTGTGGTTGATCACGTGGGTCACGTCGTTGACGTCGATGCCCCTGGCCGCGACATCCGTGGCGATGAGGATGTCTTTCTTGCCGGCCTTGAACGCGGCCATGGCCCGCTCTCGCTGCTCCTGGTTGAGGTCGCCGTGCACGGCCGCCGCGTTGAATCCGCGGTCGTTGAGCTCTTCGACCAGTTTCGCGGCAGCACGTTTGGTCCTGGTGAAGATGACGGTCTTGCCGCGACCCTCCGCCTGGAGGATGCGCGAGACGACCTCGTCTTTGTCGAGGCTGTGTGCGCGGTAGACGACGTGCTTGATGTTGGCCTGGGTGAGGCCTTCGTCAGGGTCGGTTGCGCGGATGTGGATCGGCCGGTTCATGAAGCGGCGAGCGAGAGCGACGATCGGCCCCGGCATCGTTGCGGAGAACAGCATGGTGTGGCGGGTTGCCGGAGTCTGCGCGAAGAGCTTCTCGATGTCGGAGAGGAACCCGAGGTCGAGCATCTTGTCCGCCTCGTCGAGCACCATGACCTGGACGTCTTTCAGCGAGAGCATCTTCTGGCTGGCGAGGTCGAGCAGGCGGCCCGGGGTGCCGACGATGACCTGCGCGCCGGCCTTCAGCTGTTCGACCTGGCCTTCGTAAGCCTTGCCGCCGTAGATCGCGGCGACCTGGGTGGACCGGTTGGATGCCGCGAGCACGAGGTCTTCCGCAACCTGCACACACAGCTCTCGCGTCGGCACGACGACGAGCGCCTTGACGCCGGGAGCCGGGTCCTTGCCGAGCGACTGCAGCAGCGGCAGCCCGAATCCGAGCGTCTTGCCGGTTCCGGTCTTGGCCTGCCCGATGATGTCCTGTCCCGCGAGCCCCATCGGAATGGTCTGGCTCTGGATCGGGAATGGCTCGATAATGCCCTTGGTGGCGAGTGCGTCGACCATGTCCTGGTCGATATTCAGTTCAGAAAAAGTCAAAGAGATCAGTGCCCTGTCTTGCGTCAAGCGGATACGCCCGCTTGTTCCTGGGGCGTAGGGCCCCCGTCAGATTGGGAGGCGATTGAACCAGTTTAGCGGGCTTTGGAATCTGGGGCCGATTTCGGCCAACGTCGCGGCGCGTCCCGACTCCCGGTGCCAGCTAGGCTATGGCTCGTGGTCACGTTCTTCGGTCGTCGCAGAAAGCGCGTCGAAGTACCCAAGTTGAGGTCGCGTTCGGATATTCCCGCGCACGTCCACCGTGTCGCCCTCGGCGAACTCACCCCCGAGCTGCTGCCGTACCTGGGCCAGGCGGCCTACCTGCAGTTGACCGCGTTCGAAGCGCTGAGCCGGGCCGTCATGTCCGCGCCGACCGCCGAATCCAAGGAAGCCCTCAGCCGGGTCGCTGCACTGTCGCTTGCGAGGCATCACGGCCTGGTCGACGAGATCGAGCGCAGGGGCGAATCCGCCGGGACCGTGATGGCGGCATACGCCGAGCGCATCGACCACTATCGCAGCATCACCCAGGGCAACGACTGGTACGAGTTGCTGGTGTCCTGCCATCTGACCTCCGGGATCCTCGACGACTTCTTCCTGCGGCTGTCCGAGGGTTTGCAGCACGACGCGGCCACCCGTATCGCCGATGTATTCGCCATCGGCTCCGGAAGCGACATCCTGGTCGAGCAGTTGCAGTCCGCGATCGATGCCAACCCCCGGCTGGCCTCGCGGCTGGCGATGTGGGGCAGGCGCCTGGTGGGGGACACCCTGCTTATCGCGCGTTCGTCGCTCGCGCCGCATCCGGACACCGCCAAGGACGAGGAACGACTCGAGCCGGTGTTCACCGAGGTGA
>JAODMG010000195.1 GCA_025464895.1 Microbacteriaceae bacterium | reverse complement strand
ATGGTGTCGGCGAGGAAGCTCGGTGCGAGTGAGTTGAAGACGCCGAACAGGGCGAACGCGGTCACGCCGACGCCGGTGGCCAGGTAGAACGTGGCGCGTGACTCCTTGGGAACCGCGATCCGCTGCGGACGGTAGCGCGGGGCCGGTCCCTGCCGGTGTGCGGTCTCGGGAGACACTGCCACGAGGATCGCCAGAACGGCGATCGCAATGCCGAACACCAGGTACGGCAAGACCAGCGGTGCAGGGGCGAACTGGGCCAGGATGCCGGCGACGAGCGGACCGACGCCGATGCCGCCGAGGTTGGCCGCGGTCGCGATGATCTGCCCCATTCTGCCGTGTGTCTTCGGCCGGGCGCCGATGTGCAGCTCGGCGAGGTAGGCGGTGGCCGTCGCCGTGGTGAGGCCGACCGAGATGCCGGAGACGATGCGGGCGACGAAGAGGCCGGTCAGGCTCGGCCAGACGATGAAGAGCACCGCGCTCACCACGTTGATCAGGAGCGCGGGGACGAAGATCGCCTTGCGTCCGAGCCAGTCGGAGACGTGGCCGCCGAGGAAGAGGCTGCCGATGACGCCTACGGCGTAGACCGCGTAGATCAGGGTGATCGTGATCGGGGTCAGCCCGTAACGAACGGCGTAGATCGCGTAGAGCGGGGTCGGGACGGCCGAGAATCCCATGTTGAGCAGAAAGGCGACCGCGGCGATCCAGAAGCCCCATGAGTGCGCGATGGCGGAGCCGACGGGGCGGGTTCGGGCCGCTGGTGGGTTCAGGGAAGCGTTGACGCTCATGGTTCTCCTTGTGATTCGACTTCACAAGCATGAGCGCTGTCGTATATGCTGTCAAACGAAAAGCACCCATAACCATTATGAGGATTTGGAATAACGTCCATGGAGCTTCGCCGACTCGAACACTTCGTCGCCGTGGCGGAGGAGATGAGCTTCACCCGGGCATCCAGTCGCCTCCATCTGGTGCAATCCGCGCTGTCGGTGTCGATCAAGTCGCTCGAGAAGGAACTCGGCACGCTGCTGTTCGATCGGACCACCCACCGGGTCGAGCTCACCGACGCAGGCAGGGCCCTCCTGCCAGAGGCACGCGCCACGCTGTCCGCTGCCCAGGCCGCTCGGGACGCGGTGGATGCCGTGACCGGCGGCATGCGCGGAACGCTGCACATCGGCATCATGCAGTCCCTCTCCGCGATCGACCTCGCGGCACTGCTCACCCGCTTTCGCCGCGAACACCCGAATGTCGAACTGCGGCCACGGGCGACCAGGGGCGGTTCCTCCGAGCTGGTTCGGGATGTCGCATCCGGAGAGCTCGACTTTGCCTTCGTTTCCGTCCCGGGGCATCGGCATCCCGGCATCGCACTATCTCCGTTGGCAGTCGAACCGATGCTCCTCGCCGTGCCCCCCGGCCACCGGCTGGAATCGAACGACTCCGTGACGATAAGAGAGCTGGCCGGGGAGACCTTCGTCGAAGCGCCGGAGGGGTGGGGCACCCGCCTGCTCACCGAAAGCGCGCTGAACAAGGCGGGCATCCATCGATTCATCAGCGTCGAGATCGGGGATCTGTCCACGCTGGCCGAACTCGTGCGGGCGGGACTCGGGCTCGGGTTCATCCCGCAGTCGACCGCGGGGATCGCGCGCGGCGTCAAGCTGCTTCGGCTCGAGCCGGAGCTGCAATGGGAGATCTCGCTCGCGGTGCCGTCGGCCCGCAGGCCGTCCGCCGCTGCCGCGGCGTTCATCGAACTCGTGCACGAGACCTGGCCGAGCGACGCTTGACGATCCGGCTGTGGGTTAGCGAACGGTCAGCGACGCCTTCACAATGCGGAAGACGAAGTATGCGATGGCGACAACGCTTACGGCTGCGATCGCCCACGTACCAGCCGCGCCCAGGATGGGTTCGGTCGTGCAAGGGTCGGCCATCGACGCGTTCACGTAGTCGACACAGGTACCCGAGAGGGTCGAAAAGAGAAGGATGTTGACGGCCACCGTGATTGCGATCGCGAGAATCCATCGCATCCGTGGCTCAGGTTTGCGTTTGGCGGACACAGGCCAACGCTAGGTTCTGGAGCGGGCATTCACAACCGATGTCATCAACCGGACAACACAGGTCTTGGCGAAGCGAACCGAGTTGTCTGACCCGGGCGAAGTGTCCGCATAGAGGTCCCGCTTTCGGCGGATCGGCGAAATGCCCTAAATCTAATTTGGCCCCGCTCAGATCGCAGGGTCGTCCATGAACTGCCGAAGCTCCTGCACCGTGTGGCAGCCGACCGTCGTCTTGCGCGCCCACTCGAGCGCCTCTTCCCGAGTTTCGACCTCAATGATTGCCATCCCGCCATTGAGCTCCCGGCTCTGCGGGTAGCTCTGCCGGCTGACGGGTCACGTCGGTACCCTCTCGTCGGTCCCGTCATCCTGCCAGCTGGATGACTGGCCGCGAAAGACCGCACTCACTTGGCACGTCAAGTACCCGGCAGCCGCGCTAAGGTCGCCGAGTGAGCCCTCATCCTTGGAATCGCCTGCTCGCCTGGGTCATCGATTGGGCATGCGTTCTCGGATGGGTTGCCATCACGGCGGCCGTGGGCGTGCCGCTTCTTCTGTCAGGGGTGACCCGCAGCCTCACCGTGGGCGCCCTCAACGTGATCGCAACAGTCGTTATGGTGGTTCCGATCACGTTCGGGTTGGCCGCACTTGAATCGTCTGCTTGGGAAAGCTCGATTGGGAAACGCGTACGCGGTCTCACCGTTGTGGACGCTCGCACTGGTGGGCGGGTCTCGTTCCTGCGGGCACTAGCGCGCAATGCGCTGAAGATCGCGTTGCCATGGACGATCGGTCACGCGGCAGTGTTCGGGATCGTCGACGCGAGTGCGTCCGGTTCCATGCCACCGTCGATCTGGCTGCTGACCGCAGTCGCCTATCTCTTGCCGATCGCCTACGTGCTGTCACTATTTGTCGGCAGCGGGCGAACACTGTATGACCGAATCGCCGGAACGGTCGTGGTGAAAGACGCCCGTTGAACGTCCGTCGAATGCAGCGTCGAGTGGGCGGTTGGACAGCTCCCGGCTTACCCCACCCAGAAGTAGTCGGAACCTGGTCCGCACTTACTGCCAGCAGGAGTCTTGCCGAATCCGCCACCGAGTTCGATCCGCGCACCAGCCTCGTACGTCTTGCCCAGCACTGTGATAGATCCGTCGGCAGTGAGTCCAGAGCCGTCAGGCACTACTAAGACTGACTTCCCCATCGTGACGCACCCGTCGAGGTCGGTGCCGAGCACGCCAGTGCCGAGCGCGTCAGCGGAGGCGCCAGACGAAGCATGTGTCAGTAGCGTTCGACCGTTGACGGTCAGGTGATTCGATGGTTGAGTACAGCCAGCTACTGAGGCCACCATCGTTAAGCCGAAGGCGACCACGAGGACCGCTCTAATGGCCTTTCTCATCTGAACTCCTTTTCGATTCACGAGTCGTCCCCGCCCTGGAGAGAATTGAGGAGGCACTGGAGTTCATAATGACTCAGAAGTCAACCACTACCGCAGCGGCCGTTATGCAATGAACGCCCCCGACTCAATCTCCATTACGCCGGTCCGCGTTGCCGACCTGCTCGTCGAGGGTGAGCGGATGCCGCGCAGGCGCACCAGCCGTGGCGACCCCGCACCGTCGTTGGTTCCGAGCCGGCGTCGTCTAAGCAAAGCGGACAAGTCGGCGCGCCGGTGGGCCGCGCCACGGACAACCCGGTTAACTGTTGAGGTTCACTCCACATCACGCAAGAAACTACTGAGGGAAGCAAATGTCGGTCAACGAACCTGCCACTGTCGCCGTATCCCAGTCGGCACCGTACTACGGCGCACCCCTGGGCATCGCCTTCTCGCGGTTTTGGCGCAAGTACGCCACCTTCAGTGGCCGCGCGAGCCGCAGCGAGTACTGGTGGTGGGTTCTAATCGGCATCATCGTCGCCGCGCTTTTTTACATCATCGGTACCCTGGCGGGCGGGCTCTATGGTCCGCCCACTGCTTCGGGTGCGTCGACTCTGGGCCCGGGGTACGGCATCTACTTGACGCTGTCCCTCCTCTGGGGTCTTGCAACGCTCGTGCCCGGCCTCGCCCTCGGCTGGCGTCGTCTTCACGACGTCAACCGTAGCGGCGCGTTATCCCTCCTCGCTTTGATACCAATCGTTGGCCCGATCATCGTGCTCGTCTTCGTGCTGCTCCCGCCGAACCCTGAGGGTGCTCGCTTCGACAGATAACGCGCCCCGCAGCAATGCGGGACGTTCTGAAGGTCGCCCCTCTCGCAGAGAAGGCGCCACATCATCGCGCGGAGGGCTCGGCACCGATCGGTCAAGCTTTCCAGGTGAGGCGCGCGCTCGCGGCGGGTAATCTCGTTACTGGACTCACAGAGGTTCAAGACAACACCACCAATCGGAGGAACCGACCGTGCCTGTCATCGCCATCATCGGAGCTGGACCCGGACTCGGAGCGGCAGTTGCGCGAAGGTTCGGGCGCGAAGGCTTCTCGATAGCCCTGATCTCGAGGGACCAGTCGAAGCTTGACGCCATGGCCGCGGAGCTCAATGCCGGCGGCGTGACCGCGCGTGGTTACGCCGCGGACGTGCTGGTACCGGCCGCGCTTGAGGACGCCCTTGCACGTGCAGCGGCAGAGCTTGGACCCATCACCACTTTGCAGTACAGCCCGCTCCCGTCGCGTGAATACCTGAAGCCGGTGCTCGACATGACTCCTGAGCTTGCGCTGGAAGCAGTGCGGTTCTCGGCTCTCGGGCTCATTCACGCGGTGCGGACGGTGCTGCCAGCGATGCGTCAGGTCGGAGGCGGCAGTGTCATCCTGATCAACGGCGGAACCTCGGTGAAGGCACGCGCCGGCTTCGCAGGAACATCGGTCGCGTTTCCGGCCGAGAGCGCCTACGGCGAGATGCTCCACGACGCACTTGAGGGCGAGGGCATCCGGGTCGCGCAACTCGTGATCCCGGGAGGCATTCCTCAGCTTCAGCTTGTGAACGGCATCGACGACGTCGCCGATCGCGTTTGGGACATCCACGCCGTTGCGGGTCCGTTCCGCACTATGCTCATCCCGCTCGAGGACGGCAGGGAGTAGGGGGCGCTATCGGCGTCAGCCAGATTGCTCCTCATAGGTGAATAGCTCACCGGGCGTGGTGTTGAGGGCAGTGCAGATTGCCGTCAACGTCGTGAATCGCACGGCTCGTGCCTTGTTCGTCTTCAGGATCGAAAGATTGGCCATTGTGATGCCCGTTCGCACGGACAGCTCCGTCAATGTCATCCCTCGATGGATGAGCACTTCCTCCAAGTGGCACCGGATCTGATGTGGCCGTTCTTCGTCAGGCTTCGAAGGGTCGCCTTCTGGGTCAGACAACTCCGCGCGCCTCTTCCTGAAGCCGCGCTCCCGCTCGGAAGGCGGCGGCGATCGAGCCGGCGACGATTCCGAGGACTATGAGAAGGATCGGCCACTGTGGAATATTGACGCCGATGCCAGAGTAGTCAGCGCCGAGGAGGTGCTTGCCGGTGAACATCGATTCCGTCGACAGATGCGCTATCTCGAAGACCGCGAAGGTGTCGGCGAGCCCTTGAAGGGCTCCTCCTATCACGAGGATGAAGGCCAGGTGCCGCCAGCCGGAGATTGCGGGTGCCTCGAACGGCTTCGCTCCGGCGATGTATCGAAGGATCCCAGTCAACACAAGGGCGGCCCAGAGTACCGTCACTGCATGGATGGCCGCGGGTGAGGCGGCAAGCAGCCGAAGTCCCCATGGAGCATCAGTGAGGTAGCCAGTGGTTCCTTCACGCAGATCGGCCTGAAGCAACTGCGGTAATGCCGAAAGCGGCAACCTGCCTTCT
>JAODMG010000183.1 GCA_025464895.1 Microbacteriaceae bacterium | reverse complement strand
GCCCTTCGAGAACATCCACGAGCTCGGGGTCTACCTGCGGCTGCTGGTGGACATCCGCGACACCCTCGACCGCTTCCTTCCCGTCGTGTTCGACCGTTCGCTCAGCGAGCTGATCGCGGCGACATCCTCCCGCAAGTCGTCGGTCGATATGTCGAGCGCCAACCGTCGTCGCCTGAAGAGGCTCGCCAACGAATACGTGCGCCCCGGCGTTCACGTCAGCGACCTGAACAGCGCTCTGGTGCGCATCCAGCAGCAGCGGATGTTGTGGCAGCGTTTCGTCTCGGAGGGTGTCGCCCCCGAGGTGCCGATCGGCATCGCCGACGTGCAGGTCGCCTACCAACAGGTGTCGCAAGACCTCTCGAGCCTCGACGAGCCGCTCGGCGTCGTGGCGCAGGAGGCGCAGCTGGTGCGGCTTCCGATCGCGTTGCTGCTACGCAAACTGGAGGGCCTCGCCGCCGACTCCGACGCCCTGCATAACCTGCAGGAGCGCACCCAGCTGCGCAGTCTGCTGCAGCAGCTGCAGCTTGACCCGCTGCTCGCCGACCTCGCCAACCGTCACGTGCCGGAGGACCAGGTCGCCGCCGAACTCGAGCTCGCCTGGTGGCAGTCCGCGCTCGAGTCGCTGCTCGAGGCCGACCGCGCGCTCCTGAACGCGAACACGTCCGTGCTCGATCGGCTCGAGGCGGACTTCCGTCTCGTCGACGAGGCCCACGCCGCCGGCAGTGCACAGCTGTTGGCCTGGCAGCTGGCCGAGAACTGGAAGATCGGCCTGGTCGACTGGCCGGAAGAGGCGTCCGTCCTCAAACGCGTGCTGCGCGGCGAACACCTCACCTCTGCCGTGCTTCACGACGCCGCACCGCACCTGTCCCGTGCGATCGCCCCGGTCTGGCTGGCGTCGCCGTACGAGGTGGACCAGATCACCGATCGCATCCGCTTCGACACGGTGATTTTGGTGGACGCCGGCGCGACGACGGTCGCCGAGAACATCAACGCGATCCGTCGCGGCAAGCAGACCGTCGTCTTCGGCGACCCGGTCACCCAGACCCCCGCTCCGTTCAGAATCGCGATCACCGATCCAGGAGCCAACGCAGGCAACGATGCCGCGGTCGACGACGAAGCCGAAACGGCGGAATCGGCCGACGCGTTGCACGCCGACTCAGCGTTGGCGCGGCTGGGCGAACTGCTGCCGACCCTCACCCTCACCCGCAGCTATCGTGCCGGTGGCGAGGATCTGGCCGAGCTGGTGAACCGCCGCTTCTACGCCGGAAAGATCGAATCGCTTCCGTGGGCGGGCAGCTTCCTCGGGCATCCGAGCATCCGTCTCGACTATGTCGCTGCGGGATCGGGTATGCCGGATGCCGACAGCGGCGCGGTCGAGAGTGTCGAAGCCGAGGTGGAGCGGGTCGTCGACCTCGTGCTCGACCATGCGGAGAAGCGGCAGCGCGAGTCCCTCATGGTGATCACCGCGAGCCCCCTTCACGCCGTGCGCGTCCAGCAGGCCGTGCTCTCCGCGATCACCACCCGCCCGGAACTCAGCGAATTCCTGCTCGGCGACAATCCGGAACCATTCACCGTCACGACGATCGAGCAGTCGGTGGCGGAGAGCCGCGACCGGGTGATCTTCTCGGTCGGCTTCGGCCGCACGCCGCACGGACGCATGCTCTCCGACCTCGGTTCGCTCGGCAGGCCGGGAGGTGAGCGCCTGCTCGCGGTCGCCATGACCCGCGCCCGTCGCGCCCTGATCATCGTCAGCTGCTTCCAGCCGACAGACATCGACGAGGACCGGATGAAGCACGGCGCGATCGCCCTCGCCGAGATCCTCAGCGACATCGGTGCCCGCACGGCGGCGGAGACCATTCCGGATGACAGCGACCCGATGCTCGTTGACCTCGCGCAGCGGCTCCAGAAGCGAGGCCTGCGGGTCGCTCTCGGCCACCGCGGCAAACTCGGTCTCGTCGCGTCCCACGAGGGGATGTGCCTCACCATCGAGACCGACGGACTGTTGCAGGGCAGCAGCCTGCGGGAGTCCCTGCGGTTGCGGCCGGAGATGATGCGCCGCCTCGGCTGGCACTACCTTCGCGTGCATTCCTTCGAGCTTTTCAGCGATCCGGATGCGGTTGCCGACCGCATCGTCGGCCTGCTCGGTGCCAACCAGGCCCCGACCACGGAACCGATCGCGATCGTCTCGGCCCCGCGAGGTTAGGCCGTGCCGTCGCCGCGGTCGGATGATCCGGCCGCCGGGCCTGGCGAGTATCCGGACGACGCTGAGCATCCGGAAGAGCCGCGTCGGCGCAAGCATCGGCGGGTGACGACGAAGGCGGTGCCGGGAACCGACCCGGAGCCGCAGAAGGAGCCGCCGCGGCATCCGGGTGGAGAGAACGACGAACGTCTACGCCAAGACAAGCCGCCGCACTGGGGTTGAGCGGCACCGGGTCGGGCTGTACTGGGGCTGAGCTGCACGCCGCCTCAGTCGCCCGATGGCCTGCTCTCTGCCGGCGATGTCGCGAGCAGGTCGCGGATCTCGGCGAGAAGCTCGAGCTCCGTGGGTGGAGTCGCCTCCGGGCCGATCGTCGACAGCGTCCTGCGGAACGAGATCCGCTTCAGGTAGTTGATCGGGACGATGAGGGCGAAGTAGACGACGAGGGCCACCAGCACGAATTGGATGACCGCGGCGATCACGGCTCCGAAGTGCAGGGTCGCATGGCCGCCGCCGGTTGTCGGGATGACCATCGGCAGGGCCGCCTCGAGGCTCTTGGCGTTGAACAGTGCGCCGATCGCCGGGTTCAGGACGCTGGTGACGATGGCGTTCACGATCCCGGTGAACGCGGCACCGATGACCACCGCGACGGCGAGATCGATGACGTTGCCACGCAGGATGAACTCTTTGAACCCCTTGAGCATTGCGTATCCTCCCCCTAGTTGGAGTTGCCCGAACCCGAACCCGAACCCGAACCGCTCGAACCTGAGCCGCCGGAGCTGCCGGAAGAACCGGAGCTAGAGCTCGCTGCCGCCTTTGCGGGAGCCGCCGACTTGTCCCCTGACGATGACGAGCCTGAGGACGAGGAATCGGACGACGACCCGGCGCCAGAGCCGGACTTGGCGCGGGAATCCGTGCGGTAGAAGCCAGAGCCGTTGAAGGTCACTCCGATGGCATTGAAGACCTTGCGCAGCTGCGGCTCGCCACAGTTCGGGCAGATGGTGAGCGTGTCATCCGTGAATGCCTGGTACTGGTCGAAGGCGACGTCGCAGTTTGCGCATCGGTATGAATAGGTGGGCACGCGGTCCTCCGTGCGGTAGAAAAAGCTAGAAGGTGACGATCGCGTTCGGTGTGACGACGCCGTTCACGCGCTTGTCGTGAACCTCGCTGGGAACGCTGTCGACCAGCTCATTGTCGAAGATCACAGCATAGACCGGCGGGCACTTCTCCATCGAACCGAGCGTCCTGTCGAAGTATCCGCGTCCCCAGCCGAGCCTCATGCCGGTGCGATCGACGGATGCGGCCGGCACCAGGATGAGGTCGACGTCGTTGATGACGATCGGACCGAGAACCTCGCCGATGGGCTCCGGCCATCCGAACTGTCCCTCGGTCTCTCCGGTCGCCACGACCCAGTCGAGCAGGCCGTCGTCGCGGGAGACCGGAGTCAGCACCTGGATGCCATGATCCTCGGCCCAATTCAGGAAGTCGCGGATGTTCGGCTCGCTGTTCGTCGGCAGATAGGCCGAGAGCGAGCGCACCCCGAGCCGGGTGACGAGCTCGATGAGGTGCGCCGTGATCTTCTCGGTGGAGCGCTCCCGGTCGGACGAGGTCATGATTCGACGTCGCTCACGTAGCTCGGCGCGCAATGCCTGCTTTTGATGCCCGACGTCCGCGCCCATGGAGCTATCTTATGCACGGCGTGCCGATACCCTAGCGATATGGCATTCCAGATAACCAAGGCAGTTATTCCCGCGGCAGGCCTCGGCACCAGGTTTCTCCCGGCGACAAAAGCCATGCCGAAAGAAATGCTCCCAGTAGTGGACAAGCCGGCCATCCAGTACGTCGTGGAGGAGGCGGTAGCCGCCGGACTCACCGACGTCCTGATGATCACCGGGCGCAACAAGAACGCCCTCGAAAACCACTTCGACCGAGTCGGAGAACTCGAGGCGACGCTGGAGCGAAAAGGCGACACGGAGCGTTTGCAGAAGGTCAACTTCTCGACCGACCTCGCAGAAGTGCACTACGTTCGCCAGGGCGCGCCGCTCGGCCTCGGTCACGCCGTGCTCCGCGCCAAGATGCACGTCGGCCGTGAGCCGTTCGCCGTTCTTCTCGGTGACGACATCATCGACAGCCGCGACGTCCTTCTCTCCCGGATGATCCAGGAACAGGCCAAGCGCAACGCGAGCATCATCGCCCTTCTCGAGGTCGACCCGTCCGTCGCGCACATGTACGGTGTCGCGACGGTGGAGGAGACGGATGACCCGGACGTCGTCCGCATCACCGGCATGGTCGAGAAGCCGGCCCCGGGCACCGCTCCGTCGAACCTCGCCATCATCGGCCGCTACGTGCTGCGCCCCGAGGTGTTCGACGTGCTCGAGCACACGCCACCCGGGAAGGGCGGCGAGATCCAGCTGACCGACGCCCTCGAAAAGATGGCGGGAGCGCCGGAGTGGACCGGTGGCGTCTTCGGCGTCGTGTTCCGCGGGCGCCGCTACGACACCGGTGACCGGCTCGACTACATCAAGGCGATCGTGCAACTTGCCGTCGATCGGGAAGACCTTGGTCCCGACCTTCGGCCGTGGCTGAAGGACTTCGCGAACACCCTGGAGTAGGCCAAATGGCAATCCTGTCCCAGACCCTCGAACACGGGCCGGTCACGATTCGACCGATCCGGTTGCGTGACGCTCGCATGCTCGAGCGCGAGCTGCTCGACAACCGGGGATGGTTGCGCAAGTGGGAGGCGACCAACCCGCACGCTCCGATGAGTTTCGACGTGCGCAGCGGCATCCGCAGCCTGCAGGCGAATGCGCGAGCCGGGTTCGGGCTGCCGTTCGCGATCGAGTACGAGGGCCAGTTCGCCGGCCAGTTGAACGTGTCGTCGATGACCTACGGATCGCTCTCGTCTGCGACCATCGGCTATTGGGTGTCCGAACGTTTCGCCGGCAAGAATGTCACGCCGATCGCGGTCGCCCTCGCCACCGACTATTGCTTCTTCCAGGTCGGGTTGCACCGGATGGAGATCTGCATCCGGCCGGAGAACGCGGCCAGCCTGCGGGTGGTCGAGAAGCTCGGCTTTCGCTACGAGGGGCTTCGGCGTCGCTACATCCACATCAACGGCGACTGGCGCGACCACTTCTGTTTCGGCCTCGTCGCCGAGGAACTACCCACCGGGCTGCTCCGTCGCTGGCTCGAGAATCGGGTGCCGGCGGGTGCCGGCTCCGTCCCAGAAGCCGATCGCGCCACGGCGCTGCTGCCCGGCATCCAGACCGCCGGCTGACGGTGGCCGACGGAGCAGAGCAGCCAGAAGGAGCAGGGCGGCAGGACGCCATCGACCGGGTGATCGAGTATCTGGGCTGCCCGCTGTGCGGCCTCCCGCTCGGCCGCATCGATGGACAGCTCCGCTGCGCCGCTCGTCACTCGTACAACATCGCCCGGCAGGGCTACGCGTCGCTGCTCTCCGGCGGAAAGCATCCGTCGGCCGGGGACACCGCCGAGATGGTGGCGGCCCGGGCGGCGTTCCTGGCGACCGGGCACTACTCCGCGATCGCCGACGCTGTGTCGGCTGCGATTCCGGATGCTGTGATTCCGGATGACGCCGGGCTCTGCCTCGACCTCGCCGGCGGAACCGGCTATTACCTCGCGACGGTGGTTGAGGCTCATCCGCGGCTCCTCGGGCTCAGCATCGACCTGTCTCAGCACGCGGCACGACGAGCGGCCAGGGTTCATCCGCGGGTCGCCTCGGCGACGGCCGACGCCTGGCAGCGCTTTCCGCTGCTCGACCGCTCGGTGCGGCATGCGCTGAGCATCTTCGGCCCGCGAAACCCGGACGAGCTGGCGCGGGTGCTGAGGGAGGACGGCAGCCTCATCGTCGTCACTCCGACCGGAGAGCACCTTCGCGAACTGCGCGATGGGCTGGGCCTCATCGGAATCGACGAACGGAAAGAGGACAGGCTACGTGCGCAGCTCGAGCGATTCGAGGCCGTCGGTGTCGACCGGCTCGAGTACCGGGTGGCGATGAGCCGGGACGACGTTCTCTGGGACGTGACCATGGGACCGAACGCCTACCACGTCGATGCGGAGCGGCTTCGGCTCGGGATCGAGCGGTTGGGCGAGGCGACCCAGGTCACGGTGTCGGTCACGGTCGGACGCTACCGGCTGCTCGGCTGACCGCCGGGCGCTGATCGGACGGAACTAGACCGTCGGGCCTACCAGGAAGTGCCAGCCGACCCACCACCAGAACAGCAGGATGCCGACGCGTGCCGAGCGGGTCGCCATCACCCGGTCGAGGAGGTCGCCGAGCGGGGCGATTCGATCCGGGTCGCGGCGGGCAATAACCTCGAAGGCGATCGCGGCCACCAGGCAGAGCGCGAATCCGAAGATCGTGATCTCTCTCACTGCGCACCTTCTCTCAGCGGGCACCGGTCCGACGTAGCAGCCAGACGAGCACGATCAGCCAGACAGCGAGGAAGCCGATCCGGCCTTCTGAAGTGTCGAGCACCGGATCGAGCAGGATCGAGATGCTCGGATGCTCCGCTTCGGCCGCGGGGGACGGCAGCCCGAGCAGGAACGAGACCACCTCCCACAGGCATCCGGCAATCGCGATGGCGGCCCAGGCAATGGCGGAGCGGGAGATGCCGCTGGGTCGAGCGGGCACGGGTCGAGCGGCAACGACTCGAGCGGACACGACTCGAGCGGCCCGCGACGTGGGGGACTGCGGCGGGGGCGACGGGGACCAGGCCAGCGCGAGCAGCCCGATGCCCGCGGTCCCGACGACGATGCCGGCCGCGGCGCCGTGACGCGGCACGAGCACCAGGAGCAGTCCGAGGAGGATGGCTGTGACGACGATGAGGCCACGGCGGGGGAGGCCGGTGCCGGCGAACCAGAGGAGGCCCGCGGCATCCGCCATCAACAGGGTGGCGATGACGAGAAAGAAGGCCGCATCGACCGGTGCCCCGCGAAGGAGCTGGAACAGGCCGGTGATGACGAGGATGAGCGTCCATGGTTCGACCAGGCGGCGGAGGGTCGGGGCGCGCTCCGTCGTCCGCCGTTCGGGGTACGGACGCATAGCCACAGGGTACCCCCGGCTTCGCCCGCGCGCCCGAACCGCGATACACACCAAACACGCGGGAACACACCATGTGGAGTGGTCGGCGAAACTGTCAAATGCTCGTACCGTAGGGGCATGGGAACAGACGGTTTCGGCTCGAGTATCGTTATCGCGCTCGCCGCGCTGCTCTGGCTGGTCTACCTGGTGCCGACCTGGTTCCGCCGCCGCGAATACTTGTCCACCGAGCGCAACGCGGTGCGGCTGCAGCAGACTCTTCGGGTGCTCGCCGAGACCGCCGAGGTTCCGCACGAGGTGAGGGTCGAGACATCCGCCCGCAGCGCGGCCGCGCAGGAGCAGATCCTGCGCAAACAGCTCAAGCACCAGGATGCCGTCGCTCGCGCCCAGGCCGCGGCAGCCGATCGGGCGGCGAGCAGGGAGCTCGCCCAGACCCTCCCGAGACTCGCCGCCGATGTGCGGACCGGGTCGACCGCGACCCGCAGGCTTCGCCGTTCCCGCGCCTTCACCTCGTTCGTGCTGCTGGCCTCCCTCGTTGCCGCCGGGTTCGGTGTCGGGCAATGGATGACGAGCGCGAGCTGGTTCCTGCTGGCCTCCGGGTCGGTCGTGGCGATCGGATCGTTCGCCCTGCTCGGACAGATGGCCGCCGTCGGTCGCGCCCGCGCAGAGCTCGTCCGCGGACTCCGGGCGCAGTCGCAGGCGCAGACGCTGACCGCGCCGCGGCTGCACGACCAGGCGCAGGGTGAGCAGGCGGCGGAGTCGACCGGTTGGACGCCGGTTCCGGTGCCGAAGCCGCTGTACCTGTCCCGCCCGCAGATCGATCGCGCAGTCGCCGCTTCGTTGGATGCCGCCGCAGAACTCCGCAATGCCGCCGCGGAGGCGGAGCGCCGGCTTCGTGAGGCGCACGAGTCGCCGGAGGTGACCCCGATCATCCGTCCGGCCGCGCCCATTGCCCGTCCGGCCGCGGTCCAGTCGGCCAAGCCGAGCCGATTCGCCGGCATGGGCTACCTCGGCGAGATCGAGGGAACCACGACCGACCTCGACGCGGTCCTGCAGCGCCGTCGCGCCTCCGCCGCCAGTTAAAGTTCGCGCCCCCTCGCGTGATAAC
This sequence comes from Microbacteriaceae bacterium, assembly GCA_025464895.1. Taxonomy (GTDB): domain Bacteria; phylum Actinomycetota; class Actinomycetes; order Actinomycetales; family Microbacteriaceae; genus Parafrigoribacterium_A. The sequence continues at coordinate 15,067 of JAODMG010000183.1, read as the reverse complement.
GTAGCTACGCACTAGGGCCCTTGGCGCAGTTGGTAGCGCGCCTCGTTCGCATCGAGGAGGTCAGGAGTTCGAATCTCCTAGGGTCCACCCTAGAAGGCTTACTAGAATCGCCGTCCGCGTCGATGCCAGTGAGTGGGTCTTCCACCGCACAAAGAGCCACCCTTCGGGGTGGCTCTTTGTCGTTGCTGTCGAGTGCCGCAGCAGTCATACGAGCCGTCAATGTCTAGCTCTCAGCTGAAAAAGTATTGACTATGACGATCGTCATAACGCATAATGACGGGGCAACGGGCTTTGAAATTAATCAACAGGGAGACACCCAAAATGCCAATGATCGATGTGTACGCGACCGTCGGGACGTTTGCCGACAAGCATGAGCTCGCCAAGGAGTTGGCGAGCACCCTTAAGACCATTGAGGCTGTTCCGGACATCCCGATGTTCCGTCAGAACACGGCCGGCTTCGTCCACGAACTGCCCGCGGGTGACCTCTCGAACGTCGACGGCGACTCGAACTATGTGCGCGTCCAGGTGCTCACCAACTTCGGCGCGCTCGACCGCGACAAGCAGCTCGCCGTTGTGGCGCAATTCACCGACCTCATCGCAAAGGCCGCAGGAGACCCTGAACTTAGGACGCGCACTTGGGTGCTGCTCACCGAAGCTGTCGAGGGTGGTTGGGGTCTTGCCGGCCACGCGAACACCAACGAGGAGCTCGTCGCTGCGGCACGGAAGCAGATCATCGAACTTCAGGCCACGGCCGCACAGGCCTAGTAGATGCCGTTAGACTCGCGCCAGCGAATGATCGAAGGTGCAGCCCGTCTCTTGGCCGAGCGAGGACTCCAAGGAACATCATTCTCCGAGGTACTCGAACTGACCGGAGCTCCACGCGGTTCCATCTACCACCACTTCCCGGATGGGAAGGATCAACTCATCGGCGAAGCAGTAGATTTCGCCGGCGCTCGCGCCATCGCCTTCCTCGACACAAAGGCAGGATCGTCACCCACCGAGGTCACCGAGTACTTCCTCTACTTGTGGAGGGAGGTCTTGGTGCGAACGAACTTTCAAGCCGGATGTTCGGTCCTCGCGGTCACCGTGGCGACCGATTCACCTTCAGTTCTCGAGCGCGCCGCAAAAGTTTTTCGCGATTGGCGGACCAGTCTTACTGAGCTCTTCACGACGGGAGGTCTCGCCGGGTCGGATGCCGAACGCTTCGCCGCAACTCTTATCGCGTCAACCGAGGGGGCGATCGTCCTCAGTCGTGCAGAACAGAGCATGGAGCCATTTGACCTCGTTTCGGAGCAACTTCTGGGTCAAGTGTCTGCACTCGAGAACCGCAGCACTTAGGGGCTCCGCCGCTCTGCTCCTAGCAAAGGCTCTCATACTGTTCGCGGCCTAGGCGCTATCGGCGCTCGCGGCCCATCACAGCTGTAGTGCTCGCTGAAATACCCGCAGGGCGGTATCGGCAGGTGCGCCAGCGGCGACGAATCCGTCGGGTCTGACGAGGTAGAGCCGATCGGGCTGCAGACGAGACCGCCCCGCTGTGGAAAAGTACTGGGGAGTGATGGCGAGTTCCCGGGCGACAGCGTCCGCAAAGGGTGCGCTGGGCGCGCCGTAGGAGTGCACTTGCCAGGTCATCGACCTGAGACATCCGTAGTTATCACCGGTCCAGGGCAGACGGCGGCCGACGACGCGGTCACGAGTGTTGTCCTGCCGATCAAGCGTCCGGTAGTGGATGCGCGTCTGGGAGACGTATCCGAAAATTCGGCTGGCTCCGGGGAGACGGGGGAGGGTCCGTGTCGCGAGTGGGGCAATGACCGGGACCACGGTGCGGCGAATGGCGCGAGCGATGACCCCGTCCGACGTGATCGTTTCGAAGAGGCGGTCGGTGGTGGACACCAAACGTTGTGCGACCGGACGTCGCTTCGCTTCGTACTGATCGAGGTAGGCGTCGTGCGCTCGGTGCTGGATGACGTCGGCGATCTTGGCGGCGAGGTTGTGGGCATCCTGAAGTCCGGTGTTCATGCCTTGAGCGCCGACCGGGGAATGCACGTGGGCTGCGTCGCCGGCGAGAAAGAACGGACCATCGCGGAACCGTGCGGCGATTCGGTGATGGAGCCGGTAGGTCGCAAACCAGGTCGATGACCCATAGCCGACCGAGAACGCGCTGCGGAGGCGGTATCTCACGATTTCTTCCAGGCCCGCAACCTCTGTCCCTTCGGTGCGGATTATTCCGAGCAGCCGTTGATGGTTGTTCGGTCCCATCGGGAAGGTGAGCAAAAAGTCGTGTGCAGCCATACGCATATTGATGCGGTCAGGGATGAGTCCTTCCGCGTCGGTCGCGTCGCACACGAAGAAGCTGTGTTCGTTGGTCTTGCCGGCGAAGTCGATTCGTCGAAGTTTGCGAACGAGGGAGGATGCACCGTCGGCTCCGACGCAATATCGGGCGTTGACGATCTCGCCGGATCCGATCGTCGCGCGAATCGGATGCGTCGCATCCGGGATCAGGTCGAGGGAGGTCAGCGGGTGGTTCCAGGAGACCTCGACTCCACGCGAGCCGAGGTCGCGTACGAGCAGTCTCTCGTTTCTGCTCTGTTCGAGGACGTAGAGGCGAGGGAATGGCGACAGCGTGCGGCCGAGGTTGGTCAGGCTGATCGCGCCGAAGGCTCTCGTGCCGTAACCGGGCACGATCGCGTCGGCGGTGTAACTCTCGGCGAGAACCTCGTCGATCATGCCGAGCTGGTCGTAGATTTCCATTGTCCGAGCCTGGACGCCGAGGGCACGTGACTCGGTCGTCGGTCCGGCCTTGCCATCGGCGATGACGACATCGATGCCCAGTCTTGCGAGGCAGTCGGCGAGCATCAGTCCGGTGGGTCCCGCCCCCACGACAAGGACATCTGTCATCGTCTCGCGCTTGGCGTCCATGCTCGTCGTCCTCGTTGTGCGATCTAACTCAAGGGTCGCACACGCGGTCGAGGCTCGGAGAAGTAAATTCCTCTTGACATCAAGTAAATCTTTCTTTACATTGTGAATGTCAGCTTTACTTTACATGGGAGTCACAATGTCTTCGGAAGAGAAACGCGCCTGGATCATGCTCGTGGTCGCGATCGGGGGGTACGCCAGCTATCTCGCGATCATCCTCGCCCGAGCGGGAGGTGCTCCGCTCGCCGAGGTCTCCTACGTCGCAACGATGCTGTGGACCATCGGAGGGGCGATCGTCGTGTCGATCGTTGTAAACATCCTGGTCGGCATCTTCTCGCCGCGGAATGCGGGGACGAAGGACGCGCGGGACCGCGAGATCTCGCGGTTCGGCGAATACACCGGCCAGGCCTTCCTGGTGATCGGAGGGGTTGCCGCACTCATCCTCGCGATGGCCGAGATTCCGCACTTCTGGATCGCCAACGCGGTCTACCTCGCGTTCGTGCTCTCCGCGGTCCTCGGCTCGGTCGCCAAGGTCATCGCCTACCGCCGGGGCCTGCCGACATGGTGAAGCCGACCAGGGTGACCAACGACATCCGCCGTCTGCGGTTCACGCGCGGCGAGATGACCCAGGCGGAGCTCGCCGAGCGCATCGGGGTGACCCGCCAGACCGTGATTGCCATCGAGCAGGGTCGCTATTCTCCGTCGCTCGAGCTGGCGTTCCAGATCGCGCAGGCGTTCGGCGTCCCGCTCGACGACGTATTCCAGTATCCAACAACGAGCAAGGGAGCTCTACGGTAAAAGCGATCGTGCACGACAACTACCTCGTCATCGCCGGGGGAGGGGGCGGCGGTCGCTGGTTCGGGGGAGTCGATCGCCAGCTGCGGGCGCTGATGCTTCACGCGGGAACGGTGCGAGGCAAGTCCGTCATCTCGGTTATTGCCTGATATGTGCTTGTTCGATGTGAATGTACGGCCGAGCGTAACTTTCCTGACCGCGCCGACGATTACGAAAGTGTGACCGGGCCGCAGTGGTCAGGTCACGCGAAACCGGGTCGCTTCGGCGATTCTCAATGAGTAAGGATCTCTATGTTTTCAATTCTGACCCTGACCGCCGGCAAGATCGCATTCGGAGTGCTCGTCGCTGGAGTTGCAGTCGGCGGTGGAGCGGGAGTCGCCGCATCCGCCAACCTGCTTCCGGCTGCCGCGCAGCAGGCCGCACACAACATCATCGGGGCGCCGGCGCCCAAGACGCACACCGCGGTCACCGCGACCGCCTCCGCGACTGCGACCGCCGACGCGACACCCACGCCGACAGGCAGCCCGACCGCCGCAGCCAAGTCGACCCCGGTTGGACCAGACGCAACCGGTCCGGCGGCTTTCGGACTCTGTACCGCGTTCGCACATGGGCTGAATGTATCCTCGACGGCATATGCCTCGCTGGTCAGCGCGGCGAACGGAGCGTCTAACATTGCGACGTATTGCGCCACCATCCATACGCCGGGGCTGTCCGCGACCCACCCGCAGCACACGGTCACGGTGCCGTCGGCATCTTCTACGGCCACTGCTAAGGCGGTCGTTCCTCCTGCCGGGGTGTCGCTCAAGTCCACTGTTGGGACCCGCCCCTGAAAGGTTCGGTGACCGAAGCGCCCGCGTGGGGACTCCGTCGAATGGAGTAAACGCGGGTGGCTGACTCGCCAGTGCACGAGCCGTCATTCGAGAGCATCTACCGCGAGCTGGCGCCCGCGGTCCTCGGATACCTTCGGGGACACAGGATCGACGATGCCGAAGCGGTTACCCAGGATGTTTTCCTTGCAGTATTTTCCCGAATAGACGGTGTACGCGGTGGAGAGGACGGTGTTCGCACATTGGTCTTCTCCATCGCGCACGCACGCGCTGTCGATCACCATCGAGCCCGTGCCCGCAAACCACCGACGGTCGAATACGAAATGGAAAAGGATCCGCGCGTGACGGAATCCGCCGAGGACCTGGCGGTCACACAGTCGGGAGACGATGTCTTGTCGATCCTCTCCCTCCTGAAGGACGACCACCGCGAAGTGCTCCTACTCCGCGTCCTCGCGGATATGCCCCTCGAGCGCGTTGCAACGGTTATGGGCAAGTCTGTCGGCGCGGTCAAGCAGCTTCAACGCCGCGCGCTCCTCGCCCTCAGGGACCGGCCAGAACTCGACGATTGGAGAACCCGATGACGCTCGATCGCAACGACGGCCGAATCGTCGACGACCTGTTGTCCGACTTCGACGAGCACGAAACCGCACAGCTCCGCTCCGTGCTTCTCGACCTGCGATCCCTGTCGCAGCAGCCAGCCCCCACCCCGTCGCCCGCGCTCGCCGCGATCCTCGACGGAACGGTGGCGACGCTGAACTCCCGCCGTCGCCGCGGTCGCCGTGGAGTCATTTTCTCCTTGGCACTCGTTGGATTGATGGGAGTTGGAGCGGGAACTGCCGCCGCGGTGAGCCCCGATTTCCGCTCGGGAACCTCTCACGTCATTACCGGCATCGCGAACGGGCTGTCGCTCGGAAGTAAGCCGACGGTCCATCCCGGATCACGACCGTCGACGGTACCGAGTCATTCCCCGGGCGGATCGGCGAGCACCCATGCCAAACTGCACCAGGCACCATCGCCGTCTCTGCCGCCGCAAGCCAACGGCGGCTCCGGCAAATCCCTCAAACTTGACCTTGGAGTCGGAGCGGGCGCGGGATTCGGCCTCGGAACCGGGGGGGACGGATCATCCGACGCCTCCCACACCACCACGGGATCCGCGCGGGCCCAGCAAAACCCGGGCGGTGGACTGACCGGACGGACGCCACCGCCAATCCCTACGGCGCCTCCTACGGTGCCAGCTCGGTAACCGTGATCTCGGTGTGCTCGGTCACGAAGATCATCTCGAGCCCGTCCTGGTGGAGGAGCGGTACGAGCTCGGCGCCGCCGCCGGCGATGACATCGGAGGATCGCCTAAGGAATATATCCGCCATGGTCAAGCGCGTCAGAAACTCTCGTCCGACACAGCGGATGGTGACCACGCGTTCCTTGGCCTGGTCGGGCGGCGCCTCGCTCAGGTGAGTGACGGCAGCCATGAGAGCACGAATTCCGACGGGGTTTCGTGACTGCGATCGACCTGGAGGAAGTGCGCAATGGCGTCGTCGTAGCTTTGGAACGAGAAGAATTCGAATCCTCGCCCGAGCTGCATCACCTCGTAGACGTCGTGCTTTCTTTCGATGAATCCAAGAAGGCTGAAGGCGTCTTGCGGCGACACTCGTCGATCGCTCACCCGCCATTCTGAGCCGGATAGGGCGCGGACCTCGAGGTCGTTCCTGGTTAGAGTCCGCGGGGCTGTAACTGTCATGTCACTCCTCCCCTGAGCTGGTATGAGCACGAATCTAGTCCGAAAGTTTTGCACTCGGAAGGGTCCGCTCGTGAACAGTTTGTTAATTAGACTGCCCAGTCTTGTTTCGAGCTGGATCGTCGGGCCGGGGGATGCGGATGCCACGTTATCCGGAGTCGATCGCGGTGGACAACCCCCCGAATGGCCTACAATTGCTTAATAGCAAGCAAGCAATATCCCGACTTGCGCCGTTTCCGTCGATGGAGTTCTTTCGTGTCACCAGCGGTGCCCGCGACGCCCAGTGGCGGGCTCCTTCGTCGCAATCATCCGCGCCGCCTGTGTCGTGGACCGCTCACCATGCACCATGATGAGCCAGTGGACAGATCGAAGCGCGACGAGGTGACAGTGTGACTGCGCCGACGCAGGATGACACCGCAGAGCTCGCGGCGGGCCTCGCCATGGTCGTCGGTCGGCTCAACCGACGAATGCTGAAGGGTGGGCAGGGGCTCAGCCACGGCATGCTTTCTGCGCTCTCCAGCGTGGTCAAGTTCGGGCCGCTTCGGCCGGGTGACCTCGCGATCAGGGAGAGCGTTGCCGCGGCGACCATCACTCGCATCATCGCCCGGCTGGAGGCCGATGGACTGGTGCGGCGTGAAGTCGACCCCCGCGACGGGCGAGCGTTCGTGATCGAGGCCACGGAGTCGGGAACTGAGTTGATCGTCCGCGCGAGATCTGCGCGAGCCGATGTGATCGCCGACCTCCTGCGCCCGCTCGGGGCGAACGAGCGTGACGTGTTGCGCGGCGCACTTCCCACGCTGGAGGCGCTCCTCGGCGGCGAGGCGGGCGAGCCGAACTGGCCGCAGCTCTACCCGCCGACGATATCGCCTATAAGCCCCGCGTAGATAGCCCCACCTAGCGTGGGCGCCCGATCTAGGATGCGGGCGGATCGATCCCTGCGGCGCGCGAGCGACGCACTCGGATGATGACGAGAACCGCGGCGGCGATCAGGGCGACGGCCACGATCCAGGGGAGCAGGATGCCGACGACGACGAGCACGCCGGCGAAGAAGGCCGCGAGCGCCCGCCATCCAGTGGCCAGGCCGTCGATGAATGTACCGGGTGTCTCGGCCTTGGCAGTCGCCTCCGAGCCGATGTGCAGCTGGAAGGTGGACAGATCGACCTGGTCGTCCAGCTGCCGTTTCTGGCCCTGGAGGCTCTCCAGGTTCGCCTGCCGCTCGGACAGTGCCGACTCGATGGTGATGAGATCCTGCGTCGAGGTCGCCTTCGTCATGAGCGTGAGCAGCCGGTCGACCGAGGCCTGCAGCGCGGTGATCCTGGCACCGAGATCCTGCACCTGGCTGGTCACGTCCGCCGTGGAGATTTTCACGCTCTCGGCCTTCCCGAGCCGCTTCAGTTCATCGAGGGTCGCGGTGACCTTGGCGGACGGGATCCGCACGGTGAGGTCGACGCCGCCGTTGTCGACACTGCCGTCGACAACGCCGCCGTCGACGCTGCTGCCGGTGCCATTGACGGGAGTCCGCTCGTTGCGGGCGTCAACGCGTCCGCCGGCCTGCTCGACTATGCGGGTCGCGTCATCCGCAGATTCGGTCGGAACCTTGGTGATGATCGAGAGTGTGCCGGTGGTGATTTCACTCCTGCCGGATGTCGCATACACCGTGCCGCCTTTCGCGGCATCCCCGGTGCTCGATTTCAGCGGGCCGGAGTCTGAGAGGCCCGGCCCGGCCGAGCTGGAGCTGCTGCCGGAACCGGCGGTGCAGCCCGCAAGGCACAGCGCGACGAGTAGGAGTGTCGCCGGTAACCACATTCGCTTCATGACCTGTGCCTCCATGACCTCACGGTACCGAGGTACTCGAGCCGCCACCACCCAACGTTGTTGACGATTCGAGCGTCATCCTGCGGCTGCTCGGGCGGTGGCGGCGGCGATCGGGTGGCGGTGTCGATGGCGGGTCCGAGGCATCCGTTAGCCTCGAAGGATGCACACTAGAACACTCGGTCGCACCGGTCGGAACGTCTCAGTGATCGGCCTCGGCACCTGGCAGCTCGGCTCCGACTGGGGCGAGGTGAGCCCGGATGACGCGCGGGCCGTGCTCGACGCCGCGGTCGAGTCCGGCGTGACCTTCTTCGACACCGCCGACGTCTACGGTGACGGTCGCAGCGAGAAGTTCATCGGGGACTACCTGGCAGGCAAGCCGGGTCACGGAATCACCGTCGGCACGAAGATGGGCAGGCGCGAAGCGCAGGATCCGGCGAACTTCACCCTGGCGAAATTCCGCGAGTGGACCGACCGGTCGCGCGCCAACCTGCGAGTGGACACCCTGGATCTCGTGCAGCTGCACTGCCCGCCGACGCCGGTCTTCTCATCCGATGCCGTCTATGACGCCCTCGATACGCTCGTCGCCGACGGCGCGATCGCGGCGTACGGTGTGAGCGTCGAGACGACCGCGGAAGCGCTCGCCGCGATCGCCCGGCCGGGAACGGCCACGGTGCAGATCATCCTCAACGCGTTCCGACTGAAACCGATCGACGTCGTGTTGCCCGCCGCCATCGACGCCGGGGTCGGCGTCATCGCGCGGGTGCCGCTGGCCTCTGGCCTGCTGAGCGGCAAGTACACCGCGACGACGACTTTCCCCGCCTCCGATCACCGCAGCTACAACCGGCACGGCGAAGCGTTCGACGTGGGGGAGACCTTCTCCGGCGTCGACTTCGAGACCGGTGTGGTCGCCGCCCAGGAATTCACCGACCTGGTCGCCGGTACGCCCGCCGCGGCCGGACTCAGCACCGCGCAGGCGGCCCTCGCCTGGCTGGCGCAGCTGGACGGCGTCACCACGGTCATTCCGGGGGCTCGCAACATCGGGCAGGCTCAGTCGAACGCGGTCGCCGGCTCGGCGCCGCAGCTGGATGCATCCTTCTCCGCCGGCGTTCTCTCCATCTACAACCGCCACTTCCGCGAGGCAATCCACACACGCTGGTAAGGATCTTCGATGTCCGTGAACAAGGCACCGCTCGGCCGCACCTTCGGCAATCTGTTCACGGCCAACCTCGCGTCCAGCCTCGGTGACGGCATCGCCAGGACGGCGATGCCGCTGCTGGCGGTGCGGGTGACGGATGACCCGCTCCTCATCTCCGGCATCGCCGCCCTGGCGCTGCTCCCCTGGCTGTTCTTCGCGATTCCGGCCGGCATCCTGATCGACAGGATCGACCGCAGGCTGGCGCTGGCGATCGCGAACGGCGTGCGCACGGTGCTCGCCGTCGCGCTGCTCGTGCTGAGTGTCGGCGGCGGCCTGACCATCTGGTGGCTGTACCTGGTCGTCTTCGTCTACGGGATGTTCGAGACCGTGTACGACGGCGCGATCCGCGCGGTGGTGCCGAGCATCGTCGACCGGGGCAACCTTCCTCGCGCCAATGCACGCATCGAAGCGGGGGAGCAGGTGGTGCAGAACTTCGTGTCTGGTCCGGTCACGTCGCTCCTCTTCGTGATCGCCGTCGTGATTCCGCTCGGCCTGAACGCGTTGGTCTATGCGGCGGCGGTCGTACTCGCCCTGCTGCTGCCGAGGGTGGCATCCGGGCACCAGTTCACCGCGATGGTCGACGGCGAGCCGAGAGTCGCCTGGTATCGGCAATTCGTCGACGGCTTCCGCTTCATCATGGCCAACCGGATGATGCGCACCCTGTGGTTCTACAGTACCTTCATCGGGGTGCTGTTCTCGATGGCCACCGCAGGACTCGTGCTGTTCCTGCTGAGCCGGCTCGGACTGCCGGAGGCGTTGTTCGGCGTCTTCATGCTGAGCGGGGCCATCGGCGGAATCCTGGCGAGCTTCGCCGTCGGCTGGTTCAAGTCCCGCTGGGGGGCCGGTCTCACGATGGCGGTGATGGACCTCGTCTCTGCGGCCGGGCTCCTCTTCATGGGGCTGGTGCCGACGCTCTGGGCCGCAGCGCTCGGATTCTTCGTGACCTCGGCAACGATCACCGTCTGGAACGTCCTGATCATGTCGCTTCGCCAGAGTGTGGTCCCGGGTCGTCTGCTCGGCCGGGTCCACGGAACCTGGCGCACGCTGCTCTGGGGGAGCATGCCGCTCGGCGCGCTCCTCGGCGGCCTGCTCGGGCGAGTGGACCTGACTCTGCCGTTCATCGTCGGCGGAGGACTCGCTACTCTCGCCAGCATCCTGTTCTTCCGCTTCCTGATGACGCTTCCGAACCCGGAGGACGTCGACAACGGCGACCGCGCGGGCGCTGACAGCGCGGGCCGGGTGGATGACGGTGACAGCCAGGACGACGTCGGACCGGCAGGAGTTCCCGTGCTCGACTGATGGCGCTTCGGCCTTTCGCGGGAATGCGGCCGTCGATGTGGAACTTGAGCGAAGAGGGACGACATCGTTCCCGTCGTTTTTCGGAAAGGCACATCGGATGTCAAGGCTCATGATCGTCGTTGGAAGCGTTCGCCCGGGAAGGGTCGGCCTTCCGATCGCCCAATGGGTGAGAACCAAGGCAGAGGCGCACGGCTTCGACGTCGACTTCGCCGACCTGGCCGAGATCGCGCTTCCGTTCATGGACGAGCCGAAGCATCCGGCCCTGCGCCAGTACACCAAGCCGCACACCATCGCCTGGAGCGAGAGGGTGGATGCCGCCGACGCCTTCATCTTCGTCACCCCCGAGTACAACCACAGCTTCTCGCCGGCGCTGAAGAACGCGATCGACTTCGTGTCCCGCGAGTGGTGGAGGAAGCCGGTCGGTATGGTCAGCTACGGCGGGGTGTCCGGTGGAACCCGCGGCATCACGGCGATCGAACCGGTGCTCGCGATGGTCGGCCTGGTGCGTGCCGGAGCGGCGCTCGAACTCCCATTCGTGTCCTCCCAGATCTCGAACGGCACCTTCATGCCTGACGAGAAGAACGTCGCGATCATGGAGAAGCAGTTGGTCGAGCTCACGACGCTCGCCGAGGTGCTGAAGCCGCTCCGCTAGTGGGGGCGTTGCTGCGCTGCTGCGGGGTTGGTGCTCGGCAGCGCGAAGCTCCTGCGTCAGCTCGGCTGGACCTGCACCGGCTCCGTGTCGGGGATCGGGCTGGCGTCCCGGCCGCGCAGGTCCGGATGCCAGCGGTGGAAGATCGTCGGCACCAGAAAGCCCACGAACGCGAAGCTCGCCGCCACCCAGAACGCCCCTGGAGCGTGGAAGCGGTCGATCATGAAGCCGGCCGCGGCCGAACCGAGCGCGGCGCCGATGAGCTGCCCGGTGCCAACCCAGCCGTAAGCCTCCGCCGTCTCCGAGAACTTGACGCTGGATGAGACGATCGCGAACATTACCGCGAGCGCCGGGGCGATGCCGATGCCGGCGATGAGCAGGGTTGCCGCCAGCCACCAGAAGTTGAGGGACGCTGCCGCCAGCGACATTCCGACGAAGATGGCGAACATCCGTCTCGCCATCGCCCAGCGACTGATCGGCACATGGCCGAGCGAGAGTCCGCCAATGAGGGAGCCGACGGCGAAGAGCGCGAGCACGATGCCGGATTCCGGGCTCGCCTCGCCAAAGCTCGAGACGACTCCAGCCTCGATCGAGGCGCAGGCACCGACCAGGAGGAAGCCCGTTATGGTCGACAGCCGCACCGCCGGCCTCGCGAGCACGACGCCGATCCGCCGACGGCTGCGGGGGATCCGAACCCGCCCGACCTCGGGGGAGGCGATGAACCAGATGCCGCCGCCGACCATGAAGGCCATGGCGACCAGGATCGCCAGCACCGTGCTGATCTGCGTCGCCACGAACGTGGTGATCACCGGGCCGAGCACCCAGATCACTTCCTGCGCGGAGGCGTCGAGGGAGAACAGCGGTGTGAGCTGGGTGGAATTCACCATCTTCGGATAGATGGTGCGAACCGCCGGTTGCACGGGTGGAGTGCTCAGCCCGGCGAGCAGGCCGATCGCCATGTAGACCGGGACCGGCAGCACCGGCGCGAGCGCGATCGTGCCGATGGCACTCGCGCAGACCACCATGGTGAGCAGGAGCACCCGGCGCATTCCCCACACCCCCATCCAGCGGCTGGTGAGCGGCCCGGATATGGCCTGGCCGATGCTGGTCGCCGCGAGCACCAGGCCGGCGGCCCCGTAGGAATGGTGCAGCCGTTCGATGTGCAGGAGGAAGGCGAGCGAGAGCATCCCGAATGGGAAGCGGGCGACCAGTTGCGCGGCCATGATGCGCGCGACGCCGCGCGTTTTCAGGAGCCCCAGGTAGCTGTTCACAAGGCTGCAATCCTATCGACGCCGAGTGTCTTTCCTGCGCCGATTCCGGACTCGTCTCCGATGTCGGTGGTCGGGGGCAGAATTGCGCTAACAGGCTGTGCAAAACTCGGCGAACTTATGCACAACTGTGGATGACACGCCACAAGATATGGGATGTAGCGCACCCAGCAGGCACGATATATAGTGGTGGAACTGCTGAGCAGCATCTCCTGGAAAACGATGATTTCGTGGCCGGCCTGGTGCACTCGACAGTCGCGAATTCAGACTTTTTCAAGTCACTCAGGGGAGAAAAGAACCGCTGGTCGGAGCGGGCTTTTCACAGCATTAATAGGAGCACAGATGGCAATCACCGTAGTCAAGCGCAACGGACAACACGAGGCGTACGACGCAAACAAGATCAACCTGGCCATCGAGCACGCGAGTGCCGGGCTGGACGACAACATCACCTGGGTCACCCAGATCGCGAGCGAACTCGAACTCACGCTCTTCGACGGCATCACCACGCAGCAGCTGGATGAGGCGGTCATCCAGGTCGCGCTGCAGAACGTCAAGGACGACCCGGCATTCGACACCGTCGCCGCACGGCTTCTCCTGAAGACGATCTACAAGCGGGTCCTCGGCGACTACAGCACGGCATCCGAGCTGAAGGATCTGCACCGCTCCCATTTCTCCGCCAACATCACCCGCGGCGTCGAGGAGCAGCTGCTCGACTCCCGGCTGACCCAACTGTTCGACCTCGACCTGCTCGCGAGCCACCTCGAGCCGGCCCACGACGAGCTGCTCAAGTACATCGGTGTCGTCACGCTCAACAACCGCTACGGCATCAAGGGCCGCAACGGCGATGCCCTCGAGGTTCCGCAGTACTTCTGGATGCGCATCGCGATGGGCCTCAGCCTCAACGAGGCGAAGCCGAACGAGGCCGCGATCGCCTTCTACGAGAAGATGTCGAGGCTCGAATACCTCGCCGCCGGATCGACACTGGTCAACGCCGGCACCATCTACCCGCAGCTCGCGAACTGCTTCGTGATGGAGATGCAGGATGACATGGAGCACATCGCGAAGACCACTCGCGACGTGATGTGGCTCACCAAGGGCACCGGCGGAATCGGCCTCTCGGTGACCAAGCTGCGCTCGCAGGGCTCGCCCATCCGCTCGAACAACACCACCTCGACCGGCCCGATCCCGTTCATGCACACGATCGACTCCATCCTGCGTGCGGTCAGCCGCGGCGGCAAGAAGTTCGGCGCCCTCTGTTTCTACATGGAGAACTGGCACCTCGACTTCCCGGAGTTCCTCGACCTTCGCCAGAACTCCGGCGACCCGTACCGCCGCACCCGTACCGCGAACACCGCGGTCTGGATCAGCGACGAGTTCATGAAGCGCGTGCAGAGCGACGACGACTGGTACCTCTTCGACCCGCTCGAGGTCGCCGACCTCAACGAGCTCTACGGCAAGGCGTTCTCGCTGCGCTACCAGGAGTACGTCGCGAAGGCCGAAGCCGGCGAGCTGCGGATGTTCAAGAAGATCTCGGCCCGCGAGCAGTTCAAGTCGATCCTGATCTCCCTGCAGACCTCCAGCCACCCGTGGCTGACCTGGAAAGACACGATCAACAACCGAGCGCTCAACAACAACACCGGCACGATCCACCTGTCGAACCTGTGCACCGAGATCACCCTCCCGCAGGACGAAGACAACGTCTCCGTCTGCAACCTGGCATCGATCAACCTCTCGCAGCACCTCGTGCTTGTCAGGGACGGCGATGCGGTCAAGCTCGACTTCAAGAAGATCGAAGAGAGCGCGCGTCTCGCGGTTCGCCAGCTCGACAACCTGATCGACATCACCCGCTCCTCGGTGAAAGAGGCCGACTTCTCCAACCAGCAGAACCGTGCGGTCGGACTCGGCGTGATGGGCTTCACGGATGTCGTGGAGAAGCTGGGCCTGAGCTACGAGAGCGAAGAGGCATACGACCTGATCGACGAGATCATGGAGCACGTGTCCTACGCGGCGATCGACGAGAGCGCCGACCTCGCGACGGAACGCGGCGCGTACCCGAATTTCGACGGTTCCGGCTGGTCGAAGGGCATGGTGCCGCTCGACAGCATCGCGCTGACCGAAGCCGACCGCGGCCTCGAGATCAAGGTCAACCGTAAGACGCGTCTCGACTGGGATGCGCTTCGACTGAAGGTCAAGGGCGGCATGCGCAACGCGACGCTGATGGCGATCGCGCCGACCGCGTCCATCGGCCTGGTTGCGGGAACCACCCCCGGCCTCGACCCGCAGTTCTCGCAGATCTTCAGCCGGTCGACCTCGAACGGCAAGTTCCTCGAGGTCAACCGCAACCTGGTGACCGACCTGCAGCGCCTCGGAATCTGGGATGCGACCAAGGAAGACATCCTGCGCAGCCAGGGTGACATCCAGAACATCGCCGCCATCCCGGACGCGGTGAAGGCGACCTACAAGACGAGCTTCCAGCTGTCGCCGTATGCCTTCCTCGAGGTGGCCGCGCGCGCGCAGAAGTGGATCGACCAGGCCATCAGCCGCAACATGTACCTGGAGACCCGCGACATC
>JAODMG010000136.1 GCA_025464895.1 Microbacteriaceae bacterium | reverse complement strand
TCCACCGATGAGACAGCGGGCGCTGCGTCGCTCCGCTGTCCGTGCTTGAGCGGCCTACCCTATGTCGAGTGCTGTGGGCCGTTCCACCGAGGAGCCGCGGCGCCGACCGCCGAACGGCTGATGCGCTCGCGGTACTCGGCATACTCCACCGGGCTGGTCGACTATCTGCTCGACACCTGGCATCCGTCATCCCGGCCGGACGAGCTCGAACTCGACCCCGGCATTCGGTGGTACCGACTGGACATCCTGGCCAGAAGCGGCGGCGGAATCCTCGACCGAGACGGCACCGTCGAGTTCGAGGCGCACTATCGGCTGGACGGTACCGCCGGAGTGCAGCACGAGACCAGCCGGTTCCTGAAAGAGGGCGGTCGATGGCTCTATGTGGATGCCGCGTGACGGCGAAGGATTAGCGCGCGCTCCCGTAGGCCCTGGTCGCGAGTATCCAGTCATCCAACTTCGTGGCGGCCGCGCCTGAGTCGACAGCCTCGGTGGCCACGGCGAGTTTCGCCGCGAACCGGTCGACGATCGACTCCTGAACATGACTCGGATTCAACGCGAGGTCGAAGGCAACCAGCCCCGCTGCCGCATTCAATAGGACGATGTCGCGCACCGCTCCCCGCTCCCCCGCCAGGGTCGAACGGACGACACCAGCGTTGTGCAGAGGATCGCCGCCGAGAAGGTCCGAGATGCTCGCCCGGGCAATCCCGAGATCGAGCGGGTCGAGATCGTGCTCGGTCACGGCTCCTCGCGAGATCTCCCAAATGTGGCTGTGTCCGGTCGTCGTGAGCTCATCGAGGCCGTCGTCTCCGCGGAAGACCAGCGCAGTGGCTCCCCTGGTCTGGAACACGCCGACGATGAGCGGAACCTTCTCGAGATTGCTGACGCCGACCGCGCTGGCCTCCGGCCGAGCCGGATTGCAGAGCGGACCGAGAAAGTTGAACACGGTAGGGATGCCGAGCTCGCTGCGAACCGCTCCGGCGTGTTTGAATCCGGGGTGAAACAGTGCGGCGTAGGCAAAAGTAATGCCCGCGCGCTGCAGCACCTCCGCGACGTGGGCGGGCGACAGGTCGAGTTCGAGGCCCAATGCACCGAGGACGTCCGATGAGCCGGACTGGGAGCTGGCAGCGCGGTTGCCGTGCTTGACAACGGGAACACCGGATGCCGCGGCCACGACCGACGCCATCGTCGAGACGTTCACCGTGCCGAACCTGTCGCCACCGGTGCCGACGATATCGAGGGCCATCGGGTCGACGGCGAGCGGAAGGGCGTTCTCGAGCACAGCATCGCGGAAACCGACGATTTCGTCGACGGTCTCCCCTTTCGCGCTGAGGGCTACCAAGAACCCGGCAAGCTGCGCGGGAGTCGCTTCCCCGAGCATCACCTGGCGCATCGCCCACGACGCTTCACTGATGGCGAGATGCTCACCATCGAGCAGCGCACTGATCAGTCGCGGCCAGGTCGGATCGGTAGACATAGCAGCGATCCTATCGATCACACTTGCCCGTCTTTAACGTGATCCGGGGTCAGACTGGCCGAACGAATGAGAAAACCTGACGACGAAATCGACCATAATGGAACACGTGACCAGCACCTCTCTCTCTCGTTCAGCCGGTGTGTCCACCGTCAATCGACCCAGCGTGGTCGCGGTAGGAACGATCGTGTGGCTCGGCAGTGAAGTGATGTTCTTCGCTGGCCTGTTCGCGATCTACTTCACCCTCCGGTCCACCGCGCCTCAACTGTGGGCGTCGCAGTCCGAGCACCTCAACGTGCCGTACGCGCTGGTGAACACGATCGTCCTGGTGCTCTCCTCGGTCACCTGCCAATTCGGCGTCTTCGCCGCGGAGCGCCTCCAGCCTCGGGCAACCGGCTGGAAGCCGAGCCAGTGGGGCATGGTCGACTGGTTCTTCGCGTCGTACGCACTTGGCGCGGTGTTCGTCACCGGCCAGATCTTCGAGTACGCAAATCTCGTGAGCGAGGGAGTCACGATTTCGGCCAACTCCTACGCCTCGGCCTTCTTCCTCACCACGGGTTTCCACGCGCTCCACGTCACCTGCGGGTTGATCGCCATGCTCCTGGTCATCGGTCGCGCCTACAGCGTCAAGAATTTCGGTCACAAAGAAGCGACCAGCGCAATCGTCGTCTCTTACTACTGGCACTTTGTCGATGTCGTATGGATCGGGCTCTTCCTGGTCATCTACGTACTCAAATAGGCATACCTCGAATGGGAATCAGGAAAACCACGCGAATGGCGAAGAACTCAAGCCCCTCGGCCACGGCCGGCCGCAAGGCCAACCGGCGTCATCCGCTGGCGACCGTAGCGTTAATCGTGATCGGGCTCGTCTCGACCGGCGGCGCCTACGCGCTGTTCAGCAGCACGGCATCCGCGGACACACCTGCGGCGGTTTCCGGCGCGGCCTCTGCCGCACAGGGTGAAAAGCTCTTCGCTGCGAACTGCGCGACCTGCCACGGCATGAATGCGCAGGGCACGTCGGTTGGGCCGAGCCTCTACGGCGTCGGTGCGGCATCCGTCAGTTTCCAGGTAGGCACCGGCCGGATGCCGCTCGCCCAGCAGGGTCCGCAGGCAGAGCAGAAGCCAGCGCAGTTCACCGACGCGCAGGTTGCCGACCTCGCGGCCTGGGTCGCCTCCCTCGCCCCGGGCCCCGGCATCCCGGATTCCAAATACCTCCAGGGCAACGGGAACTCGGCAACGGGGGCCGAACTGTTCCGGGTCAACTGCGCCATGTGTCACAACGTGGCTGGTGCCGGCGGCGCACTGACCGAAGGAAAGTTCGCGCCGGCCCTCACCGGTGTCACCGCGGCGCACATCTATGAAGCCATGGTGACCGGCCCGCAGAACATGCCGGTATTCAACGACGCAAACCTGACGCCCTCGCAAAAATCCGACATCATCACCTACCTGAAGTACCTCGACACGAACCCCTCCCCTGGTGGCATCGACCTGGGCAACCTCGGGCCGGTCTCGGAGGGCCTGTTCATCTGGATCTTCGGTCTGGGTGCGGTCGTCGGGGTCACGATCTGGATCGCTGCCAAGGCGAATTAAACGTCGTGATCTGATGATTTTCCGTCCCATCACGTCGGTGACGGGTCAGACTTAACACAGCAGAACAAGCAGACCTGCACCAAACGAAGGGAAGAGAATGGCACACGACGACGACGGCGGTACTAACGCCGCTGCCGGCTCGGCCATCGAGAAGAGCGAGCCACCCCAGGCCTCGCCAGGCACCGCCATTGTTGCCTCGGATGCCATCGCCAACCCTGGCCTGCCTCCTCACCGGCCACGCGTCACCGATCTGGACCCCAAGAAGCAGAAGCAGGCGGCCAGGCGGGTGTCGACGCTGTTCCTGCTGTCGATCGTCGGCAGCGTTTTCGCCATCGTCGCGTACATCGTCTTCCCGATCCGTCCTGGTGTTCCTTCGTCTATTCGACTCAACACGATGTTCCTGGGGATTGGCATTGCGCTCGGTCTGGTGAGCATTGGAATCGGCGCAATCTATTGGGCGAAGAACCTGATGAGCGGCGAAGAGATGGTCGAATCGCGCCACTTGACCCGCGGCACGGTCGAGACGCGTTCGCGTGCGGTCGAAATCTTCCAGCAGGCGAACGAGGAGTCCGGATTCGGGCGCCGCACGCTCATCCGTAACAGCCTCATCGGCGCGCTCGTGGCCACGCCATTGCCCGCGATCGTCTTGTTCCGCGACCTCGCACCGGCGGCAAACCCGGTGACGCTCCTCGAGGAGACGATGTGGAAGAAGGGCACCCGGCTCACCCAGGACCCGTTCGGGACCCCCATCAAGGCCGCGGATGTCACCCTTGGGTCGGTATTCCACGTCATCCCTGAGGGACTCGACCAGGTGAGCGACAAGCTCGAGGAGAAGGCGAAGTCCGCCGTGCTCCTCATGCGACTCCTTCCCCAAGACCTCCACCCGCAGCCGGACCGCGAGAGTTGGGCATACGACGGTATCGTCGCCTACTCCAAGATCTGCACCCACGTCGGTTGCCCGGTCGCGCTGTATGAACAGCAGACGCACCACCTGCTCTGCCCGTGCCACCAGTCGACCTTCGATGTGACCAACCAGTGCGCGGTTATCTTCGGACCGGCGAAACGTCCACTCCCCCAGTTGCCCATCACGGTCGACTCAGAGGGATACCTCATCGCACAGAGTGGCTTCCACGAGCCAGTCGGACCAAGCTTCTGGGAGCGTTCATGAGCACCGCCGTCCCCACCACCCGAGGTTCGCGCTTCACCGGCGCCGCCGCGAACTATATCGATGAGCGCACCAGCATCTCCGGTCTGGTCAAAGAGCTCGGTCGCAAGATCTTCCCCGACCACTGGTCGTTCATGCTCGGTGAAGTGGCGTTGTACAGCTTCGTCACGATCCTGCTCTCCGGAACCTTCCTCACCTTCTTCTTTCAGCCGTCCATGGCCACGGTCACCTACGAGGGGTCGTACATCCCGCTCAAGGGCATCGACATGTCGGCCGCGTACCAGTCGGCGCTCGACATTTCGTTCGACATCCGTGGCGGCCTGCTGTTCCGCCAGATCCACCACTGGGCGGCATTGCTGTTCATCGCCGCCATCGGCCTCCACATGGTGCGCATCTACTTCACCGGCGCCTTCCGCAAGCCACGCGAGATCAACTGGGTGATCGGATTCGTCCTTTTCATCCTCGCCTTGGCAGAGGGTTTCACCGGATATTCGCTGCCGGATGACCTGCTCTCCGGAAACGGACTGCGCATCATCGACGGCCTGATCAAGGGCCTCCCGATCGTCGGAACCTGGATCTCCTATCTCCTGTTCGGTGGAGAGTTCCCCGGCAACGACATCGTCGCGCGACTGTTCAGCCTGCACATCCTGTTGCTGCCGGCGATCCTGGTCGCGGCACTCGGCGTGCACCTCCTGCTCATGGTGATCAACAAGCACACCCAGTTCGCTGGGCCGGGGCGCACCAACGAGAACGTGGTCGGCGTACCGATCCTCCCCGTGTTCGCGGCGAAGGCCGGCGGATTCTTCTTCGTGGTCTTCGGCATCATCGTCCTGATCGCGGCGTTCTTCACCATCAACCCGATCTGGGTCTACGGCCCATACGATCCCTCCCCCGTTTCGGCGGGGACCCAGCCTGACTGGTACATAGGATTCGCCGACGGTGCGCTGCGCCTGATGCCGCCGGGGCTTGAATTCGTCTGGCTGAACCACACCTGGTCGTTCAACATCATCATCCCCGTCGTCGTCCTCGGGCTCTTCATCGTCACCGTGGCCATCTACCCTTTCGTGGAGGCCTGGATCACCGGCGACAAGCGAGAGCACCACATCGCCGAGCGCCCACGCAACGCGCCGACACGCACCGCCATCGGCGCTGCGGGCGTCACCTTCTACTGCGTCCTGTGGGCAGCGGCCGGATCGGACTTGATTTCGACCCACTTCATGCTGACCATCGAGGGCGTCACCCACACGCTCCAGGCCCTCGTGTTCGTGGGTCCGTTCGTCGCCTATCACCTGGCGAAGCGGATCGCCCTCGGCCTGCAGAAGAAGGATCGCGAGATCGCGCTCCACGGCTTCGAGTCCGGTCGTATCGTACGACTTCCCGGTGGCGAGTACGTCGAGATTCACGAGCAGCTGAGCGAGTACGAGCGCTGGCGCCTGGTGAGTTTCGTCGACTACAAGCCGCTGATGCTTCGTCCGGACTCGCGAGGACGGATCTCCTTCGCCCAGCGCATGCGGGCCGGTCTCTCTCGTTGGTTCTTCGAAGATCGGATCTCACCGATCAGTCGCACCCAGATCGAGGAATCCGATCATCACTGAGCTGTCTGACTGAGGCCTTTCGACGGCCTACGAAAAAGGGCCCCGGTTATCGGGGCCCTTTTTCGTAGCTTTGGTTCGGCTACTGCACTGAATGGCTACTGCTCCGTGTGCAGGACCTTCTTGAGGAAGTCCGCTGTCGACCGGTAGTCGAGCCGCTCGTAGAAGGCCGCCCCACGGCTGCTCGCCACGGTCAGCTGCCGCACTCCCCTGGCCCGGCACTCGTTCTCCACCGCGGTCACGAGCTGGCTCCCTACCCCGGAATTTCGGGAGTTCACATCGACGACGAGTTCCTGGAGTTGGGCGGAGGTCCCGTTCGTGTAGAGCAGTCTGGCGATCGTCGTGAGCGCATAGCCGACTACCGACCCACCGCGCTCGGCGACGACGAAGATGTGATCGTCCGCCTCGAGGACGATCTCCCCGAACGCATCGTCGAACGACGAGCGGTCAGGGAGATAACTGGATGCAAGCTGCTCGAGCAGGGCAAAGACCGTGTCGGCGTCTGCCGTCATCGCTCGGCGAATACCGCCGCCAGGGCTAGTGGGCGAAGTTGCCGCGGTAGTACTCATAGATCCACCCCACCAGGCTCACC
>JAODMG010000110.1 GCA_025464895.1 Microbacteriaceae bacterium | reverse complement strand
CCGAGACAGGCGCGCAGAGGGCGGGGTGCATGCGCCAGCTGGTTTCGAGAAAGTAGCCGAACTCGGCGGGGAGCACGTCGTGGCCCTTCGAGAGCCAGCCGAGAGCCGAGACATCCACCGGCTCGGGGTGCATGCCCTGGCTGACCTGGGGCAGTTGCTGAGGGTCGCCGAGCAGCAGCAGGCGCTTCGCAGAGACGGCCGCGGCGATGGTATTGGCGAGAGAGAACTGCCCGGCCTCGTCGATGACGAGCAGGTCGAGCGAGTCGCGCTCGACCAGGTTCGCGTTGGCGAAGGTCCAGACCGTGCCGCCGATGACGAAGCCGCCCGCGTCATGCAGTCCGGTCGCCGGATTTCCGGTCCAGGGCACCGGAACCGGGTCCGATCCGCGCTTCGGCACCTTGCCGACGAGGGCGGGGTCGAGCCCGGCCTTCTCGACCAGGGCACGCAGCATGTGCTCGACGGTCGCGTGGGATTGGGCTACGACGCCGACCTTCCAGCCGTGATCGGTGACGAGGGCGGCGATGACCTCGGACCCGACGGTCGTCTTGCCGGTGCCGGGCGGCCCCTGCACCGCGATGTAGGAGCGGTCGAGCGCGAGCAGCGAGTCCCGGATGGCCGTGGCCGGGTCGCCGCGAATGAGGCCGGTGCCCGGGGAAGTGGTGTCTGGGGTAGTGCCCGGATCGAGCCGCGGGGGAGTGCGGCGCAGGATGTCGAGCGCCGCATCCGGGATCAGCTCCGGCAGCTCGCCGAGCACTCGCGCGCCCCATTCGGCGATGGCCGACGCGAGCACCTCCGTCTTCGGGGGACTGGGTGGCGTGACCGCCATCGGTAACTCCGAATAGGTCTCGCCCTTGTTGGCCAGCTTCTCGGTGAGCAGGTAGGTGCCGTCGTCGAGCTCGACGAAGGTGACCCGGGCGTGCGCGAGCCGTGCCCCCGGCTCGACCTTGGCGACGACGGGTAGGAACGGCGGGTCGAAGAGCACGTACGGCTGGTCGGATGCGGAGAACGTGCTGCCCGGGCCGGCGGAACCGGTGACCACCAGCTGCCGCGACCGGTTGCGGTCATTGCCGGCGATGGACCAGTCCCGCACCACTTCGGCGGAATCGATGACGAACACCCCGCGGGTGTCGGCCCACTCTTCGACCGGGGCGCGCAGCCGGAAGAAGTGGTCCCACCAGAACGACTTGTTCTCGCGGCGGTGGTAATCGATGGCGGCGGAAGCCAGGGCCAGGGCGGTCTGATCGGGAGTGCGGTCATCCGGAACCGTGTCGCCCAGGTAGTCCAGCAGCGCGAGATAGACGGGGTCGGGTTCGCGCTGGGGAACGTCCAGCTCGAGATCCGTGGCGGCGGCGATGGGCAGGTTCTGCTCGACGGCACGGGCCAGCAGCCAGTCGCGGAGCCGCGAGGTGGAGACGCAGTCGTACTCGTTGTAGCGCTCGATGTCCGCACGGACGGCGGCCGCGGCATCCGGATCCGAAGCCAGCAGCTCGGTGTACTTCACGTATTCGGTGATCGAGTCGGCGGCGTTCGCCACTCCGGACCGCTCGTGCTCGCCCATATAGAGGGGCTCGAGTTTCTTCAGCGAGTAGCTGCGACTGCCGATGCGCAGCCCCTGGCGCACGATCGGGTAGAGGTCGACCAGCACGTTGTTGCGGAGCAGGTCGTCGATCTCCTCCTCCCCAACCCCGTGCCTGGCCGCGAGGGTGAGCAGATGGGAGCGTTCGTAGGACGCGTAGTGGTAGATGTGCATGCCCGGATGCGCGCGGCGCCGCTCGCGCAGGTAGTCGAGAAAGTCGATCAGCGCCTGGCGTTCCTGGGCGAGGTCGTCCGCCCAGAAGGCGACGAAGGTGTCGTCCGGTTCGACCAGCCCGAAGAGGTAGTCGAGCCCCCAGATGCTGCCCTCCTGGTGCAGCGGGTCGCCCTCGAAGTCGAAGAAGATGTCGCCGGCGCTGGGCTCGGGGATGGCCGCGAGGGCGGTGGGGTTGACGACGCGCCAGGGCAGCGGTTCGCGCGGTGATGTCGGCGCGAGCTGGATGACGGCCTGCTGGCGGAGGGCGTCGAGTGTGGCATCCGACATCCCGGGCACGTGAAGATCGACGTGACCGGTGCGGTCGGCCAACTGCTCGATGGTGGTGACGCCCGCGGCGTGTAGCTTCGCGCGCTGGGTGAGCCGCATTCCGGCGACGAGCAGCACGTCGCGGTGAGCCTGCACCTGCTCTTCGCAGGCATCGCAGCGTCCGCAGGCCGAGTACCGTGGATCACCCCATTCGGTGGCCGCCGGATCGGCGAGCCTGCCGTCGATGATCTCTTGCAGGCGGGCTCGACGCTTGCGATACACCGGAAGGATGTCGCGCAGCTCGTGACTGCTCAACTCGCCGGTGCCGAGCCAGAGGTGCACCCGCTCGCCCGTTTCGAAGCCGAGCCGGGTGAGTTGGTCGCTGTAGGCGGCGAGTTGCAGGAGGGCGGTGATCTTCGCCTTGCGGGCGAGCTTGGTGTCGTACACCTCGTACAGTCCATCGTCACCGCGGATTATGAAGTCGGCGTAGCCCAGG
>JAODMG010000239.1 GCA_025464895.1 Microbacteriaceae bacterium | reverse complement strand
GCCGGCGACCGCGCGCGCAGCCGCGAGGGTGTTGATCTGCACCTCGAGCGTGCCGGAGAAGGTGATGCCGGGGATGAGCAACTCAACCGTTGCCTCGATCCGGCCGACGATGCCGCCCGCCGTAGTTCCCGTCCTGCCCACGATGTCGAATGCCCCTGAGCCGTTGCGCACGATCACGATGTCGCGGTCGGGGGTGCCGAGCCGCAGGCCGACGTTGGCGAAGCGGATCTTCTGGGTGGTGACGTCGTCGGCCGTGCCGAGCGAGCCATCCGCGCCCAGCGTCGTCGCCTTCTCGTAGGAGATGTCGGCGGTGAGAACCTGGCCCGCGATGGTGAGGCTCAGTGCCGTGACGGTGACCTTCAGGTACGGACCGGCCGGGAGCGCGAGCGCCATGGTCTCGCCGCCGACCACGACCTTTTCGTTTACCGCGATCGCGACGACCTTGCCGCCGACGCTACGGCGCATGTTGCTGATGTCAACGCCGACCGACGCGGTGGCCTGCACTGCGCCGCCCAGTCGGATCGTGGCGGTGGCCGTGATGGAGCCGCCGAAGCCCTCAGGGGTCAGCACCAGCAGCGCGGTACCGCCCGATAGTCGCATGCCGACGTCGTCCGCCAGGTCCGCCGCCGAGGTGCCCGGGGTTCCTCCGTCGTCGCCGACGAACAGCGCGACGTTGCTGGCGGCGATGCGGAGCACCTTCGCGTCGTCGGTGGTGCCGACCGTGCCGTCGGCTCCGGCGCTCGAGACCTGCTCGAACATGAACGTGCCGGACAGGGTCTGCCCGAACAGGGTGAGGTCGCCGGTAATCGAGACGCGCAGGAACCGGCCGGCGGGCAGCGCGAGCACCACCGTCCCACCCCCGACGACGAATGTCTGGGTGGCGGCGGTCGGCATGGTGTTGATCTGCAGCCGGACGACGAGGCCGGAACCGAGCGAGAACGGGATGCCGGTGAGGCCGACGAAGGCGATCGTGCCGCTGACGTCGGCGGCCATGCCTGCTGAGGTGAGCAGCAGTGCACCGGTGCCGCCGGTGAGCCGCAGCCCGACGTCGTCGGCATCCCCTGCGCCCTTGGAATCGCCGAGGAACAGCGAGACGTTCGTCGCGGCGACCTTGACGACGCGGGCGGTGCCGATGCCCGCCTGCTCGAAGGTGAAGTTGCCGCGTAGCTGCTGGCCCGCGATGTCGATGGCGAGCCCCGTGGCCGTGATCGCGAACTGCGACGTCGCCGTGTCGATCGCGAGCTGCATCGTGGCGGACGCGCTGACACCCGGGACGGTCAGTGCGACCGTGCCGGTAATCGTGCCGGACATCCCGACCACGGCGAGCGTGAGCTTGCCTGCACCTCCGGTCATGGTCAGGATGTCGGCGCCGCCGCTGCCGATCCGAATGGCAACGTTCGCGAGCACGATCGTCGTGGTGGCGCCTAACCGCTCGAAGGAAATGTCCCCGCTGAGAGACTGGCCCGCGATCGAGAGGATGACGCCGCTTCCGCCGACACGGACGTAAGGGCCGGCCACCAGGGCGAGCGAGACGCTGCGGCCACCCACGGTCAGCGATTCGGTGACCTGTGCGTTGGTGTTGTTCATCGTGAGGAAGAACGAGCCGGCGATCGTGACGCCGTCGGGCAGCAGGGCGCCGAGGTTCACGGTTCCCGCGAGCGACATCGCCATGCCGGCCGGCGTGAGCACGATCAGGCCGTCGACCCCGGTCAGCAGCGGAGCGTCGGACCCGAGCGCCACCTGGCCGCCGCCGATCGCGATGACGGTGCGCTTCACGCCCGCGGCGTTCGTGGCCTGCTGGAACGATACAGACGCCGTGAGCGAGATGTCGCCGAGGTCGAGCACGACGTTCTCACCGACGATGCGGATGTATGGACCGGCCTCGAGCCGGGTGACGCCGTCGTCCGCGAGGACGACCGCCTGGGCGGAGCGGTTGATCTCGAACCGGAGCGATGTCGCACTGACCGAGAATGAGCCACCGAGAGAGATGGTCGCGTCGGTGATCTCGAGCACACCAGCCAGGCCGCCTGAGCCGAACTGCAGCGCGCCGGCGAGGTGCAGGATGCCGATGGGGGCGCCGAGATCCGCTTTCGCCGTGACCGCGACATCCACGATCCTCACCCCGCCGACGGTTCTCTGCGAGAACGTCAGTCCGCCGTCGGTAAGGAGGAACCCGTCGATGTCGAGGGTGATGTGGGTACCGGTGACCTCGATCGCTGACGAGCTCGGGCTGAGAGTGACGGAGAAGTCGCCAGTGACGTGTACGCCAGGAAGGGTGACTGCCACCGTGCCGGACACGCTGCCGGCAATGCCGGTGTTGTCGAGGATGAACGTGCCTGTGCCGTTCGTCAGAGCAACGAACTCGGTGGTCCCGTCCCCGAACGCCGCGCGGGCATTGGCGATGGTGATGACCGTGGTCGCCCCTGCGCCGGTGCCGGACTGCGTGAAGCCGAAGTCGCCGGAGAGCCGCTGGCCGGCAACGACGATGGCGACATCCGTGCCGTCCACCCGCAGGTATGGCCCGGACGGGAGCGCCAGGACCACCGTGGTGCCATCGAGCGCGAAGGTCTGGTTCACCTCGGCACCGGAGTTGACGGCCACCGTGAAGGTGCCGCTGAACCGCACGGCATCCGTGGGCAGGACGAACGTCACCGTGCCGCGCACCCGGCCCGCGACGCCGGCCGCGGTCATCACGAACACGGCCTCGCCGCCGGTGAGGCGCACTCCCGCCGTCGCGGTCCCGAGCGACAGGGTCAGCGCCGAGGCGACCAGCACCGTCGTGCTCGGCGCTGTCGTGCCGGCCGGGGCGCCCGGTGCGACCGGTCCGCGCACCTGGGAGAAGACGAACACGCCGCTGAGCGTCTGACCGGCGACGATGAGCGAGGCCGGAGCAGCCAGCGTGCCGACCTGCACGCGAACCGAACCGGCGGGCAGGAGAACGCCCTGCACCGTGCGCGCGGTGGTCGACGTGTTGAGCTGCAGGCCAATGGCCCCGGTCAGCGTGAAGGCATCGCCCGCGTTGAGAGTGATGGTGGCGGTCAGGACCGTGGCGAGGCCGGCTGGGGTGAGTTCCAGTTCACCGCTGGCGACGGATGCCACGGCAACGCCGTCGCCGAGGTTGAGCGTCAGCGGCGATCCGCCGTCTCGTGCGGATGTTCCGAACTTGAGCCGCAGCCCGCCGCCCGCGATGGTCTCGATGGCGAAGGTGCCGGTGAGCTCCTGGCCGGCGACACCGAGGACCAGATCGCCGATGACGAGGAGGTGCGGGGCGCCTGCGGTGCCCTCGGCGATCGTGACCGCGTCGTCACCGGAACCGAGCACCTGCTCGGACGTGGTCTCGTTGTAATAGACCCATGCGGTGCCGCCGAGCGTGACGCCCGGGATGCCGACCAGCGCCACCACGCCGGAAATGGCGACAACGCGGCTTCCGGCTGTGCCCTTGACGAAACCGTTCACGCCGGTGAGGTACAGGCCTTTTGCGAACGGATTGACTGCTCCGCCCTCGACGAACCCTGGCCCCTGACCGACGAAGACGGTGAGGCCGGTGACCGCGATCTCGGCGCCACCGAAGCTGACGCTGCCGATGATCTCCACGAAGTCGCCGAGGGTGATCGCGCCAGAGACGGAGACCGCGATGAACGCCGCACCGCTCGTCGCCACCTCGGCCCCGGTGAAGACCAGCGGGACCGCGATGCCGCCGACCGTGATGGTCTCGTTCACGGCGGTCGGGGTGCCGTTGTAGCGCACCGAGATCGTCGCGTCAGCGTTGAGGCCGCCGCCCGCGACCGCGACAGCACCCGAGAAGGTGCCGACGATTCCGGCGGATGTCAGCAGGAACGCGCCGACGCCGTCGGTGATCCCGACCGGGCTGGTTTCGCCCCCTGGCGTGAGCGACACCGTCACCTGGCTGAAGGCGATCGTCGTAACGGTGGTGGACCGGCTGAGCAGGAAGTTGC
>JAODMG010000087.1 GCA_025464895.1 Microbacteriaceae bacterium | reverse complement strand
CCGAGCTACTCCGACGCCGGCCTCTTCGGCCTGTACGCCGGATGTTCGCCGGCCAAGGCGCCTCAGGTGGCAGAGCTCATGCTCGGGGAATTCCGACGACTCGCGGACGGAGGAGTGACAGCTGAGGAGATGCGGCGCGCCACCGGGCAGTTGAGCGGGGCATCCGCACTCGCCCTCGAAGACTCCGACACCAGGATGTCGCGGCTCGGGCGATCGGAAATCACGCTCGGCGAGTTCAGCGACCTGGACGAGGCCCTGCGTAGACTCACCCTCGTGACGGCGACCGACGTTCAGGAACTGGCAGAAGAACTCGTGTCACGGCCCATCTCGATCGCCGCGGTCGGCACCGTTGAAGAGTCGGCTTTCAGCGGGCTCGCCGACGAAGGGGTACCCGCTTGACAACGCGAATCAACGGCGCCACGGCCCCGACCGATCCTTAGCTCGACTCGAATCAGCACGCCGCTCAGACACAGAAACATACGCAGGTACAACGATGTCCCACTTCATTTATCTGGTCCGCCACGGCGAACAGCAGGATGCCCAGCACGGACTACAGGATGGACCGCTCTCCGCCAGGGGGAGGCGGCAGGCCAAGCTCATCGCCGACCGGCTGAGCGGCGTTCCGTTCGACGCGGCCTGGCACTCGCCGCTTCAGCGGGCGCAGGAGACCGCCGCATACATGACAGCGAGCATGCCGAGCCTCGACGCCCAGCCGTCCGCACTGCTGTTCGACTGCATTCCATCCGGACCGACCCCAGACATGCCCGCCGCGTTCCGGCCGTTTTTCGGCTCGGTGACCGATGCGGAGATCGAGGCGGGCCAGGCCCAGATGACGGATGCCGTGGCCGAGTGGCTGACCCCGTCGCGGGAGGATCGTCACACCCTGCTGATCACCCACAACTTCGTCATCGCCTGGTTTGTGCGTGAGGTGTTCGAGGCTCCGGCCTGGCGGTGGATGGGAACGAACCAGGCCAACTGCGGCCTCACCATCATCCGGGTGCGCTCGGTGAAATCGCCGGAATTGATCACCCACAACGACCTGGGGCACCTGCCGGTAGAGCTGCGCACCGGGCTACCGGTGGCACAACCCTTCTAGCGCCGGGTGGGTAGCGCGCCACGATCAGTTCAGCAGCTTGCCGTACCAGTTCGTCGCGTTCGGGTTGTCGTTGTACGCCGCGATTTCCTCGAATCCGCTGGAGAGGTAGAGTCCCCGCGCGGCCACCAGGCTGTCGTTGGTGTCGAGCACCAGCTGCTCCGCCCCGAACCCGACGGCGCGTCGTTCCAGCTCCAGAATCAGCGCGCGTCCATAGCCACGACCGCGGACCCCGGGTTGGAGCCAGAGGTGCTTCAGCTCGAAGCGCACGAGGCCGGGTGCCTCAGATTCAGGCGCCCCGGGTTCCAGCCGCCGAAGGCCGCCGCAGCCAACGTCGGCCGGCTCACCGTCCTCGTTCTCGCCCTCGACCACCAGGAAGACACCGTTCGGTGGCACGAACTTCTCCGGGACGGGAAGGTTCAGGCGATACTCGCCATAACTCGACGGATGGGTCTGAACGCGCGAGTCGAAGTATTCGGTCAGGAGCGCCTGCGCCACATCATCCGCCACCGGCGTTTCTCGATAGCTGACCATGATTACAGCCTAATCCGGGCTCGCGACCCTTTCGGCCTTGGTAGGTTTGGCGAATGACAACCACAGTCGCCATCGTCGGTGCGACAGGCAAAATGGGCCAGCTCGTCTCCCGCATCATCCGCAATTCAGACGACTTCGAGGTCGTCGCCGAGATTGACTCGAAGGGCGAGCTGAACGACATGCTCGGTGCCGATATCGCGGTGGATGTCACCCTTCCCGCGGTCAGCCAGGGGGTCGTCGAATTCGCCATCGCCCATGGCATCAGTGTGCTCGTCGGCACCAGTGGCTGGTCGAGCGACCGGATCACTTCCCTCGAGCGCAAGATCACCGGCAACCTCGCGGTCGGCGTCGTGATCGTTCCGAACTTCTCCATCGGTTCTGTGCTGGCGACCGCGTTCGCGACGATGGCCGCACGCTTCTACGAATCGATCGAGATCATCGAAGCCCACCACGCATCCAAGATCGATTCTCCGTCGGGGACGGCCGTTCGCACCGCTGAGCTCATGGGGGTCGCGCGGGCGAGCCTCGGCCCGGTAGTCGCACCGCACACCGACCAGCGGGCGCGCGGCCAGCAGGTCTCGAGCATCCCGATCCACAGCCTGCGGATGCAAGGAATCGTGGCCAAGCAGGACGTCATCTTCGGCGGCAACGGCGAGGTGCTGACGCTGAGCCACGAGACGCTCGCACCGAGTGCGTACGAGTCGGGGATCCTGATCGCGCTACGGGCGACGGTGTCCGCACGGGGTGTCGTCGTCGGTCTCGACAAGCTGATCAGTCTCACGCCTCCCGAAAAGCCGGAGCCGGAACAACAGGAACGAGAATGATGGGAGCGCGGATGAATGGGCGCATCGCCGTAGCCGTGATGGCACTTCTCCTTCTGCTCTACCTGGCGCTCGTCACGCAGCTGGCGTTTCGGTTGATCGCCGTCGACAACGGGGTCGCGAAAGCCCTCGGGATCGCGCTTGTCGTCCTGCCGGTGGTCGGAGCCTGGGCGCTCTGGTCCGAGCTGCGGTTCGGGTTCAGGACCGAGCGTCTCATCGACGTTCTTCGCGACACCGACCAGCTGCCGATCGACACGCTGCCGAAACGGGCGAGCGGACGGCCGGATCGTGCGGCGGCCGACGCGGAGTTTCCGAAGTACAAGGCAGAGGTGGAGGCCGATCCGGACAGCTGGCAGGCCTGGTTCAGGCTGGGGCTCGCCTACGACGCCAGCGGCGACCGGACCAGGGCGCGGAAGGCGCTTCGCCACGCGATAGCGCTCGAACGCTTGGCGGCCGCACCCAGAGACGCAGACGACGAGTCCTAGAGCGACAGTAGGAGGGCGTCGACCGCTTGTTCTGCGGTGGAATCCCGAAACTCGAAACCGTCGTCGAGCAGCTTGTTCGGCGAGATCCTCTGGCTGCTCAGCACCAGGCCGGCCCCGGCATCCTGAAGCGCGACGTTGATCGCCCACTCTGGCACGGCGAAGTCGTACCAGCGGTGCAGCCGCGCGGCCAGGTAGCTGGTGATCCGGTCGGAGGTGGCCGGGGTCGGGCCGACCAGGTTCACGGCACCGGAGACACTCGAGTGCAGCAGGTGCCGGATCGCCGCCGCCTCGTCATAGACGCTGATCCACGGCCAGATGTCGCCGCCGGTGCCGAGGCGCGCGCCTGCTCCGATCCTGGTGAGCGCGATGAGGGGGCGAAACGCCCCGCCCGGTCCGACGACGAGACCGGAGCGGAAGGTGACCAGTCGGGTCTTGGCCGGTCGAATCTGGGCGGCCTGTTCCCACGCCTCGACCAGGTCCGGGAGAAATCCGGTTCCCTTGCTCGAGTCCTCGGACAGCCTTTCGGACGGGCGGTCGCCGTAATAGCCGACCGCCGATGCGTTCAGGAACACGGCGGGCGGCTTCGACGCCATGTTCATCGCCTCGGCGAGTGCCCTCGTGGTCTGCAGCCGAGAATCCAGCAGCTCCCTCTTGTATTTTGGCGTCCACGGCAACCGGGCCAACGATGCACCGGAGAGGTTGACAACCGCGTCGAACGAGTCGACGAGCTGTGAGTCGAGGATCCGAGCAGTCGGCGCCCAGTTGTGTTCGTTCGGCGCGGATGGCTGCCGACGCACCAGGGTGTGCACGTCGTGGCCGTCCTCGCGCAACTGGCGGCAGAGCTCGGTCCCGATCAGCCCGGATGCCCCGGAAACCAGCACTCGCAGTGCGGCCTTCTTGCGCCCGGCCATCTTCTTCCCCCTTGCGTCGGCATCCAAGTTTAGGTCACTCGAATGGGGGGCACGGCCGCGCCTTGATCACGGCTCAGCCGGTGGCGACCGTCCGCCGCCCGACAATCCCGGTGCGCACCAGGAGCAGATAGATCTGGCAACCGAAGCAATAGTCGAACACAGAGTTGAGGAAGGCGGCGATGAAGGCGAGGGCGGCGGGAATCACCAACCCGAACGGGACGCCGAGCAGCAGGAGCACAATCCCGACCGCGGTCACGACGAATCCGACCCCCTGCGCGAAGGTCGGTGGTTTCGGATTCTCGCGATGGGTCGGGGCTGCCAGTCGCGGCAGGATGATGCGCTTGAACAGCCAGCCGTACGGGTGCCTCTGCACGCCGGCGAATGCACCCCAGGCGAACAGGGCGGTGATGATCGCGAACAGGACGAAGGCGGGCTGGGTTGCCCGTTCCGCGACGGTGGCCGCCGGCGCGGCCGAATCGCCGAGGCCGAGGCCGATGACGACCAACAGCAACACGGCGGTGATCCCCGCACCGACCCGCGGCCCGCGTGGGTCGATTCCCGGTCCACCGGGCTGAGCGATCAGGCCGACCTTCGAGGCGGCTGGCGTTCTGGTCGACGGCTGTGTCATCGGATCTCCTCGGTGTGGGTGGGCATTCAGGTTCGGGCGACGGCCGACGTCGATGTCGACCTCGGCCCGGCGGTGATGATGCGGTCGAGCTCGGCCCGCACCTCCGCCGCGCGCGGGGCGCCACCGATTCGGGCGCGGACCACTCCGCGGCCATCAAGGATCAGAGTCGTCGGCGACTGCAGCAGGTTGAAGCGGCTTGCGATGTCGGCGCGGTGGGTGACATCCATGTCGACATGGGTCACATCCGCGTTGGCCAGATCCGCATTGGCCAGATCGGCGACAGCCTTGAGCGTCACCGATGTAGTCCTGCACGCGGCGCAGACCTCGGTCGAGAATTGCAGGAGGGTGGCGTGCCGCCCGGCGACGGCTCCAACGGCGAGGCCGGCCACGTCGATCACGGTATCGCCGTCGTCCGCCCGGATCCGGCCGCTGGTTCTGCGCCAGAGCAGGCCGAGCGCCGTGGCCGAGGCCACGAGCCCGATCAGCACCACCACCACGGCAACGGCATTCATGATTTGCTCACGCTAATCCTGACCGCGCCCCGGTAGGGGAGTATGACGTTCGATGACAGGAACAGTGCTGTAGCTTGGCCGTCATGGTGGATGGATTGCCCGCACGCGGGACGACGGCCCTGGTAACCGGCGCGACGGCGGGAATCGGGGCGGAGTTCGCCGCCCAGCTCGCCGCCCTCGGCTACAACCTGGTCCTGGTCGCCCGTGATCGTTCCCGGCTTGACGATGCCGCGATCTCGCTCGGCGACAGCTACGGCGTGCGGGTCGAGGTGCTTGCCGCGGATTTGCTTGAGGCACAAGGCATCGCGGCGGTCGAGGAGCGGGTGCGTTCCACCGAGGATCGGATCACGCTACTCGTCAACAACGCGGGCTACGGGCTCCGCAAGCAGTTCGAGGACAACGACGTCGCCGCAGAGCTCGACCACCTGGACATCCTGGTCGCCGTGCCGCTCAGACTCATGCACGCAGCGCTCGGCCAGATGCTTCCGGCCGGCTCCGGCACCATCGTCAACATCGCGAGCGTCGCGGGCTTCACTCCGCGCGGAAGCTACGGCGCGGCCAAAGCCTGGGTGTTGAGCTTCAGCCGCTGGGCGCAACTGAACTACCGGGACAGGGGCATCTCTGTCACGGCGGTCGCCCCGGGCTTCGTGCGAACGGAGTTCCACGAGCGGATGAAGGTGCGCACCGACACGATTCCCGGGTTCCTCTGGTTGGACGCGCAGAGCGTGGTCCGGAAGGCTCTCGGGGACGTCTCACGGGGCAAGGCGATATCGATTCCGACGGTGCGCTACAAGCTAATCGTCCTGCTCAGTCGCTGGCTGCCGAAAGAAATCGTCGCACGGGGCGCATTGCGCGGTCGCTGATCGGCATGGCTCGCGGCCGGCTCGCTGCGACGGCCGCCGACAACCGGCTACCCTGTAACACGTGTCTACGCCCAACAATCCCTTCGGCCAAGTGCTCGTCGCACTCGTCACTCCGTTCACCTCAGACGGCGAAGTCGACTGGGCCGGCGTCGAGAAGCACATCGACGACGTCATCACGGCGGGCGCAGACGGGATCGTCGTCTCCGGCACGACCGGCGAGACCAGCACGCTGACCGATCCGGAGAAGATCCGATTGGTCGAGGTCGGCAAGTCGGTTGCGGCCGGGCGCGCTAAGATCATCACCGGCGGAGGCTCGAACGAGACCGCACACGCGATCGAGCTGTACAAGGCCAGCGAGAAGGCGGGTGCAGACGGCGTCATGATCGTCACGCCGTACTACAACAAGCCGACCCAGGCGGGCGTGCTCACCCATTTCCGGATGATTGCGGACGCGACCGACCTGCCGGTCATCCTGTACGACATCCCGGGGCGCACCGGTATCCCGATCACCTACGAGACCATCCTTCGGGCCGCGAAGCACCCGAATATCCGTGCGGTCAAGGATGCCAAGGGCGACTTCGCCGAGGTGAGCCGGGTGCTCAACCAGACCGATCTGCTGTATTTCTCCGGCGATGACACCAACGTGCTGCCTCACCTGGCGATCGGAGCAGTCGGCTTGGTCGGGGTCACCGCGAACATCGCTGCGGCGCCGTACCGGGTGATCGTCGACGCGGTCAACGCAGGCGACCTCGCAACGGCGACCGCGGCACACAAGCAACTCGAACCGCTCGTCCGGGCGGTCATGACCCACGTTCCCGGAACGGTTGCGGCGAAGTACATCCTGCACGGCCTCGGTCGGATCGGGTCCCCGCGTGTTCGGCTGCCGTTGGTCGGCCCGGAGGACTTCGAGGCGGCACAGATCGAGGACGAGATCGCACTTGTCGGTGAGATCGATGGTCTCGACCTGACGAACTTCCGGCCGGACCGGAATGCCGCAGCAGGCGGCGCACTGCCGAAAGTCGCCGGCACCACTCGCTGACCCGTATCCGCTGACCAACAGACTTTAACAGGGGGCTAGAGACCTCAGAAATCGGTGCCGGATGTGATCATCCGGCCCGCAAGAGCACAGGACGCAATGAACTCAAGCATCTACGCACCACGCAAGCTGCAACCCGGAACCCTTCGCGTCATCCCGGTCGGGGGACTCGGGGAAATCGGCAGGAACATGACCGTCTACGAGATCGACGGAAAGCTCCTCATCGTCGACTGTGGCGTGCTCTTCCCCGAGGAGCACCAGCCAGGGGTCGACCTGATCCTGCCAGACTTCAGCCCCATCCGGGAGCGCCTCGGCGACGTGCTCGGAGTCGTGCTCACCCACGGCCACGAGGACCACATCGGGGCCGTCCCGTACCTGCTGAAGCTTCGCCAGGACCTGCCGCTGATCGGATCGACCCTCACGCTCGCCCTCATCGAGGCGAAGCTCAAGGAGCACCGGATCAAGCCGTATACGCTCACCGTGACCGAGGGGCAGCACGAGAGCCTCGGGCCGTTCGATCTCGAATTCATCGCGGTCAACCACTCGATCCCGGATGCGCTCGCCGTCGCGATCAAGACGCGGGCAGGGGTCGTACTGCACACCGGCGACTTCAAGATGGACCAGCTGCCGCTCGACGATCGCATCACCGACCTGCGTGCATTCGCGCGGCTCGGCGAGATCGGTGTCGACCTGTTCCTGCCCGACTCGACCAATGCCGACGTTCCCGGATTCACCGCGCCGGAGCGCAACATCGGGCCCGTGCTCGAGGCCGTGATCTCCAAGGCGCCTCGGCGGGTGATCGTCGCGAGTTTCTCGAGCCACGTCCACCGCGTGCAGCAGGTTCTGGACGCGGCCAATGCGAACGGCCGCCGGGTCGCATTCATGGGGCGTTCGATGGTGCGCAACATGAACATCGCGGCGGAGCTCGGTTACCTCAAGGTTCCGGACGGCGTCCTCATCGAGGCGAAGAAGGCCGCCGACCTGCCTGACAACAAGATCGTCTACATGTCGACGGGGTCGCAGGGCGAGCCGATGGCGGTGCTCGCGCGGATGGCCAACCTCGAGCACCAGATCGAGGTCGGAAAGGGCGATACGGTCATCCTCGCGTCCAGCCTCATTCCCGGAAACGAGAACGCGGTCTATCGCGTCATCAACGGCCTGACCAAGCTCGGGGCGAATGTCGTGCACAAGGGCAACGCCAAGGTGCACGTCTCCGGTCACGCGTCCGCGGGCGAACTCCTCTACGTCTACAACATCCTGAAGCCGAAGAACGTGCTGCCGGTGCACGGCGAGTATCGTCACCTGGTGGCCAACCAGCAGCTCGCGATCGACACCGGGGTTCCGGAGGAGAACACGATCATCGCCGAGGACGGCACCGTCATCGACCTCAAGGACGGGGTGGCCACGGTCGTCGGCCAGCTCGATCTCGGGTATGTGTACGTGGACGGCTCAACCGTCGGCGAGATCACGGATGCCGACCTCAAGGATCGCAGGATCCTCGCGGAAGAGGGCTTCATCTCCATCTTCGTCGCGATCGATCCGCAGACCGGTCGGGTCATTGTCGGCCCGGAGATCCAGGCGCGCGGGTTTGCAGAGGACGAGGCGGTGTTCGACGCGGTGAAGCCGCTCATTGTCAGGGCGCTGACCGATGCCGCCGAGAACGGAACAAGGGACACGCACGCCTTCAGCCAGGTGATTCGCCGAACGGTCGGTCGCTGGGTGAACACGCAGCACCGTCGCCGCCCGATGATCGTTCCGGTCGTCATCGAGGCGTAACCAACGGGGTGCGCGGCGCGGGATGGCATCCTGACACGCGCCCCGAGCATCCGGGGCTCTGACAGAGGCGCGCGCTACCTTTGAACGCATGGCTACGAGCACCAAGTCGACCTCGCGTGCGCGGACGGCGACCCCGCGCGGCCGCAACGCAACGACCGCCCAGACCAAGCGCATGCCATCTGTACGGGCGAAGGCGAATGCGGCGCCGCCGGTAGAGCATGGGCTTCTCGCCAAGGCCTGGCTCGGTCTCGCACATGCCGTCGGCGGGGCGGCCCGGGTGCTCGGGCAGGAGACCCTCGCGAAAGACGAGCGCAGGGATGGCGTGCCGTTCTTCATCTTCGTGCTCGCCGTCGTCGGAGCCGTCGTCGAGTGGTTCCAACCGACCGATCCGGTGGCGATCGCCCTCGACGCGTACACCTTCGGGGGACTGTTCGGCCGGGTGGCCTTCGCGCTTCCGGTGATCATGCTGATTTTCGCGATCTGGCTCTTCCGGCATCCGTCATCGGTCCACGACAACGGGCGCATTGGCATCGGCCTCGGGATGCTCGTCGTCACGGTGAGCGCCCTCTGCCACCTGTTCGGTGGCCAACCGAATCCGTCCGGAGGCATGGAGGGGCTCGCCCGCGCAGGCGGGGTGCTCGGCTGGGTCCTGGCGGCGCCACTCCTGACCATCGGCACCGCTTTTCTCGCGACCCCGGTGATCGTGATACTTCTCGTGCTGTCCCTCTTCATCCTCACCAAGACCCCGCCGAACAAAGTCGGGCTGCGCTTCCGCGAGCTGTACGCCTATCTGTTCGGTGCGCAGTTGCCGGATGAGGATGAGCGCGCGGCGCGCAGGTCGCAGTCCGCACACACCGGCTCGTTCAGCGATCTCGGTCTCGACGGCGATGGCGGCGACGTTGGCGATGACGACGACGCGTCCACGATGCCGTGGTGGCGCCGGAACAAGACGCGTCGCGAGGACGACCCGGCATTCGACAGTCCCGTCATCGCTCGAGATGCCAGCGCGACCGAAGTGATCGACCACACCAAGCTCGACGACGCTTTCGGCATCGGATTGCTCGGCGAGATGAAGAATGCCGAAGACGCCGTCAAGCGTTTCACCGGGGAGGTCGACAGCGCTCCGCCGGCCACCGGCATCCGCGACGATGGCGGTCCGCTCGCGACCGATCTGCTTCCAGGGTTCACCGACAAGGCGTCTGTCAAGGGAGAACTAGGCGAGTTCGACGAGACCGCGGCGGCCATTGCTCCCGCGCAGCCGACCGCGCCCTATCGCCTCCCTTCCGCGACGACGCTGGCGCCGGGAACCCCGCCGAAGTCTCGCTCCGAGGCCAATGACGAGATCGTCCGTTCCATCACCGAGGTACTGAAACAGTTCCAGGTCGACGCCAGGGTCACCGGTTTCAGTCGCGGCCCGACGGTCACCCGCTACGAGATCGAACTCGGTCCGGGAGTCAAGGTGGAGCGGGTCACGGCACTCAACAAGAACCTGTCGTACGCCGTCGCCAGCAACGAGGTCCGGATCCTGTCGCCGATCCCCGGCAAGAGCGCCATCGGTGTCGAGATCCCGAACGCGGATCGCGAGATCGTCTCCCTCGGGGACGTGCTGCGGTCGAAGGCGAGCACGAGCAGCGTGCATCCGATGACGATCGGCATGGGCAAGGACGTCGAGGGAGGGTTCGTCGTAGCCAACCTGGCGAAGATGCCCCACCTCCTGGTCGCCGGATCGACCGGATCGGGTAAGTCGAGTTTCGTCAACTCGATGATCACCTCGCTACTGATGAGGGCGAAGCCGTCCGAGGTGCGGATGGTGTTGATCGACCCGAAGCGGGTGGAGCTCGCCGCTTATGCCGGCGTGCCACACCTGATCACCCCCATCATCACGAACCCAAAAAAGGCCGCGGAAGCCCTCGCCTGGGTCGTGAAGGAGATGGACATGCGTTACGACGATCTGGCGAGCTTCGGCTATCGCCACATCGACGACTTCAACGCCGCCGTCCTCGCCAACGAGATTGTGCTTCCTGTCGGCAGCGAGCGGCAGCTCAAGGCCTACCCGTACCTCCTTGTCGTCGTCGACGAGCTCGCCGACCTCATGATGGTCGCACCGCGCGACGTCGAGGATTCGATCGTGCGGATCACCCAGCTCGCGCGGGCATCCGGGATCCACCTCGTGCTCGCCACCCAGCGTCCGAGCGTCGACGTCGTGACCGGCCTGATCAAGGCCAACGTCCCGAGTCGCCTCGCCTTCGCCGTCAGCAGCATGACGGACTCCCGAGTCATCCTGGACCAGCCGGGGGCGGACAAGCTGATCGGCCAGGGAGACGCGCTCTTCCTGCCGATGGGGGCGTCCAAGGCGATTCGAGTTCAGGGTGCCTGGGTCAGCGAGAGTGAGGTCGCCGCCGTGGTGCAGCACGTTACCCGCCAGGCTCGGCCCGACTACCGGCAGGATGTCGCGGCTGCGGCCGAGCGCAAGGCGATCGACGGTGACATCGGCGACGACCTCGAGGTCCTGCTCGCCGCGGCCGAACTCGTCGTCAGCACGCAGTTCGGCTCGACCTCCATGCTGCAGCGCAAGCTTCGCGTCGGCTTCGCCAAGGCCGGGCGTCTCATGGACCTGCTCGAATCGCGTGAAATCGTCGGGCCGTCCGAGGGATCGAAGGCGCGTGACGTCCTGGTCGCGCCAGAGCAGCTGGCGGATGTGCTGGCACGGTTGCGCGGGGGTGACAGCCAGGAACCGGCGCGGCCGTCGACCTCTGCTGCGTCGTCGACGCACGCGGAGACCGCCGATCGTTACTCAGGCGACCCGGTTGGC
>JAODMG010000029.1 GCA_025464895.1 Microbacteriaceae bacterium | reverse complement strand
GCGTGCGACAACCTGGTCGAGTGCGACCAGGTCGCCCGGTGTGACGGTGATTTCGACGACGCCGGCCACCGGCGCGAGGAGTTTATGCTCCATCTTCATCGCCTCGACGGTGAGCAGGACCTGTCCTGCGCTCACCGTGTCGCCCGCGGACACCTCCACCGCGACGACCGTGCCGGGCATCGGCGAACGCAGGTCAGGACTCGCCGTCCCCACCGCCCTGGTGGTCGACGCGAGAAGGTCGGCGAGTTGCTCCTCGCGGGTCCTGAGAACCAACTCGCAGCTGAACCCCCGGTCGCCGAGCCAGAGGCTCCGTCCGTGCTGGGCGAGCCGGATGACGCGTTCGTGACCGCCGAACTCCACACTGACGGAACCGCCGAGCAGCGGGAGCAGGCGAGCCGCCGTGGGATCGCCATCGCCGACCGTGACGATCGCGGCATCCGGCGCTCCGCCGACCAGAACGTCCACGAAGTCGGTGGCGCCGATCGCGAATCGGTAGCTGCTCTGCCTGGCCGCCCCGATGCGCCAGCCGGTCGGCTCGTGCCACGGCGGCCGGGCCGCAGTCCAGCGAGTGGAATGCACGTGCAGCGCTGCGGCGGCGAGCATCGCCGGGTCCGGCTGGCGGAATCGGATGCCGGGCAGCGCCCGCTCGATCAGTCCGGTGTCGATGTCGCCGGCCCGCACCGCATCGTCGGCCAGGAGCGCACGCAGGAACTCGATGTTGGTGTGCACCCCGAGCACGGTCATCCCGGCGAGCGCGGCATCCAGCCTGCGAAGCGCCTCGGCCCGGTCACTGCCGTGGGCGATCACCTTCGCGAGCATCGGGTCGTAGTCGCCGCCGATCGTCAGCCCCGGCAGAAGCGAGCTGTCGACCCTCACGCCGCTCGCGGGGAGGCCCCAGGAGCCTTGCTCGCCTGGCTCGCCTGGCTCATCCAGGAGCAGCACCGTCCCGGTCGACGGCAGAAAGCCGCGCGCAGCATTCTCCGCGTAAACCCGCGCCTCGATCGCGTGGCCGACGATGGGCAGGTTGCCCATGGCCAACGGCTCTCCCGCCGCGATTCGCAGTTGCCACTCGACCAGGTCGATGCCGGTGACCAGCTCGGTGACCGGGTGCTCGACCTGCAGCCTGGTGTTCATTTCGATGAAGTAGAAGTCGCCAGGGGCGGCTGCGGACACCAGGAATTCGACGGTGCCAGCTCCCCGATAGTCGACGCTCCGCGCGACCTCGCAGGCGGCCTCACCGATCCTGGCCCTGGTCGCGGCATCGAGGAGCGGTGAAGGGGCCTCCTCGATGACCTTCTGGTGCCGACGTTGCAGGGAACATTCTCGTTCCCCCAGGTGGATGACCGCTCCGGTGTTGTCGGCGAGGATCTGAACCTCGATGTGCCGGGGCGTATCGATGTACCGCTCGAGCAGGAGGGTGTCGTTGCCGAAGGCCGCCGCGGCGATCCTCCTCGCCGTCGCGAGCGCGGCGGGAAGCTCGCCCGCAGCGTTGACGACCTGCATCCCCTTGCCGCCGCCGCCGGCCGACGGCTTCACCAGCAGCGGAAAGGCGATCTCGGATGTCGCGGCGATCAGGCCGGCGTCATTCACTCCAGCGCCATCCATTCCAGCGCCATCCGTCCCCTCGATCACGGCGACTCCCCTGGCGGAGACTTCGGCCTTCGCCCGAATCTTGTCTCCCATGATCTCGAGCGCCTGAACGCCGGGACCGATGAAGACGATCCCCGCCTCCGCACAGGCCGTCGCGAACTGCGCGTTCTCGGAGAGAAAGCCATAGCCGGGGTGAATCGCCTCCGCGCCGCTCGCCTTCGCCGCGGCGATCACCGCGTCCACCGAAAGGTAACTCGACTGCGCGGGCGCTGGTCCGATCCGGATGGCGGAGTCGGCCATCATGACGTGTTTGGCCGAGCGATCGGCATCGCTGTAGACCGCGACCGAGCGGATTCCCATTGTCCGGAGGGTGCGAAGGACACGGCAGGCGATCTCGCCTCGGTTCGCCACGAGCACCGTGCTGAACATCCGGCTCACATCCTGAACAGGCCGAAGGCGCTGTCCGGTAGGGGCACCGCGGCGCAGACGTCGAGCGCCAGGCCGAGAACCGTTCTGGTGTCCGCCGGGTCGATCACGCCGTCGTCCCACAGTCGCGCAGTGGAGTAATAGGGACTGCCCTGCCGTTCGAACTGATCGGCGATCGGCTGCTTGAACGCCTGTTCTGCATCCGCGGACCACTCTTCGCCCCGGCCCTCCAGCTGCTCTCGCTTGACCGTGGCCAGCACAGAGGACGCCTGCGGGCCGCCCATGACCGAGACCCGACTGGCCGGCCACATCCAGAGGAACCGCGGCGAATACGCACGGCCGCACATCGAGTAGTTTCCGGCGCCGAACGACCCGCCGATGATCACCGTGAGTTTCGGCACCCTGGTGGTCGCCACCGCGGTCACCATCTTCGCGCCATGCTTGGCGATGCCACCGGCCTCTGCTGCCGTGCCGACCATGAAACCGGAGATGTTCTGCAGGAAGACCAGCGGGATTCCGCGCTGGTCGCACAGCTCGATGAAGTGCGCACCCTTCAGCGCGGACTCGCTGAACAGCACGCCATTGTTGGCGACAATGCCAACCGGATGACCGTGCAGCCGAGCAAAACCGGTGACGAGCGTGACCCCGTACTCGCGCTTGAACTCGTGGAATTCACTGCCGTCGACCAGTCGCGCGATCACCTCGCGCACGTCGTAGGACGCCTGAACATCGACCGGAACCACGCCGTAGAGTTCGCGCTCGTCGACAACCGGCGGCCGGCTCTCGATCACGTCCCAGGCCGGGGGCGCTGCCTTGGGCAGCGTCTCCACGATGTCGCGCAGGATCTGCAGCGCGTGCTGGTCGTTCTCCGCGAGGTGGTCGACCACCCCGGAGGTACCGGCGTGCAATTCGCCGCCGCCGAGTTCTTCCGCGGTCACGATCTCGCCGATGGCCGCCTTCACGAGCGGTGGCCCGCCGAGAAAGATGGTCCCCTGCCCACGCACGATGATCGTCTCGTCGCTCATCGCGGGCACGTAGGCTCCCCCGGCCGTGCATGACCCCATGACGGATGCGAGTTGCGGGATCTTCGCCGCGGACAGGCGCGCCTGGTTGTAGAAAATGCGGCCGAAGTGATCCCGATCGGCGAATACCTCGTCCTGCATCGGCAGGAACGCACCGCCGGAGTCGACCAGGTAGATGCACGGCAGCCGGTTCTCGAGCGCGATCTCCTGCGCCCTGATGTGTTTCTTGACGGTCAGCGGAAAGTAGGTGCCGCCCTTCACCGTCGCATCATTGGAGATCACCAGCACCTGGCGCCCGTGCACCAGCCCGATTCCCGCGATGACGCCGGCCGCCGGGCATTCGTCGTCGTACAGGCCGGTCGCGGCGAGCGGGGCGATCTCGAGAAACGGGCTGCCATCATCGAGCAGCTGGTCGATGCGTTCCCGTGGCAGCAGCTTGCCCCTGGCCAGGTGACGCTCGCGCGACTTCTGCGGGCCGCCGGCGGCTGCGACGGCCAGGCGCTCGTCGAGGTCGGTGACCAGGGCGCGCTGCTCCGAGTCGTTCTTGCTGAATTCGTCGCTTGCGGAGTCCACCAGACTGGCCAGCGTTTCCATGCAACACTCTCGCTTCCGCATCGTTGCGTATTTCGGTTAGTCGTGGCTAACTGGTATTTAGGTTAGTAAGGATTAACCGAAATGTCACGTGCCAGTTTGTGCCCGTGTTGTCCTGTGTGAGTCGAAAGGGAGATCGGATGTCCGAGCCGTCGACGGTTCGCAGCCGCGCCAAGGCCGAGCGCCGCGACGCCCTGCTGAAATCGGCGGCGACGCTGTTCGCAGAGCACGGATTCGCGCGGGTCTCGCTCGAGGACCTCGGTGCGGCGGCGGACATCAGCGGCCCGGCGGTCTACCGGCATTTCGACAGCAAGCAGGCAGTCCTGGCCGCGCTCCTGGTCGGCGTGAGCGAGGATCTCTCGCGCGGAGGACAGGCCGTTGTCGCCGCCGCCGCGACGGACGCGGACGCGCTTCGCAGCCTCATCCGCTTTCATGTCGACTTCGCCCTGTCCAACCCTGAGGTGATCAAGGTGCAGGATCGCGACCTCTCCAGCCTCGCCGATCCGGCCAGGCACACCGTTCGCACGCTGCAGCGCAACTACGTCGAGCTGTGGGTCTCGGTGCTCGGGCGGCTGCATCCGTCCGAAGACACCGCAGCCCTCCGCATCAAGGCACACGCGACCTTCGGGCTGATCAATTCCACTCCTCACAGCGCGCGAACCGGCGATACGAGGGACATCCTGGAGCGAATGGCGACGGCCGCGCTCGGCTGATTCGCGCCGGTTACTCGGCGGTACCGGTTACTCGGCAGTACAGACGCACAACTCGTTGCCCTCGGCATCGGACAGCACCCACCAGTCCGGCGCGTGCTCGTCGGTCATCAGCACCCCGCCGGCCTCCAGGATGGCTCGCACCCTCGGCTCAGCGTTCGCGGTCGGAACGTATACGTCGAGGTGGATGCGATTGCGATCGATGCGTGGCGGATCCATCAGCTGGAACCACACCGTCGGCGCAAGGCCGTCCGGGTCGACCAGGGTCGTCTCGCCCTCGCTGGTCCTTTCCTCGTAGCCGAGGCCGACCCGCCAGAAATCACGGATGCCATCCGGAT
The DNA here is from genome assembly GCA_025464895.1 of Microbacteriaceae bacterium. Taxonomy (GTDB): domain Bacteria; phylum Actinomycetota; class Actinomycetes; order Actinomycetales; family Microbacteriaceae; genus Parafrigoribacterium_A. The sequence goes on along the minus strand of JAODMG010000029.1, from coordinate 3,697 downwards.
TCACCGTGTCGATCGCGATCTCGAATCGCTTCGGCAGGTCTGCCACCGGGGTGCCACCACCCGCGATCGCGACGGCCTCGATCTGCTCAGCCAGTGCGACATCCCGCTCGGTGACCCCGCCGGCGTCGTGCGATGTCAGTGCGAAGTCGACCCGCCCCCAACCGAGGCGAGCCTCCGGATGATGGTTCGCCGCCTCCGCCGCCCGGCTCACCTCAGCCACGATCGCGGCCGCTCCGGCGAAGTCCTTCGTCGTGTAAGCGCCATAGAGAACGCCGTCCAGTTGGGTGAACGCCGTGCCGGCAAGACGTTCTGCCGTATCGGAGGAGACGAGCGTTGATTTGGCCATGGCTCCACTGTGCGCCGCATCGGACGAATGCTCAAGCAGCAGGCGTGAAATAGCGCCGTTGGCCTGCGAAAACCACTTTCGTAAGCGGCCAACCCCGGCGTAGCCTTTTACCGATGGAGGTGACAACGATGTCGCTATCGCACAACCCAGCAATGACAGTTCTCCCGGTCACGAACCAAGACCGAGCGAAGGTTTTTTACGCAGAAACACTCGGCCTGACGTTTGTCGGGAAATCCCCGGATGGCAACCTCGTCTTCGCGCTGGACGGAACCGCAACCCTTGGCCTCATGGAGGCCCCTGGCGGGCAGACCGACCACACGGTGATGAGCTTCGAAGTGTCGGACATGGACGATTCCATCAACGAGCTGGAGAAGCACGGCGTGCACTTCGAGGACTATGACACGCCGGACCTCAAGACGGTCAATCACATAGCGGTGAATGGCACGGAGAAGGCCGCGTGGTTCAAGGACCCTGAGGGCAATATCCTCTGCCTGCACCAGGGCGCGACCACCGTCTAGCCTGGGTCCACTACGCAGGACGCCCCGCCGTTCAGGCGGGACGTTCCGGCGCAATCAGACCATCGTCAGGAGCATTCCGGGATCCGAAAGGATCGCGGCAACATCGGTGATGAACCGTGAGGCTTGCTCGCCGTCGATCAGCCTGTGGTCGAACGAGATGCTGAGCGTCATCACCTGTCGCAGCGCGATGTCGCCCCGAAACTCCCACGGCATCCGTCGCACGGCGCCAATCGCCAGGATCAGCGCCTCGCCCGGGTTCAGGATGGGCGTGCCCGCGTCGATTCCGAAGCTCCCGATGTTGGTGATCGAGATGGTTCCACCGGTCAGCACCGCCGGGGACGACGTGCCGTCGCGAGCGGCGTCGACCAGTTCGCCGAGAGCCCGCGCGAGCTCGAGCAGCGACATCCGATCGGCGTCCTTGACGTTCGGCACCACCAGCCCGCGCGGTGTCGCCGCGGCGATACCGAGGTTCACATAGCCGTACACGACGATCTCTTGCGCATCGTCATCCCAGCGCGAATTGACGGATGGCGTGCGAGCCACCGCGATGCACAGCGCCTTCGCGACGACCGCGAGCAGTCCAACCCGCACGGTCGCGAATTCGCGACCGCCTCGGAGCTTCTCGATCAGCTCCATCGTCGGGGTCACATCGATGGTGAGGAATTCGCTCGCGTGTGGCGCGGTGAATGCGCTCGACACCATCGCAGCGGCGGTGTGCTTGCGCACGCCACGGATAGGAGTACGGGTTTCGCGCGGTCGGGTGGATGTCCCGGCGCCCGCCTGCTCCGCCTGCATCGGCCCGGGGTGCTCCAACTCGGCCGGCTTCACGCCCGCCTGCTCCAGGTCTTCGCGGGTCACCAGGCCGTCCTCGCCCGTTCCGACGATCGTCGCCAGGTCGATTCCTCGTTCGCGGGCGAGCTTTCGCACCGGAGGCGTGGACCTCGGCTGTTCGCGCTGCGCCTTCGGCACCTCCGGCGCCCGCGCTGGCTCGCTAAGGGACTCCGGCGCGGCCGCCGTCGATGGTGCGGCATCCGAGAAGGTGCGAGCGCGGCGCTTCGGGCGCGCTCCGCCCTCGACCGGCGGCCCGTATCCGACCAGCACCGGCTCGCGTTCGAGCGCTACGGGGGCATCCGGAGGCGCTTCGACCGGATTGTGCTCCTCGACTGAAGGGGCCCCAACATCCGGCACGGCGCCATCCGGCACCTCGCCATCCGCCACGTCAAACGACGCGATCGGCGCACCGACCGCAACCGTCGCACCCGGCTCGGCGAACAGTTCCGCGATGGTTCCGGCGAACGGCGACGGCAGCTCGACGAGCGCCTTCGCGGTCTCGACCTCCGCGATGATCTGGTTCAACTCGACCACGTCACCGACGGCGACCCGCCAGGCGACGAGTTCGGATTCGGTAAGACCCTCGCCGAGGTCCGGCAGTGCGAACTCTTTCACGGTCATCGATTTCCCCATCCGGTCAGCGAGTTGCGCTTGCCCATCACGCGGTCGACCGCGTCGAGCAGGCGATCGAGGTTCGGCAGGAAATGATCCTCGAGCTTCGCCGCCGGATAGGGGACGTCGAAGCCGGTGACTCTCGCCGGGGCCGCCTGGAGATAGTCGAAGCAGCGCTCGGTGATGCTCGCGGCGATCTCAGCGCCGAGACCGCCGAACTGCTGCGCCTCGTGGGTGATCACCAGGCGACCGGTCTTGCGCACAGACGCCTCGACGGTGTCGAAGTCGATCGGCGAGAGCGATCGCAAGTCGATCACCTCGATCGATACGCCCTCGTCGGCCGCGGCGAGCGCAGCATCGGACGCGGTGGCCACCAGCGGGCCGTAGCCGACCAGCGTGACATCCGAGCCGGCCATCACCACACGGGCGCTCTCCATCGATAGCGTCGCCGGCGTGATCTCCTGGTCGACGTCGCCCTTGGTCCAGTAGCGACGTTTCGGCTCGAAGAACAGCACCGGGTCGTCGCAGGCGATGGCCTGGCGGATCATCGTGTGCGCGTCCTGCGGGTTCGAACACGTGATCACCCGGAGTCCGGAGGTGTGCGCGAAATAGGCCTCCGGCGATTCGGAGTGGTGCTCGACCGCGCCGATCCCTCCGCCGTAGGGCACCCGGATCGTGATCGGCATCGAGACGGCGCCATCGGTTCGATAGTGCAGTTTCGCCAGCTGGGCAACGATCTGGTTGAAGGCAGGGTAGATGAAGCCGTCGAACTGCACCTCGCAGACCGGCCGGTAGCCGCGGAAGGCCAGCCCGATCGCGGTGCCGACGATTCCGGACTCTCCGAGTGGGGCATCCATCACCCGTCGCTCACCGAAGTCGCGCTGCAGCCCATCGGTGACCCGGAAGACTCCGCCGAGTTTTCCGATGTCCTCACCGAGCAGGACGACCTTCTCGTCGTCTTCCAATGCGCGCCGGAGACCGGTATTGATCGCTTTCGACAGGGTGAGTTGTTCCGTGCCGGTCGCGGGTCCGGTCGCCTTCGCGAGTGTGTCGCTCATCACTTGCCACCGATGCTGTCGGCGCCATCGATGCTGTCGAGGCCGAAGCTGTCGAGATACGCGGCGTACTGGTTCCGCTGGCGGTCCAGCCAGGAGTGGGGTGTGCTGTAGACGTTGTCGAAAACCGTGAGCGGTTCAGGGTCGGGGAGCGCGAGGCATCCGGCCCGCAATTCCTTCGCCGCGGCATCCGTCTTCTCCTGCACAGCCTGACGGAATTCGTCGGTGAGCCCGCCCAGACTCTCGAGCAGGGCACCGAGGCGCGCGATCGGGTCCTTCGCCGCCCACTTCTCCTTCACAGCGGGATCGACATAGCGAGAAGGGTCATCGGATGT
>JAODMG010000008.1 GCA_025464895.1 Microbacteriaceae bacterium | reverse complement strand
GTAAGTGACGGCCTCGATGAAGGTCGGCCCGCCACCGCTGCGTGCCCGGTCGAGCGCGACCCTGGTCGCCGCCATCACGGCGAGCACGTCGTTGCCGTCGACCCGCATGCTCGGGATCCCGAACCCTGGCGGACGGTCGGCTATCGGACGCTGCGCCTGCAGGTCGACCGGCTCGGAGATCGCCCACTGGTTGTTCTGGCAGAAGAAGACCACGGGCGCCTGGAAACTGGCCGCGAAGATCATCGCCTCGTTGGTGTCTCCCTGGCTGGTCGCGCCATCGCCGAAGTAGGCGATGGCGACGGAATCCGTTCCGTCGAGGGCGCAGCCGAGCGCATATCCCGTGGCGTGCAGGGTTTGCGCACCGATGATCACGGCGGGGGTGGCCATGCCGATGTCATACGGATTCCACCCCGATGCGGCGGTTCCGCGCCAGAACGGCATGAGCTGGGCGAGGCTCGCGCCGCGGCAGTAGGCGACGGCGTTCTCCCGGTAGCTCGTGAACGCGAAATCGTCAGAACGGAGCGCCCGCGCCGAACCGACCTGGGCCGCCTCCTGCCCGAGGAGCGGAGGCCAGAGCCCGAGCTGGCCCTGCCGTTGAAGCGCGGTCGCCTCCGTGTCGATGCGGCGAACGACCATCTGGTCCAGGTAGAGGGACTGGAGCTGCTCGACGCCGAGGTCGGAGATCCACGGGTCGAAGCGCGGATTGGGAACGCGCTCGCCGGTCGGCGTCAGAAGTTGGACGTAGTCGTCGTTCGCGCCGAGAAGCTCGGTCTCCAGACGATCATCGGATGCCGTGGTGTGCAACATGTGTCCTCCTCGATCCCGCCGACCCGGTTGGTAAACCAGTCACGGCACGATCTGTCACGGCGCCGGTTGGTAAACCAGCCGCCGGGTCCGAGCGTCTTTGCCCAGAGTTAATGTGACGCTACCTGCGCGCCGCCAGAATGACAAGCACTTCGGCGGCGAGGCCCGCAGTCTCGCGGCAGGGACTGGCACCGGTCTGCAAGACTGAGCGCGCCGATCGCGTTCGAGACGAGGGAGTTTCAGATGGCGGAACAACCGTTGCCTGGCCAGCCAGTGCCGGACAAGCAGGTACGGGACAAGCAGGTACCTGAGGAACAGCGCCCCGACGCCATCATCGTCGGAGCCGGGCTCGCCGGGCTCGTGGCGGCTGCCGAGCTGCTGGACGCCGGCAAGCGAGTCACGATCGTCGAGCAGGAGCCAGAATCCAACTTCGGAGGACAGGCCTGGTGGTCCTTCGGCGGCCTGTTCCTCATCGATTCCGCTGAACAGCGGCTGATGGGGGTCGCCGACAGCCTCGAGCTGGCCAGACAGGACTGGTTCGCGTCAGCCGGGTTCGACAGGGACGAGGATTCCTGGGCGAAACGGTGGGCGGAGGCATACTTGCAGTTCGCGGCCGGCGAGAAGCGCGCCTGGCTGAGGGAACTCGGCATCCGATTCTTCCCGGTCGTCGGTTGGGCGGAGCGAGGCGGCTACACCGCGACCGGCCACGGCAACTCTGTGCCGCGGTTCCATATCACCTGGGGAACCGGCCCAGGGGTGCTCGATCCGTTCGTGAAGCGGGTGCGAAGCGGGGTGGAACGGGGCCTCGTCACTCTCGCATTCCGGCATCGGGTCGACGAACTCATCGTCGATGGCGGCGCTGTGGTCGGTGTCCGTGGAGCGATACTGCAACCGGATGACGCGGAGCGAGGTGCACCGAGCAACCGGCAGGTGATCGGCGAATTCGACCTCCGAGGCGACGCCGTGATCGTCACGAGCGGCGGCATCGGCGGCAACCACGACCTGGTCAGGGCCGGGTGGCCGGAGCGACTCGGTTCACCGCCGACGCGGATGCTCTCCGGCGTGCCTGCACACGTGGACGGACGGATGCTCGCCATCGCCGAGCGCGCCGGGGCCCGCCTGGTCAACGGCGATCGGATGTGGCACTACGTCGAGGGGATCACCAACTATGCGCCGGTGTGGGCCGACCACGGCATCCGGATCCTGCCCGGCCCGTCGTCCCTGTGGTTGGACGCGACCGGCCGACGCCTTCCTGTGCCGCTGTTCCCCGGCTTCGACACCCTCGGCACGCTCGAGTACATCGCGGCGACCGGCCACGATCACAGCTGGTTCGTGCTGACCCAGAAGATCATCGAGAAGGAGTTCGCGCTGTCCGGTAGCGAGCAGAATCCCGACCTCACCGGCAAGGACATCGGCCTACTCCTGCAGCGGGTCAGAAAGGGAGCTCCTGGCCCGGTCGAGGCGTTCAAGGAGAAAGGTGCCGATTTCGTCGTCGCGGATTCGCTCGAGAACCTGCTCGACGGCATGCAGTCCCTCTCCCCCGGCGTCACGATCGACACCGCACGGGTCGAACTCGAGATCCGGGCACGAGACCGGGAACTCGACAACTCCTTCTCAAAGGATGCGCAGATCAACGCGATCCGGCAGGCGCGGCACTATCGAGGCGACAAACTGATCCGCGTCGCCAGCCCACACAAGCTTCTCGACCCGGCCGCCGGGCCGCTGATCGCCGTAAAGCTGCACATACTCACCCGAAAGAGCCTGGGCGGTATCCAGACCGACCTCAGCGCGCGAGCACTCGACGCATCCGGCTCACCGATTCCCGGACTGTACGCTGCCGGCGAGGCGAGCGGTTTCGGGGGCGGCGGGATGCACGGCTATCGCTCGCTCGAGGGGACGTTCCTCGGCGGCTGCCTGTTCTCCGGACGCGTTGCCGGGCGGGCAGCCGCCGCGGGACTCTAGCGGCGCCGAGCGAGCGGTTAGCGCCCGTATGAACCGGTCTCGAGCTCCTCGACGAGCGATGGTCCTGACGGGGTCCAGCCGAGCTCCGACTTCGCGCGCGCACCGGTGGCACGCTGGTCGAGCAGTAGAGCATCCGCGAACGCGGCGCCGAGCCGCGCGTGCGTCTCCTCCCGCGTCTCCTTGATCATGGCGTTGCCGCGCGAGGCCGCTCCGGCGAGTTCCATGACGGTGGGATTCTGTCCGCTGGCGCCGATGTAGTAGGCGTCCTGCGCCCCCTGCTCGAACGCGAGGGCGTAGAGCGCGCCAAGATCGTCGACGTGAACGGTCGCCCAGTGCTGGGTCCCCGGGCCGAACAGCCGCACCGGGTCCGAGCGGAAGATGTTCGGGATGCCGTTGCCACCGCCGTAGACGATGGCCGGCGCGACGATGGTGGTCTTCACTGCCGACGCGCGGACGCGGGCCTCCACCGCCGGGCGCCAGGCCGTGATCGCCGGTGCGTCGAATTCGTCCGTTTCGGTGATGTCGTGTCCGTTCCCGTACACCCAGACCCCGCCGGTGTGCAGGTATGGCTTATCGGTTCCGTCGAGCGCGGCGAGAACTGCTGACGCGAAAGCATCGTCGACATCGCTGGAGGTCTCATTCCCCGGTGACGCGGTGTGGATCACCCCGTCGCTCTCCGTTGCGAGCCGGGAGACGAGCGCGAGATCGGTGATGTCACCGAGCACGACCGTCGCACCGGCGGATTCGACCGCGGCCACCTTGTCGGGCGAACGCACCAGCGCGATGACGCTGTGACCGCGCCCCACGAGATTCTTGAGGACGGATGAACCAACGAAACCGGTCGCGCCGGTGAGGAGAATAGCCATGACTGGCTCAACCGGCCACGCGGGTCCGTATTCCGAGTTCGGACGAGTTCTTTGTATTTTCCAAGGTACCCGTTGCGCACGCGGGTTCCGCGGGCGCGAGGAATCGAGGACTCAGCGCTGCAGCGTCCAGGCTCGACGCTTGATCAGTACGTGTCCGTGCTGGGTCGACAGTCGCGTCCACGGGCCGGTCTCGTATACCTTGACCGGATCCCCGGCCCGGAGGAATCCGAGACTGACCGCGGCGAACGCGCCGCCGGCCGGCACGTGTTCGACACCGTCGATCGGGCGACCCCACACTTCGGCGCGAACACGGTGCACGATCTGTTCGCCGGTCCCGGTCGGGATCTCGGTCGCGATTTCTTCGATTCCGGCCTTGGCGACGAATTCCAGGCGATCACCGTCTGCCTCACCGACCGATCGCCACCCCCCGCGAGGCGGGGAGATTGCGGCCCAGGTCATCGTGTTGACCTCCATCGGGAGGGTCACCTGCACCACGGCCGCCGGGTCTGCGCCAGCCGGGTCCGCTCCAGCCATCTCCGCGATACCGGCAGCGAGTCGCGCCAACCGCTCGATCAGGGAGCCAAGCGGCACAACGACATCGAAGCTGTCCTTGGTCCCGATCGCGAAGGTACGGAGTCCGAGCACGGTGGGGCTGTCGTCCAGCAACCCGGCCGGGTACAGCACGGCGACGTAGACGGCGAGCACTCCGGATCCGGCGATCAGGCGCACCGACCCGTCCTCTACCCGGCTGGCGCGACCGAGGAAAGTCCTCAGGTCGCCGAGGGAGAGGGAATCGGCAAAGGAAAATGTCTGGCTCATCTGCAATCTAAACTACCTACATCCGCGGGCATCCACGTACCCGCCATCAACACAGCCGCGACAGCGCACTCGGGAGAACACCCATGACCGACCCCCTGGCCAACCTGCTCGCCGCCCTCGATCTCACCGACACGGAGGCGCGCACGAACGAGGACATCTTCATCGGGCCGAGCCAGTGGATGCCGCAGGGCAGGGTCTTCGGAGGGCAGGTTCTCGCTCAGTCCCTTGTTGCCGCGCAGCGCACGATCGCCGAGGATCGGTCGGTCCACTCGATGCACGGCTACTTCCTGCGGCCCGGAAACGTCGAACAGCCGATCACCTTCTCGGTCGACCGGATCCACGATGGACGCTCCTTCTCCACCAGGAGAACGCAGGCGTACCAGGAGGGGCAGCCGATCCTGTCGATGATCGCGTCATTCCAGGATGCAGATGATGGCTTCGAACACCAGACGGAGATGCCGGACGGCATTCCCGACCCCGAGACGCTGCCGAGCGCCGCCGAGGCACTCGGTGACCTCGATCACCCCGTCGCGAAGTATTGGGCCACCCAGCGGCCGTTCGATATGCGTCACGTCGAGTCCCCGGTCTTCCTCTCCTCCGATGGCCCCAGGGTCGCGCACCAGGCGGTCTGGCTGAAGGCAGTCGGCACGCTCCCGGATGACCCCAACCTGCACCGCGCCGCCCTCGCCTACATGAGCGACTACTCGATTCTCGAGCCGATCTTCCGGCGGCACGGACTGGCCTGGTCGACTCCGGGAATCAAAGTCGCGAGCCTCGACCACGCCATGTGGTTCCACCGCTTCGGCCGGGTCGACGAGTGGGTGCTCTATGTTCAGGAGTCGCCGACCGCGACGGGTGGGCGCGGCCTGTCCCAGGGTCGCATCTACAGTCGCGACGGCGTACTTCTGGCGAGTGTCGCCCAGGAGGGAATGGTGCGGCTGCGGCGCGAATAGACGCGCCTGCAGCTGCCTTTTATGGGCTGCCTTTGAGCAACACGTTCCCGCTGTCGACCGAGCGGACGTCGACCGTCGCTATCTGGTCGAACGGGACACTGGTGGTGCCCGCCGGCTCCGCGGTCTGGCCCGGCCCGGCGCTCCAGGTGGCGATCTCAGTGGAGGTTCCCGCAGCATCCGTCACCCACATGGAGTACTGCCGCGGCGAGGTCGACAGGTAGGGAGCGTCCTCGGATGTCGCGTAGTGGCAGTTCATCTCCACCAGCGTTCCCCAACTCTCCGCGACCAGCCGCACTCTCGCATCGAGCGGATTCGGCGTCACCGCGCTGAGCGAGATCGAAGTGGAGGCGTGCCGATCCGGCGGGGCAGCGGACGGCAGCACCATCGTGATCAGCAACACGGCAGCCACGGCGGCGGCGACTGCGCCGGCCGACGCGGTGAGCAGCAGGCCGCGCCGCCTCCGACGCCGTGCGGAGCGAACCATCCGGGGAAGCAGCGTCGCGGGTACGGGCGACTCGAACTGCGTTTCTTCGGTCAGGCGCGTGGCAGAGGCCGCTGGCACCCTCGACAGCAGTCCAGGAAGCCCGGCGAGTTCGGCGACGGCTTCCGCACAGGAGGCGCACTCCCCCAGGTGCCGTTCGAACTCATGCCGATCACTCGCGGAAAGCGAACCGAGGAGATAGGCGGCATCCCACTCGCTGTAACGGTCGGAATCGGTGTTCATCGGGTCACTCCTCTCTCTTGCATCGCGAGCCGAAGGGCGCGCAGCGCGTAGTGCAGGCGCGACTTGACGGTGCCGTCCGGGATGTCCAGCTCCCGCGAGATCTCACTCGTGGACTGACCGAGGTAGTACGCATGCACTACGACCAGACGGTGGTCACGGGACAGCGTCGACAGTGCATCGGAGACCAGCCAGCTATCGAGCAGCGCATCCGTCTGGTCCGCCGTCGCCCGATCCGGAAGGACGTCGGTGCCGATCTCATGACGGGTGCGGGCACTCCTGGCGTTGTCGATCACGAGGTTCCGAGCCACGGTGAACAGCCATGCCCGCGCGGATGTCTCGGACTGGTCGAGGATCTTGGGCCGCCGCCAGGCGCGCAACAGGGTCTCCTGCACAACGTCTTCGGCGAACTGCCTGTCACCGGTGAGCCAGACCACGTATCGCCAGAGTGCTGGGGCATGCTCGTCGTGCAGCACGCGCAACAGTTGATCCTGCTCATCCGGCACGAAACACCTCCAGCCATGACAACGAGATAACCGAGCATTCGGTTCATCACGGCGTGGATGAACCGATTGCTCCCAGTCTCCGTGGTTATGGTGAAAGGCGCCATTCGGCATCCCCAAAACCGGTTTCAAGGAGTTACATGAACGCCCTGCCCAGCCTGTCTCGTCGCACCGTGCTTTCCCTCGGTGGGGTGACAATTGTCGGCGCGGGCGCGGTCGTGCTCACCGCATGCAGTCCAGCGGGCGCAAACGGCGCCGCGGGCGCCGCAGCGCAGCCGAACGGCAACGGTTCCTCCACCAAGCTGGCTAGCGGAACCACAGTGCTGGCGCTCGCCGACGTGCCGGTCGGTGGCACGGCATCCGCGACAGTCGATGGTCAGAAGCTGCTTGTCTCCCAGCCGACCGCGGGAACGGTTGCCTGTTTCAGCGCTATCTGCACCCACCAGGGCTGCCCGGTCAACGCCACCCCCAAGGATTTCGAATGCCCGTGCCACGGCTCGGTATTCAACTCCACGACGGGCGCGGTGCTGCAGGGGCCGGCCGTCGCACCGTTGACCAAGGTACCGGTGAAAGTCTCGGGGGCCAACGTAGTCACCGCCTGATGGACTACCTGATCAACGGCCTGCCACTGCACGTCCTGCTCGTGCATTTTGTGGTGATTGTTGTGCCGCTCGCCGCCCTCTGCACCGTGCTGGCCGCGGCCTGGCCCGCTGCCCGGCGACGGCTCGGAGTGGTCACCCCGATCATCGCCCTGGCCGCACTGATCTCCGTGCCGATTACCACCGCGGCGGGAGAATGGTTGTTGACGAAGGTCGGCAATGCGCCTCTCATCCTCGCGCACGCCGCGCTCGGTCGCACGCTTCTGCCGTGGGCAATCGCGACCTTCGTTGTCGCCACGGTGCAGTGGGTCTGGTTCCGGTTCGGTTCGAGCCGTGTTCCTGGAAGGCCCGTGCACATCACCGTCGCTGTGGTGCTCGCGCTGGCCGTCGCGGTGATCGCCGTCGGTTCGGTCGTCACGGTCATTCAGATCGGCGAATCCGGCGCGCGAGCGGTGTGGTCCGTCTTGTTCACCACAACGTCGAAGTAGCGGGCCCCGATCCCGCTCGGCCTCAGCCCCGTTCGGCCTCAGCCCCGTTTGGTGAACTTCACCGGCTCTTCGACATACGGTGCCCACGCCTCGCGAAGCTCATCCGAGATCCGCTGCGGTGAACCGGTTTCCACCTTCACCATCACCAGGGTGGTTGCGGCACGAGTGAATAGCGTCCTTGGGGAGACACCGACCGGCGAGTAGATCTCGTAACAGATCTCCAGGCTTGCGCCGCCGATCTTGCCGATCCACATCTCGATGTCGATCGGGGCTCGCATGTAGGGGATCGAGGCGAGGTATTCGATCTCCTGGCGAGCGATCACGGTGATGAATTCCCCACCGGGGCGGGAGTCGATCACCGCGGTCGCCGCAGAAACGGCGTCGCTGCCGGCATCCGGTCTCCAGAACGCCTGGATGCGCGCCTCCTCGAGCAGGCGCAGCATCTCGGCGTTGTTGACGTGCGCGTAGGCGTCGAAATCGGACCAGCGAAGCGGGATCGCCAGGTTGAGACGAGCCATCTGGACTAGTCCCTGGTGAGCTTGCGGTAGGCGGAACGGTGCGGTTTTGCCGCGTCCGGCCCGAGCCGCTCGATCTTATTCTCTTCGTACGCCTCGAAATTGCCCTCGAACCAGTGCCAGTAGCCCTGGTTCTCTTCCGTACCCTCGTAGGCGAGAATGTGCGTCGCGATGCGGTCGAGGAACCACCGATCGTGGGTGATGACCACGGCGCAGCCGGGGAATTCGAGCAGTGCGTTCTCGAGGCTGCCGAGGGTTTCGACGTCCAGGTCGTTCGTCGGTTCGTCGAGTAGCAACAGGTTGCCGCCCTGCTTGAGCGTGAGTGCGAGGTTCAGGCGGTTGCGCTCACCACCGGAGAGCACACCGGCCTTCTTCTGCTGGTCGGGACCCTTGAATCCGAACTGCGACACGTAGCCGCGGGACGGGATCTCGGTCTTTCCGACCTGGATGAAGTCCTGGCCCTCCGAGACGACTTCCCAGAGCGTCTTGTTCGGGTCGATTCCTCCGCGGCTCTGGTCGACGTAGGAGATGTTGACCGTCTCGCCGATCTTGAGGTCTCCCCCGTCGAGCGGTTCGAGACCGACGATGGTCTTGAACAGGGTGGTCTTTCCGACACCGTTCGGGCCGATGACGCCGACGATCCCGTTGCGGGGAAGGGTGAAGGTCAATCCGTCGATCAGCACCCGGCCGTCGAAGCCCTTCTGCAGCTTCTTCGCGTCGATGACCTGGGCGCCGAGACGCGGACCGACTGGGATCACCAGTTCCTCGAAGTCGAGCTTCCTCGTCTTCTCCGCCTCATTGGCCATCTCCTCGTACCGAGCGAGGCGGGCCTTCGACTTGACCTGGCGACCCTTGGCGTTGCTGCGGACCCATTCGAGTTCGGAGGAGAGTCGCTTGGCGAGTTTCGCATCCTTCTTGCCCTGCACCTCGAGCCTCGCGCCCTTTTTCTCGAGGTAGGTCGAGTAGTTGCCCTCGTACGGATAGAGGTGGCCGCGATCGACCTCGGCGATCCATTCTGCGACGTGGTCGAGGAAGTACCGATCGTGGGTGACGGCGAGGACGGCACCGTGGTACTGGGCCAGGTGCTGCTCGAGCCACAGCACGCTTTCGGCGTCGAGGTGGTTGGTCGGTTCGTCGAGCAGCAGCAGGTCCGGCTTCTGGAGCAGCAGCTTGGTGAGAGCGACCCTGCGCTTCTCTCCACCGGACAAGTTGGCAACGGTGGCATCCCCCGGCGGTGTGCGCAGGGCGTCCATGGCCTGCTCCAACTGGGAGTCGAGGTCCCAGGCATCCGCGGCGTCGATCTCTTCCTGCAGCGAACCCATCTCGGCCATGAGGGAGTCGAAGTCGGCATCGGGGTCCGCCATCGCCATCGACACCTCGTTGAAGCGGTCGACCTTCGCCTTGATCGGGCCGACACCTTCCTGCACATTCTCGAGAACCGTCTTGTCCTCGTCCAGCTCGGGCTCCTGCATGAGGATGCCCACACTGAAGCCCGGACTGAGCCTGGCTTCGCCGTTGCTCGGGGTATCGAGCCCGGCCATGATCTTGAGGATGGTGGACTTGCCAGCACCATTCGGCCCGACCACGCCGATCTTGGCGCCGGGGAGGAATGACATCGTGACGTCATCCAGAATGAGCTTGTCGCCGACCGCCTTGCGGGCGCGCACCATCGAGTAAATGTATTCGGCCATGGCAAAGAGTTTAGTTGGACTCCGTGAACGGCTAGGACGAAGGCCCTACACGCGAGGGCTCAATTGATCAAGTGAGCAGCGGTCCCGACAAGTCGCATTCCAGCGCGGATATAGGCGATCCGAACCCAAAGTCGAAGGTAGAGAAGCCCAATCAAAGCGGACGCGGCACCGACAACCGCCACCATCATAAAGAACACCAAAAACGGTCCGGCACCAGCCCAATCACCGGTCAGCAGAGCCGCCAGGCCGAGCGCCATCAGCAACATGCCTATCGCCAGGAAGAGCGAGACCGAATGGGCCCAAGCGAACGCGCAGATCACGACGGCGCTGACTGGTTCGTAGACTTCGCACTCGAGACGGCCGATTACGCTCGATCAGCCGACATACTTGGTCCGTGGCGACGGACAATCAACAAAAGGTAATGCCCTTCGCTCGGCGATGGTGGGGACCAGCGCTCAGCTTCTCCTTTGCGCTTGTTTTCTATGTTTGCGGGCTCTTCGCCGTCGCCGTTGGCGAGTTTGAGGGCTGGTTATTTGTCGGTGCAGGAGTTGTCTGGACGGCAGTCGCCATCGGCACTACGCTGCGCCGCCTGAAACACGTCCCTGAGCCGTCGTACGGCGCTGACCCCTACCCGGAGGACCGAGCCAACTAGCCCAACAAAGTGGGCCAAAGCCGTTCGAAAATTAGCACTAGCTGCGGCCGAATGTATTCGGCCATGGCTACCAGTGTATTTGGGCGAGCCGTCCTCGGTGACCGGTGTATTACCAGTTGATCGTGCGGGTCTTTCCGACCAGACAGGAGCCACCGGTGAGCGCCGGCCCGATGCTGCTGCTGTATCCGGCCGGACCGCGCTGGCCGATCAGGCAGCCGTCACCGAGGCGAACGGAGAACAAGACGGAATCGGCCGCCACCCCGATCGAGGTCTTGTCCGGGGTGAGTTGCATCGCGGCCTTGTCGAAGCCGGCCGCGACCAGGGTGTTGACGATCGTCTTGCCGTCCGCAGTGCCGTTGGAGGTGATGAGAGCGCTGTTGACCGAGTCGAAGTACGCCTTGTTCTGCTCGGCCGTTCCGCCAGAAACGTAGACCGGTTTGGGAGTGGGTGTCGGCGTCGGCGTCGGGGCACTGCTCGCGGAGAGTTTGTCGGATGCGGTTGCCTTCGCCACCGGCGCAGTTGGCGTGCAGCCAACGAGCGCGATGGCCAATGCCACCATCGCCAGGGCAGACAGCGCTGTGACCGGGGTGCGGAACCTGCCCATCGTGCAAAGCCTCTCAGGTGGCCGCAGTCATGGGCGGACAAAAAGAGTCTAAGGCGACGGACAGGTCGCGCCGCACGTCAGAACGGGACTGCTACCGACTCCGGGTCGGATGCCTGTGTCGCGTCATCCGCGCTGGCACCGGCACCGGAATCTGCGTCAGTATCCGCAGCCGTATCCGGGCTTTCGGCTCCGCCCGGGAAACCGTCGGCATCGCCGGCCTGCTGAGTCAACGCGGCTTCCGCCGCCGCGGTCGCGATCGTCCGCGAGAACGACGACGTGCCCCAGCTGAGATCGTGACCGAGCGCATCCGCTTCGATGTCGACGTTGGTTCCGGCTCTCTCGCCGTTCTCCCAATCGCGGATGCGCAGGCGCCCCGTCGCGACGACGCGATCCCCTTTGGAAATCGAGCCGGCAGCGTTGATCGCGAGTTGGCGGAACGTGGTGATCGTGTACCAGTTGGTGTCTCCGTCGACCCACCGCTCGTGCGATCGGTCGAATCGGCGCTGGGTCGAGGCCAGTCTGAAACTGGTGATGGACAAACCCTCGGTGGTGACGAGGTGCCGCGGGACGGTGGCCACAAGGCCGGTGATCGTGATGGTGTCTGTCATGCCGTCAGTGTGCGAGCTGAGGGAGGCGCGGAACGCGGCCGCCTCCGTGATGGGGAGGCGACCGCCATCCGCCGATCCGTTGAGGACTGGCCGTTGAGGACTGGTGGTGCGCGATCAGTGCTCGCGGAACTCCGGCCAGTCCGAGCCAGGGACGAGGCTGGCGTGCAGCGCGCTCTTGGCGATCTCGAGCGACGGATAGGTCGCTCGATAGTCGGCATCCGTCACCAGTTTGAAGGTGTATCCGTGGTCGGTCTGATGCACCGATCCGATTGCTCCTGCCGGGCCGACAGCGACCCAGGTCTTCGTGATAGTGGTCGTGGTGGTTGTCACAAGGAACTCCTTTCGGGACCCGTCAACGCTGACGGGCATCAGTTCATGCACCTCGAGCCTACGACGCGAGTACGTACTCCGCGAAGGACTTGCGGATCTTGTTGACCTTCGGAACCGCGACCGCCATGCAATAGCCCTGGCCGGGGTTCTTGGCGAAGAAGTCCTGGTGATAGGTCTCGGCGTCGTACCACTCGGCCAGCGGGGTGATCTCGGTGACGATCCCGCCGTCCCAGTATTCGGATGCCCGGTCACGAGCGGTCTCGAACAGGGCCTTCTGCTCGTCGTCCTCGTAGAACATCGCCGAGCGGTACTGGGTCCCGATGTCATTGCCCTGGCGGTTCAGCTGGCGCGGGTCGTGCAGGGTGAAGAAGACGTCGAGGATGACCTCGGCCGGGATCACCTCTGGATCGAAGGTTACGGCCACGGCTTCTGCGTGGCCGGTCGCGCCGGTGCACACCGCCTCGTAGCTCGGATTCGCCGTGGTGCCGCCGGTGTAGCCGGAGACGACATCGCTCACACCGCGAAGCGTGCGGTAGACCGCATCGAGACACCAAAAACAGCCACCTGCGAGAACGAATGTTTGCATGGATTCAGCTTACTTTCTGCTCGGGGAAGACGTGTGCGACGCCGGCCATGACAACAACGGATGCCGCGCCGTCATTCCCTCCCACTGCTCCCCCATAGGCTGGGAACATGAACTACGTTGCCGCCTCCAACCGTTACGAATCGATCGAATATAGGAGGACGGGACGCAGTGGTCTGAAACTTCCGGCGGTCTCCCTCGGCCTCTGGAACAACTTCGGCTCCGATCGACCGATCGACACGCAGCGCGCCATTCTCCGCCGCGCATTCGACCTCGGTGTCACCCACTTCGACCTCGCCAACAACTACGGTCCAACCGCGGGCGCGGCCGAGCGCAACTTCGGCACAGTGTTCGCCGACGACTTCCGCCCGTACCGCGACGAGCTCATCATCTCGACCAAGGCCGGCTACGGCATGTGGGACGGCCCATACGGGGAGTTCGGATCCCGCAAGCACATGCTTTCCTCCCTCGACCAGAGCCTCGGACGAATGGGCCTCGACTACGTCGACATCTTCTACTCGCACCGGCCCGACCCGTCGAC
>JAODMG010000002.1 GCA_025464895.1 Microbacteriaceae bacterium | reverse complement strand
AGCCGGCCGAGACGACACCGCTGAGCGCGTTGATCTTCGCCGAGATCCTGCAGCAAGCCGGGCTTCCGGATGGCGTGGTCAACATCAGTACGGGGGCAGGAGACACCGGTGCGCTGCTGGTCAATCACCCGGACGTCAACAAGGTCGCCTTCACCGGGTCGACGGCCGTCGGGCGCGCGATTGCGAAGTCGACTGCGGGCACCGGCAAGAAGCTGACGCTGGAACTCGGTGGCAAGGCCGCGAACATCGTCTTCGACGACGCCCCGATCGACCAGGCCATCGAGGGGATCGTCAACGGGATCTTCTTCAACCAGGGACACGTCTGCTGCGCCGGCTCCCGGCTGCTCGTTCAGGAGAATGTCCAGGACGAGGTCGTCGATCGGTTGAAGTCACGGTTGTCCACCCTGCGCCTCGGGGATCCGCTCGACAAGAACACCGACATCGGTGCGATCAATTCGCGTGAACAGCTCGACCGCATCCGCGAACTCAGCAACATCGGAGAGCAGGAGGGCGCGACCCGCTGGACTGCGGAGTGCGCGATCCCGGAGAAGGGCTTCTGGTTCGCGCCGACGATTTTCACCGGGGTCTCGACCAGCCACCGCATCGCGCGGGACGAGATCTTCGGCCCGGTGCTGTCCGTGCTGAGTTTCCGCACGCCGGCCGAGGCGATCGCGAAGGCGAACAACACTCCGTATGGACTGTCCGCCGGGGTGTGGAGCGACAAGGGTTCGAAGATCCTCGCGGTGGCTGACCAGCTCCGCGCCGGGGTGGTCTGGGCCAACACCTTCAACAAGTTCGATCCAGCCAGCCCGTTCGGCGGATACAAGGAATCCGGCTATGGCCGCGAGGGGGGCAGGCACGGGCTCGCCGCCTACCTGCAATCGGCCGGATGGTCGGCTCCCGTGATCACGAAAGGTGCAGGCAAATGACGCGGCTCGAGGTTCTGAAGACCTACAAGCTCTACATCGGCGGAAAGTTCCCGCGCAGCGAGAGCGGCCGGAGCTACGAGGTGCTCTCGGCGAATGGCGCGTTCCTCGCGAACGCCGCCAAGGCCAGCCGCAAGGATGCCAGGGACGCGGTGGTCGCCGCCCGCTCCGCCGTGTCCGGCTGGTCCGGTGCCACCGGATACAACCGCGGACAGGTGCTGTACCGGATAGCCGAACTGCTTGAGGGACGCCGTGCCCAGTTCATCGATGAGATCAGCGCGACCGAGGGCGTGTCGGCCGCAGTCGCACGCGCGCAGGTCGACGCCGCGATCGACGTCTGGGTCTGGTACGCGGGCTGGGCGGACAAATACCTGCAGGTTGCCGGCAATGGTAATCCGGTCAGCGGACCGTACTTCAACATCTCGACACCGGAACCGACCGGGGTGGTGGCGATCATCGCGCCACAGGACTCGTCGCTGCTCGGGCTCGTGAGTGTCGTCGCGCCCGCCCTCGTCAGCGGGAACACGGTCGTCGTCGTCTCGAGCGAGCGACTTCCGCTCAGCGCGATCAGCCTCAGCGAGGTCCTGGCGACGAGCGACGTTCCGGCAGGGGTGATCAACGTGCTCACCGGCTCCGCCGCCGAGATCGCGCCATGGCTTGCCAGTCATGCGGATGTCAATGCGCTCGACCTCGCCGGAGCGGGAAGCCTCGACTGGGTCGACCTGCAGATCGCGGCCGCCGACACGCTCAAGCGGGTCATTCCTCCGGAGGACGGCGCAGTCGCCCCGTCGGTGGAACGGGTGACCTTCTTCACCGAGACGAAAACCGTGTGGCACACCAAGGCCATCATCTGAGCCGGCTCGACGGCCCGGCTGAGTCAACGCTAAATAGATCCACTGTCAGTCCACAGACCCCTGGTTAGCGGCGCAATCTCGCGTAAGATGCAATTAGCGCCACCAGGAACCACCAGTCGCATCCGATCTGGGTCTGGATCCATTGTCTAGGCGCCTCCTCCCGGCGGACCTCGCCTGGAACGTTTTCATTTCAGCTATTCGCTATTGCCCACAAGGCTCCGTGGCGAAAGAAGGAGGCATAGTTGACAAAGCATCTCGTTCTCGTCGAGTCGAGCTCATGGCCGAGGTCGCTCGATCGCGACGACGTCGTCGTCCGCAAGGGTCAGTTCACGCTCCTCAACGCGCGACTGACTCCCCAGGAGTCGATGATCGAAGACCTACTGGCCGTTCGTGACGCATTGGACAACGCCGGCATCGAATACCTGCTGGTTCGTCGTGACCACGATCGCCCGGTGCTCGCGATCGATCAGAAGCGCAAGGGCGCTCTCGCTGACGCGCTCGCCGAGGCCTTCGCTAACGAACCCTTCTATTCCAAGTCTGGCGACGCCCCGGCGTTGCTGATCGCGGATGGCCGCCTCTCCCTCTCGAACAAGGCGCGGGTCCTGCGGCTCTTCCGCCCGCGGATCGAGCCACTCGGACAGCTTCGCTATGGAGCTGCTCACGGCGTGCGCCTCGAGTTCTGGGAGTTCGGGACGGACACGATCGTCGCGCCGGCGGAGAATGCACTCATGCGCAGGGAGCTCCTGCGCTCAGAGGCGATCGACGCTGTCGTCGAACTCTATGGCCGCGAATGGGTCACCCTCGACGGGATGTTCAGCACCCACGCGAGCGACATCACCTTCGACATCGACCTGGTGTTCTCCTGGGTCGACGGCACCGCGATCGAGTTCCAGCGGGCACGAGCGCTCCGGATGCAGGCCTACGTCGTCGGAGAGGGCGACGATTCAGAGGCGCGCTATCGACAGATCGACGAGCTGAAGTACGCGCTTCGCAGTGTGCACCTTTTCGCCCCGTGGGTGAGGAGGATCTTCATCGTCACCGACTCACCCGCGCCGATGTGGCTCGACGAGCATCCGGACGTCACCATTGTTCGGAGCGAGGAGTTCTTCCAGAATCCAGATGCCCTTCCCACCCACAATTCGCAGGCGGTGGAGAGCCAGCTGCAGCACATCCCCGGACTCAGCGAGCACTTCATCTATTCGAACGACGACATGTTCTTCGGCCGACCGGTGTCTCCCGACATGTTCTTCTCGCCTGGCGGCATAACCAAGTTCATCGAGGCGACCACCAGGATCGGACTCGGGGAGTCCGACCCGACCAGAAGCGGATTCGAGAACGCGGCGCGAGTGAATCGACGCCTTCTCCAGACTCGGTTCGGGCGCTTCACCACCCGTCACCTCGAGCACGCCGCGACCCCGCTGCGAAAGAGCGTGCTCCTCGAGATGGAGCGCGAGTTCGCGGAGGACTTCCATCGCACCGCCGCGAGTGTCTTCCGCTCGAGCACCGACATCTCTGTGACGAATTCGCTTTACCACTACTACGCGCTGCTGACCGGGCGAGCCGTCGTGCAGGAGCAGGCGAGGGTCAAGTACATCGAGACCACCCTGCAGGCGTCGCTGAAGGAGATGGATCAGCTGCTCAAGCAGCGCTCGTACGACTTCTTCTGCCTGAACGACGGCAGCCTTCCCGAGATCGAGGTCGAACAGCGGACGACCGCCGTGCTCGCGTTCCTTGATCGGTACTTCGCTATTCCGGCCCCGTGGGAGCGCGAGATCTCGAGTATCAGGTCAATACAGGAATCGGCATCGTCATCGGAGGCTCCTTCGGAACCGGCACGCTGACGGCGTCGGCGATGCGGACTCCGGATGCCGTGAGTCGTCGTTGCGTCTCCGCGGCATCCACATAGTCGAGGGCGGCGTACTCGCCGACCGGCACTACGGAATGCAGCACGGTGTTCTGGAACACGTGGACGAGGTTGAATGCCCGCGCCCCATCGAGGCCGCGAGTGCCTCCGACCGGAACGGTGAGGTCCTGCGTGTAGCAGGTGGCTGACGCGACCGAGACCGGAATCCCGGCGAAGGTTCCCGTCGAGGAGTAGTGCAGATGACCGGCCAGGATGCTCCGAACGTCGCTGCCTTCGAGTACTTCGGCCAGTCCGGCCTGGTCGCGGAGTTCGACCAGGGCGGCAAGGTCGAGGACGCTCGGAAGTGGCGGGTGGTGCATCGCGAGGATGGTGCCGTGCGGGGCCGGCGTCGACAGTTCCTCTGCGAGCCAGTCGAGCTGGGCATCGGTGATCTCGCCCCAGTGGAATCCTGGAACGCTCGAGTCGAGGGTGATCACCCTCAGCCCGTTGATGTCATAGACGCGGTCGATCGGCTTCTGGGTCGCCAGTTCGCCGAAGAGCCTGGTACGGACGTTCTCCCGGATGTCGTGGTTGCCCATCACCCAGATGACCTGGGCACCGAGGCGATCCGCGGCCGGCTCCACGATGGCGCGCAGACGATCGTAGGCATCCGGCTCACCCTTGTCGGCGAGATCCCCGGTGAAGATGATCGCTTCCGGCCTTCTGCCGGACCGCTCGAGCTCCGCGAACACTTCGCGAAGGTGCCTCTCACTGTCGACCGAGCCGTACAGCCGGTTACCCCCTGCGAGGAGGTGGGTGTCACTGAGGTGGAGGAGAAAATGGTCCGCCCGAGGATACTCGGCCGTTCGAATGCTCACGAGCCATCGATTCTTGTCGATTCGAGGTCACGGCGGTCGCGACCACGGTTGTATGTATCACATTCGACCACCCTTAGATGAACGTTAGGTGGCTGTCACCCGGCATGTCGGAGGATAGCGGCGGTATTCCAAACATTCTGCGCCCGAATTCGACGGATTCATTGCCCCAAGAAGGGTGTCAGCGGCTGAACTCGGGGTTAGCCTGTGGCGATGGGCCTGAGGTAATAAACCGTAATAGGCCCGAGCAAGCAGCCCGCCGATGGAGGCATCATGATCGATGCGAATGAACACGAATCGAACCTCGACCGCCGCCGTTTTCCGCTGGGAACGCTACTGAGGACAGGGGACAGCGCCGAGCTGACCTTCGTGCGGGACTACCCGTATCCGCCTGAGCGGATCTGGGCGTCGATCACCGATCCGGAGCAGACCAGGCTGTGGTGGGCGGAGGCCCGCATCGACCTCGCCACCGGCGGCCGGTTCGACCTGCGCTGGCTCAACGGCGAAGACGGTACGCCACTCGACTGGACCAGCGGCGAGGTCACAGAGCTCGATCCGCTGCGGATGCTCGAGCATTCGAACTCGACCCACGGCCGCCTTCGCTGGCGACTGGAACCGAACGAAGGCGGCACGACCCTGATCTTCGTCAACCGGATCGCGCCGGGCGACGATCGCTTCATCGCGATGTCCCTCGCCGGCTGGCACACGCACCTCGATCACCTGCCGGATGCGCTCGAGGGACGTGGTCCGAGTTGGGACAGCTGGTATGAGGTGCACTTCCCGCGTTGGGAGGAACTGCACGCCGCCTACCGCAGGGCAGGCGATCTTCCGTAGTCCTAGTTGAGGCATCCTTCTGTGGCGTTTCACAGCGGCAACGCGCATCATGGAAAAGCATTCCCTGTACGCAGAACCCGAAAGGTTACGGAAATGACCGATGAGACCATCGTCTTTCTTGGCGACAGTATTACGCAGGGCGGCGATTGGGCGGCCTGCTTTCCCGAGGTGAACGCGGTCAACCAGGGCATCGGCGGAGACACGACGGACGATGTCCTCCGGAGGCTCGACGCTGTGGTCGCGGCCGCTCCAGACGAGATTCTGCTTCTGATCGGAACCAACGATCTCGGCACGAGGCAGAGCGTCGAACACCTTGTCCGCAACATCCAGTCGATCCTGGTCGAGTTGCGCCGGGACCTTCCGGGTGCACGGATGCTCGTCCAGTCGATCCTGCCGCGGGGCCGCGAGTTCTGCGATCGCATCCAGGAGGCGAACATCCATCTGCGCCAATTCGCCGCGACCGTGCACGCACAGTACCTGGACCTCTGGCCGACCTTCGCGCTCGAGGATGGCGAGCTCAATCCGCTGTACTCGGATGATCGGCTGCACCTGAACGCCGCCGGATATGAAGCCTGGCTCAGCGAACTTCGACCGGGACTCGCGCGCCTGCGCGACATGCCTCCGATGACGAGTCCGATCCAGGCCATCCGGATCGACGATTACGCTCGCCCGGAATTGGCCTGAGCTCGAGCAGGACCCGGCCAGAATTCGCCGACGATCAGAGCTTGCCGACGAGACGCTCGTAGAACTCGACACCGCGCAGGAATGTCGCGACGTGCATCCGTTCGTCGATCGCGTGCAGCGTGCCGCGTTCGTCCTTCGACATCTCGAACGGGCTGAAGCGATAGACCTGGCTCGAGATCCTGGTGAAATGCCTGCTGTCGCTCGCGGCCATCATCACGTACGGGGTCACGATGGTGCCGGGAAAGGTCTCACCGATCGATGAGGCGACCAGCAGCCAGGCAGCACCGCTGCTCGGCGAAACCGGCGAAGGCTCGTTCGGGTGGAGCACAGAAATCGAGACCAGCGGATCGTGGACGGCCTTTCGCACGTGCTCTGTCGCCTCGGCGACGGACGAGTCGATCGCCACCCTGATGTTCACGGTCGCCGTCGCCCGCTCCGCCAGCGCGTTGGCCGCCTGGCTTCCGGACAGCATCGTGACGGCCTGGGTGGTGCGAATCATCGCCGCGGTCTCATCGCTGAGTCGGGAGAACAGAACGAGCAGCAGGCGTTTGGTGAGCCACAGGCTGGTGAACACGAAACGCAGCGGGCCGGTCGCGTGCGCCCCGAGGGTGCGGATCATTTCCAGCGTCGGCGCGGTGAACCCGGCACGGAATGGCGCGGCGTTCAGCCTCGTCACGGCCCGGGCCAGGCGCACGGTCGCGGTCATCCTGGGCGGGGTCGATGCGTGTCCTCCGCCCTGCACAACCGTGAGCACGAGGCTCATGATTCCCTTCTCGCTGACTCCGATGACGGCGATCGGGCCTGTCACCCCCGGGAAGATGTCTTCGACTACCGCACCGCCCTCGTCGAGCACCAGCCCGGGTCGGATGCCGCGGGACTCGAGCAGATCGACGATCGCCCTCGCCCCACTGCCCGTCGTCTCCTCGTCGTGCCCGAAGCTCAGGTACAGATCGTGTTCCGGCCGGTGTCCGGCCAGGATCTGGGCCTCGACCCCCTCGAGGACGGCGACCAGTGACCCCTTGTCGTCGAGGGTTCCCCTGCCCCAGATCAGTTGATCGGCTCCCGCCCCGACCAGCTCCGCCGCGAACGGCGGATGGGTCCAGCCATCCGCGGTCGCCGGGACGACGTCATAGTGGGCCATCAAGACGGTCGGCGGCCCATCGCTCCGGCCCTTCCAGCGGTAGAGCATCGAGAACTCGTGCACCAGCTCTCGTTCGAGCGTCGCGTGCACCGTGGGATACAGCTTCGGCAGGAGCGCGATGAATTGCCGGAACGGTTCCCGGTCGGTGTCGGCCGGATCCAGCCGGGAGATCGTGGGCAGGCGCACGACGGCTTGCAGCCGCTCGACGGCATCGTCAGTCATCGCACCATTCTGGGGCATCCGCCGAGCGTGTCGGCGACCGGTAGGCGTGCGGGAGAATGGAGCCATGACGACTTACCCGACGCCGAAGTTTCGGCGCATCGCCCTCGCGCCAGGCATTCTCGGCGCGATCGTGCTGCTCGCTGGACTCGCGCTGCTCGACGACGAGGGGGCGTACCTGTGGATTCGCTTCCCGGTGAGCATCCTCGCGATCATCGTCGGGATATTCGCCTGGCAGGCGAGCAAGTGGTGGTGGCTGATCGGGCTTCTGCCCGTCGCCGTGCTGTGGAATCCGGTCTGGGTCATCGAGTTGCACGGCCAGGTCTGGGTTGCCATGCAGTTCGTCGCGGCCATCGTCTTCATCGCCGCGGGCATCCTGATCAAGATCAGGAATCCAGAAGACAAGAACCGGCGCTGAGCCGCGCCCCTCGACCGCTCGGAACCTGCGGAGTAGCGTGGCAGCGCGGGAAAGGTGCACGATGACGTCACTCTGGCTGGACAACTCTTCTCCGATCACGACGGATCCGTTCGTCTCGGACGGGCAGTACGACGTCGTGATAGCGGGGGCCGGCATCACCGGGCTGGTGAGCGGTCTGCTCTTCGCCAGGGCCGGGATGCGGGTGGCGATCCTCGAGGCGCGTTCCGTCGGTGCGGTGACGACGGGCAACACCACGGCGAAACTCACCCTGCTGCAGGGAAAACATCTCTCCGAGATTCTGCGTCATACCGCTCACAAGACCGCCCAGGCCTATGTCGATGGCAACCGCGAGGGCATGAATTGGCTGGTGCGGTACTGCGAAGAGCACGGTGTTCCGGTTCAGAGACGCGACGCATACAGCTACGCGGCAACGGCGGACGGCCTCGCCCGTGTCGGCGAGGAGTACCTCGCCAGCTCGTCGCTGGGGCTCGATGTGCGCCGCGTCGGGGTGTTGGATGTGCCGTTTCCCACCTTCGGAGCTGTCGTGCTCGCGAACCAGGCGCAATTCGATCCGATGGACGTCCTTGGCGCGCTTTCGCGCGATTTTCGCAAGCACGGCGGCGTGATTTGCGAGGGCGTCAGGGTGACGAAGGCGCACGCCGGAAGCCCGACCGTGGTGACGACGAACCGCGGAGTAGTGCGGGCGGAGCACCTCATCCTCGCTACCGGAACTCCCATCCTCGATCGTGGCCTCTACTGGGCGAAGCTCGAGGCAGAGCGGTCCTACGCGCTCGCCTTCCGGGTTCCCGGAGCCATCCCGCGCGGCATGTACCTGTCGGTCGACGAGCCGACCAGGTCGGTGCGCACCACTCCGGTCGGCGACGAGGAGCGCCTTCTGGTCGGCGGCAACGGGCATCCGGTCGGCCGCGCTCGTTCACCGTTCGCCATGGTCAACGACCTCGCCAGATGGACAGAGCAGTACTTCCCGGGTGCCGAGCGCACCCATAGCTGGTCTGCCCAGGACTATGAACCGGCCGGTCGTCTCCCGTTCGTCGGCTGGCTGCCGCGGGGCAGGGGACACATCTTCCTGGCGACCGGCTACGACAAGTGGGGCATGAGCAATTCGGTTGCGGCGAGCCTGACCCTGGCGTCGGACATACTCGGCGGCCACCTGCCGTGGGCGACCGCGCTTCACCGCAGGGTGACCACGGTAACGGATGCCGGATCGTTCATCGGTGCCAATGCCGCCGTCGGAGTGGCGATGGCCCGTGGCTACCTGTCCGCGTGGCTAACCTCACGGCCGGCCGAGAGGCCGGTGGAGGGGGCCGGGGTGGTGACCCACGCCGGGTTCCGCCCGATCGGAACATCCACGGTCAATGGGCGCGAGTGCACGGTAGGCGCGATCTGTCCGCACCTGTTAGGGGTGCTGTCCTGGAACGACGCCGAGCGCTCGTGGGACTGCCCATTGCACGGATCGAGATTCGGCGCGGACGGGATACGGCTCGAAGGTCCCGCACTGAAGGACCTGACCCGGTTGTCCTGATTTCGATGCTGCGGGACTGCTCCACCCGCGCTGGACGATGGCTGTCAGAATGCGACGCGCCACGTCCACATTTTGCATTCCTGCCGCAGGGCGTAAACTAGTGCTGCGCCTGACGAATCCGTTCATCGCCCCCGACCTTGGTCACACAAGTTGCTTCGGGACTGGATTCGCCGCCTACCGATCTAGTTCGTTGGGGCTTTCTCCAACTGGCCAGACACGAAGAGTGCGTCCTTTCGGATGCGGCGCGGTTGCCGTCACAATGCGGTGACCCGTATCCGATTCAGGAGGACCATGGCCCGCTCAGGCCAGTCGCAGGGCAAGTCAACGCAGGGCAAGTCGACGCAAGCGAAAGCCGGTCAAGGCACTTCGCAGCGTAAGCCGACTCAGCGAAAGACCTCCGGGCGTCAGCAGCAGCGTCGTTCTCGCGGCAGCGACGACGTCGGAGTCATCCCGGTTCTCGCCCGCGCCGTGCGCGAGGTCGAGGGTGCGGCCGAGCGCGGCAAGGTCGGCCCGTCCAACCGCACCAAGTTCCAGGTGATCGCCCTGCTCATGCGCGAGGAGCGCGCCAGGGCGAAGAAAGACGCCGACCTGACCGATGCCGAGCGCGCAGAACTCCTGAAGCGTCTCGACGGCGTCGCCACGATCCTGGCGAAGACGGCAGCGAGGGACACGTCGCTCATCGCACTGCTCGCGGAGGAGACGGCGGTGACGGATGCCGCTCGCAAGCTCCGTCGAGACATGCTGATCGCCTCAGGAGTCGAGCTGAGCCCGGAAGAGCTGATCATCACGAAGGAGCCGACGCCGGTCGCGCCGGCCGCCGAGAAGCAGGTGGTGCCGCAGTCCGTCATCGCCCGCCAGCTCTCGAATCCCTTCCTCGCCCCCGACTTCAGCCAGCCGGTGAAGGCGAAACCCGCGACCCACCGCCTCGCCAACTGGGAGCTGCTCGAGCCGCTGTTCCGCGCGTTCGAGTACGGCGCAGGTGGCAGCGTGGCCAGCATGGAGCTTCCCGAGCCGGCTGCGGTCGATCGCAAGGTTCCAGCCGGACTCGAGCTGTTCAACCACCAGGCGGAGTTCGTGGCGAGCGCACGCGACGGGCACCGCAGCTACCTCCTCGCCGATGAGCCAGGCCTCGGCAAGACCGCGCAGGCCCTGCTCGCCGCGCAGGTGTCGAATTCGTATCCTCTGCTCGTCGTCGTGCCGAACGTGGTGAAGATGAACTGGGCGAGAGAGGTCGAGCTCTGGACTCCGAATCGGTCTGCGACTGTCATCCACGGGTCTGGCGAGAACCTGGATGCGTTCGCCGATGTCGTCATCGTCAACTACGACGTACTCGATCGGCACATCGGCTGGCTCCGCACCCTCGGGTTCAAGGGCATGGTCGTCGACGAGGCGCACTTCATCAAGAACCGCGATTCTCAGCGGTCCAAGCACGTTCTGGCGCTCGCCGAGAGCATCCGTGCCCGTTCGCCGCGCGCCCTGATGATCGCGCTCACCGGCACGCCGCTGATCAACACGATCGAAGATTTTCGCGCCATCTGGCAGTTCCTCGGCTGGATCGACGGCGAAAAGCCGACGGCGGACCTGATGGACCAACTCGAGGAGAACGGTCTGACACCGGCCGACTTCGGATTCTTCGCCGAGGCCAGGCAGACGGTGATCGACCTCGGCATCGTCCGCCGCAAGAAGATCGATGTCGCGAGCAACCTGCCGGCCAAGCGGGTCGCCGACATGCCGGTGGAACTCGATGACGATCTCGGTCGCAGCATCCGCCAGGCTGAGGCGGCGCTGTCCGCTCGACTCCTCGACCGCTATCACCGCGCGGTCAGCCTCTCACGGACGAAACACGAGCGCTCGAGTCTCGTTCGCATGGTCGCCCACGCGGAACTCGAGGAGTCGAAAGCGGCCAAGAGCGGCGACAACGTCTTCACGATGGTGCGCAAGATCGGCCAGGCCAAGGCGGTTCTCGCAGCCGACTACACCGCCCAGCTGGCCCGCTCGGTCGGCAAGGTCGTATTCTTCGCGAAGCATATTGACGTAATGGATGCTGCGGAGGAGACGCTCGCCAAGCGCGGGCTGAAGACGGTCTCCATTCGTGGCGACCAGACCGCGGCCTTCCGCGAGAGCCAGGTGCACGCGTTCAACAACGACCCGGAGGTCTCCGTCGTAGTCGCGTCGCTTACCGCGGCCGGAGTCGGAATCAACCTCCAGGCCGCATCGAACGTCGTGCTCGCCGAACTCAGCTGGACCTCGGCAGAGCAGACCCAGGCGATCGACCGGGTTCACCGGATCGGACAGGTGGAGCCGGTGACCGCATGGCGGATCATCGCGTCTCAGACCATCGACGCGAAAATCGCGGAACTCATCGACAGTAAGGCCGGGCTCGCCGCTCGCGCCCTCGACGGCGATGACTCCGAGGTGGTCGCGGAGTCGAGCGTTCAACTGGATGCACTCGTCCACCTGCTCGAGACGGCTCTCGACGAGGCCGGCGAGTAGCCGGTCACGCTCCGGGCAGTGTGATGACGCCGAGTTGCTGCATCAGCGCGAGGTCGTTCCTGTCCGACCAGTGTTCGGCGAGCTTGCCATCCGCGATTCGGTGAATCGCCACCCCCGTCTCCCGGATGTCCACGCCCGTGGCGGGCAGTGGGCCCGGAAGGTCGCCCTCGTGACGGCCGTACGCCGTCAGCCTCGTCACTACCTTGTCGCCTGCAGCGATCTGGTCCTCGATCTCGTGCCGACCGGGAGTGGCATTCCAGAAGATCTCGAAAGCCTTCTTCAGCCCGTCGCGTCCGGTCGGTAGTCCGGGAAACGGCGCCGGGTTATGGTCGACATAGTTCTCAGCAACCAGCTCGTCCATTGCATCGATATTGCCGGCATCGATCTCAGCGTAGAACCGCCGCACAAGCGCCTTGTTCTCTTCGGGTTCCATGAGCATCTCCCTGTCGATACATGGACGCCACTGCCGTCAGCCGACGGTCGTGCGCGCCGCGAGTCGCCCGATCGCGTCGGTCGGGATGGACAGCCAGGCCGGGCGGTTGCGCGCCTCGTACACGGCCTCATAGATGGCCTTGTCGATCTCGAAGGTGTCGAGCAGCACGCGATTGGCGCGGAGGTCGCATCCGGAGCGGGCGCTGTACCCGTCGACGAAGGCGCGGCGGCAGGCCAACGACCAGTCCTTCGCGGACTGTCCGGGGTGGGCGAGAGCGAATGCTCCGGCGACGTAGTCGAACGAGCGCAGCATTCCCGCGACGTCGCGAAGCGGCACATCCGGAACCGACCGCTCCGACATCGGTCGCAGCGGCTCTCCCTCGAAATCGAGCAGCACCCAGCCGCGATCGGGCACGGCGAGCACCTGGCCCAGATGGAGATCGCCGTGGATGCGCTGAAGGGCCGGCCACGGGGCGCTCGCCGCGCGGGAGTACATGGAGTCGATTGCATCGCGGTGCTCGGCGATGGCCGGGACCTCGCTGATGGCCTGGTCGAGTCGTCGCCGCATGTTCCCGATCATCCCGGAGATATTCTCCGGAGTGCACGTCGTCGTTCCCATCGTCACGGCGAGTGCCTCGTGCACCTCGGCCGTGGCTTCTCCGAGGGCGCGCGCGGCGACGGTGAAGTCCAGGCCGGCTTCCGCCGCTCGGACGGTGACCCGCCAGGCATCCTCGACTCCGGGGAGAAATTCCTGCGCGAAGGCGAGGTGGCCATTGGCGACGCCGTTCGGTTGCCCGGTGTCCGGCCAGCGACCGGAGATGTAGCCGACCGACTGGGGCACCACCCGCGACCCGGCAGAGCCCAGCGCGCTGAGCAGTACGACATCCGGGTTGTCTCCGTGATGAAGTGCACGGAACAACTTGCAGATGACCGGACGCACCGGCGTGCCGTTCGCATCGGTCAGCTCGTAGATGATCGAGGTGTTGGACTGCTCCCCGCTCAGCACGCGAGAACTCGCGATGAGGAAGTCGGGTTGGGCGAGCAGGCTGTGACCCTGGGACATCACCGTGCCGCCGCCGGTCATGCCGCTCGTCTCCTCGTTCAGGATGAGCCAGAGGAGCGCTTCGGCGAAGTCCGGATCTCGTGGGCCATCGTAAATGTAGCGCGGGTCGGCGCCTCCGGTGATGGCCACGAGAGTGTGTTCCGCGCCGGCGACAGGCGACTTCCTCATCGCCAACGGCACCTGGTAAAGCATCGGTGACTCGGCCTCGTCGAGCACGAGATACACCCGAATGTCCACCTCGTCCACCTCATCGGGCCGCACAGGGGGCCGGAGGTCGAAGCTCCCGATCACGCTCAATTGCGGGGTTCTGCCCTTGCCCGCGTACCAACGCTGCCGAGACATCCAGGCGGGGAGGTAGTCGAGGAGTTCTGGGGCTGCTATCGGGGTCATGACCACCTCCAGTGCTGGACGACATTGGGACACCTGCATCCACGATACGCATGGGGAAGCCAGGTAGACAGTCATTCAGCCAACTTGGGCATGCTCCCAGCCAATGTTCAGTGGGCCGGGAGCTTCCGATCGCCCTTCGGCGTGGTGGCGAAACCGCGTAGCAATACGCCCTCGAGTACCTCCGCGCCACGGTGGATAGCGCGACCGCCACGATCAGGATTCCGCCCTTGAACACGTACTGCCAGAAGGTCGGAGTGCCGAGGAGGCTCAATCCGTTGAACCCGACGCTGACGACGAGCACGCCGACCAGCGTTCCGAGAATGTGGAACTCGCCGTCGCGTAGCGTCGCCGATCCGAGGAAGACCGCGGCGAATGAGTCCATCAGGTACCCGTCGGCGGCGCTTACCGTGCCGCTTCCGAGCAGCGAAGCGAGGAGGATGCCGGTGATGGCCGCGCAGATTCCGGCGATCACGAACGCGGAGATCTTGGCGCGGTCCGTGCGGATGCCGGCCAGGCGGGCCGCGTGCTTGTTGGCGCCGACCGCCTGGATGCGCTGGCCGAGTGGCGTGCGGTTCAGCACGACCCACAGGATCGCGAGGATGATCACCATGAACCAGATCGGGTTCTGCACACCGATGAACCTGGCGAGGGTGATGTAGCTGAACTCCTTGGGCAGCTGGATGATCGGGGAGCCGGCGGTGTAGCCGAATGCGAGGCCGGTGAGGACGGTTCCTACACCGAGCGTCGCGACCACCGCGTTGACCCGCGCCTTGGTCACCAGCAGGCCGTTCACTCCGCCGATGCCACCGCCGATGGCGATGGTCAGGACGATGGCGAGCACGAGCGGCAGATGCTGGTTCGCGACGAAGCCGGTGACGAGCACACCGGCGAGGCTGGCCGCGTAGCCGACGCTCAGGTCGAACTCGCCGACGACGAGCACGATTGTGAGGCCGCAGGCGATGA
This sequence comes from Microbacteriaceae bacterium, assembly GCA_025464895.1. Lineage (GTDB taxonomy): Bacteria > Actinomycetota > Actinomycetes > Actinomycetales > Microbacteriaceae > Parafrigoribacterium_A. Next base: position 13,125 of record JAODMG010000002.1, on the reverse strand, counting down.
TGGCGGTGAGCGCGGACTGGTTGACGATGTTGACCAGGTTGTTGCCGCTCAGGAACGCGCCGTGGGTCGTGATGCCGAAGATCACCACCATGATCGCCATGGCGATGAGCGTGCCGTACTTCGACACGATCAGGAGGGCGAGGCGGCGTCCGCGACTTCTCGGGACGAGGGCCGGTACGGACGGCGCCGGGGCGGATGTGACGTCACTCATGCTGGTGTTTCCTCTCCGTTGTCCCGGCCGAAGCTCAGGGACAGGATGCGATCGGTGGTGATTTCGGTTCCGACGAGCTCGCCGGTCACCCGGCCCTCTGCCATGACGACGACTCGGTCGCACAGGCCGACGAGCTCCTCGTTGTCCGAGGAGATTGCCAGGATCGCGGTGCCACGCGATGCGAGCTCGCGGACGACCCTGTGCACTTCCGCCCTGGCTCCGACGTCGACTCCTCTCGACGGTTCGTCGAGGATGAGGAGCCGGGGGGTGTCGAGCAGCCAGCGGGCGATGGCGACCTTCTGCTGGTTGCCGCCCGACAGCGATCCGACCGGGTCGGAGACGTCGCGGGCCTTGACGGTGACGGCCGCGGCGGTCCGTTGCGCGCGTGCGCGGGCCTCGCGGAAGTCGATTAGCGGCCAGGCCCAGCCTCGGACGAGCGACCCGAGCTTGGCGACGTTGATATTGAAGTCGATCGACCGCTCGAGGAACAGGCCCTCTGAGCGGCGCTCCTCGGGCACAAGCCCGATGCCGGCGCGGACAGCGTCTGCCGGGTCGCGGAAGAAGACCTCGACGCCGTCGAGCGCCACAGTGCCGGTGAGCTTCTTCGATTCGCCGTAGATGATCTTCGCCAGCTCGGTCCTGCCTGCCCCGACTAGTCCGGCCAGCCCGAGTACTTCGCCCTCGTGCACCGTGAGCGACACATCGCGCACGAGCCTGGCATCGCTCACGCCGCGTACTTCGACGACCGGCCTGCCGAGCGGTGGGGCTTCGTGACCCCGCTCCGCGATCTCCAGGTCGCGGCCGACGATGGCGCGAACCAGATCCGCCTTTGACACCGTCTCGTCGACGACGCGCTTGGTGACGGCGCCATCCTTGAACACGGTCACGTCCTGGCAGAGGTCAGACACCTCGTCCAGCCGGTGTGAGACGAAAACGACGGCGGTGCCGGATGATGCGAGATCCCGGATGATCGTGTGCAGCCGGGTGGCCTCCTGGGCCGAGAGGGAGGCGGTCGGCTCGTCCATCGCGATCATCCGAGCATCACGCATGAGTGCTCGACCGATCAGGATCAGCCACTTGTCCGCGGTGCTCAGGTCGTCGACGCTGGTCGAGAGGCTGAAGGTCATTCCGAGGCGGTCGGCGACCTTCTTCGCCTGGGCGCGGGCCGGTCGCCAGTCGATGACGCCGAGCCTGGTCGTCGGCCTCGCGCCGAGCATCATGTTGCGGAGCACGTCCCAGCCGGGGATGAGGCTCATTTCCTGGTGGATGAATGCGAGGCCGAGTGCGGTCGCATCATCCGGAATCTCGATGTCGACGACGTCGCCATCGACGAGGATCGTGCCGCTGTCGGGGTGTTCGATGCCGGCCAGGCACTTGATCAGCGTCGACTTTCCGGCGCCGTTTGCACCGATGAGACCGTGAACGACTCCTGGGCGAATCTCGAAGGAGACGTCCTTCAGCGCCTGTACGCCACCGAATGCTTTGCTCAATCCGGAGACTGAGATCAGCGCGGCCTTCTGGTTCCGCGTGGCCTGGGGCTCGGACGTCGTCGGAGTTGCCGGCCTGGTGGTGGAGTCGTTCACGATGCTCATTCTGTCGGTATCCCTACTTCAGGGCTTCCGGGTGGGCCGCGACGAACGACGCGACCGTCTTGGAGGTCACGAGGACGCCGGGAACCTCGACCGTCTTGGCCTTCCAGCTCGAGCCGGCCTTGATGGCCTCCTGGGTTGTGGTGAACATCGTCGCGCCCTCCTTCACCCCGTCCTCATAGACGGTCGCCGTGAGCGAGCCATCCTGGACCGCTTTGATGGCGGTGCTCGAGCCGTTGATGCCGTAGGTCAGCACATCGGTACGACCCAGCTGCTTGATGCCGGAGATGGCGCCGAGGGTCGGGTCCTCCCAGCAGCCCCAGACGGCGAGCTTGCCGGAGCCTGCCGGATGACCGGCGAGCCATGCCGTCGCGTACTTGGCGCCGTCCTGCAGGAAGCCGGGGATGTTCACCTCGTTCTTGCTGACCTTGATCTCGGGGTGGTCTGCGAGCATCTTGTCGAAGAGGGCCTCGCGGTCTCGGCAAACCTGGCCGGTGCGGTAGGTCAGCGCGAGTACGCTTCCGCCGCCCTTGAGGTCGCTGATCAGCTGCGTGGTCGCCGGCTCGGCGAACGGCGCACCGTCGCCGGTGGTCATGACGACTCCATTGCCGAGACCGCCGCCCCAGGTGGCGACCGGAATGCCAGCGCCCTTCGCGGCTGCGAGACCCGCACCGAGGGAGGTGGTGGGGAAGACCAGGTCGAAGATCATCCCGGCACCCTTGCTGACGAAGTTGCTGATCGCGGTGTTCGCCTGGTCGGCGTTACCGGCGGCGTCGACGACTTCGACCTTCCACCCTGCTGCCTTGGCTGCGGCAGTTGCGCCCTGGATGACGCGGGCGTTGTTGGCGTCGGTCGCGGTGATGGTGACGATGCCCAGCAGCTTGTTGGTGCTCGTGCTGGTGTTGGCGTTGGCGCCGGCGTTGTCGCCCGGAACGCTACACGCGCTCAGTCCGATCAGTGCGGTGGCAGCGATGGCCAATCCAAGAACTGCTCTGTTCTTACGCATTTCGTTTTCTCCTCAGAGGTGTGGTGGTGTGTGCTGTGGTTGTCGTGCTGGTTTTGCGGTACTGGTCATGCCGTGAAAATCGTGGGTCAGGCCGTTGCGACCCTGTCTGCGGCGATACGCGACCGCTCGCCGGCGGCGAGAAGCAGTTCTGCGACCTGCAGCTTGTCGTCGTAGAGCCGGGAAGGATGCCGCGAGAACGTGTCGTACTCGTGGACGATGACGAGGCGGTTGGTGTCCCCGGCCGTCTTGACCATCTCGTCGATGATCTGCAGCCCGCGCCATCCGCTCCCTCCGCCGAAGCCGATATTGACCATTTCGCCGGACTGGCCGATTCCCTCGGCGTTCTCGTAGCTGTAGAGCGCGTCCCCGGTGACCACCCAGTTGTTCGCGCCGTCCGCGACGACGACGTACTGGCCGCCCATGGTGTGGGTGTCGAGCGCGGTGCGGATCGAGAGCCCGGGGAAGAGGTCTTCGACCGCACCGTCGAGGAGCCGGAGTCGACCGCTCTCGGCGAGCTCCTCGAGCATTGTGACGTCCTCCGGGTCGAGCGCGCCGATGATCGAGCTGTAGAGGTGGGTGTTGTCGAGCGCCCACCGGGAGCTCTCGAGTTCCACCCGCTGCAGGTAGAAGGTCGCGTTCGGGAAGAAGCGGGCCGCCCCGGCGTGGTCGTAGTGGGCGTGGGTGAGGATGATCGTGTCGATCTCCTCCGGCGTCACGCCGACCTTGGCGAGGACGGCATCCGGCGACTGCCAGTCGACGATGTCGTTCACGTCGTTGTAGTGCTTGTTCGACGAGGTGTTGTCGTGGCCGATGTCGACCAGGATCTTGTGCCCGCCGCCCTCGATGTAGGCGTAGCTGTAGGCGAACATGCGGCTGCCGGCATTCCACTGTCCGTAGAAGATGCAGCCCATCGGCTGTGCAAGGCAGTGGGAGTACTCGAGCATCCATAAGGAGTACGACGTCATTGTGGTCTCTCTCGCGAGGGGTTGTTCACGGCACTGGGCTATCGGCTCTGGGATTGCGATTCTGGAACCGATTTCAGGACTCTATGAGTGGGGTCGTAGACCTGTCAAAACCCACAATGGGGGTTAACCCGTCCAGCCGATGCCAAGGCGTTACGTGTCATCGGGTGGCGAGACAACCGAGACTAAAACGAGCTCCTATTATTGTTTACGGCACTATCCAGGACGGTAGAATCCAAGAGTGTCCGAGAACGCCGAAGGTGGCTGGCCCGCCGTTGACTATGAGCAGCGGCACTGGGAGCCCGCCATCGAGGTGCGGGATTCCTTCGGGCCGCATCGCGCGTCATCCGGGCCATACCGCGCCGTGGTCCCGCCGAGGATCGCCGCCCTCGATATCCGACTCTCGCCCGAAACGATGGCGTCGTCGGCGGATGCAACAGCGGAACTTATCCGCTTCGACACCGAATTCGGGGCGCAGGATTCGCCGGTGGGTGCGCTCCTGCTCCGAGCCGAAGGCACGGCCAGTGCCGCCATCGAGGGGGTAACCAGCAACGCGCAGGCCATCGCGCTCGCCGAACTCGAGGAGTCGCACGAACCGATCGCCAATGAGATCGCCGGCAATGCCCGGGCCATCGAGCTCGCCCTGTTCCTCTGCGGTTCGCTCAGCGAGGCCGGGCAGGCGAGCGAGGATGCCGTCGTCCAGGTGCAGCGCGCGCTCATGGCGTCGACCCGTCCGGAGCGTCGTGGGCGGTGGAGGGACCAGCAGGTCTGGATCGGCGGGGGAGCGCTCGGGCCGCACCGGGCATCCTTCGTCCCGCCGCACCAGTCACGCCTGCCTGAGTTGATGAACGATCTCATGCAATTCGTGCGTCGGCGTGACCTGCCAGCCCTGGCGCAGATCGCGATCGCCCACGCGCAGTACGAGAACGTGCATCCGTTCCTTGAAGTGAACGGTCGTACCGGCCGCGCGCTGATGCAGGCGATGCTGCGTCGCGGGGATGTCACGAGGAGCATCGCTGTGCCGGTGTCCGCTGGACTGCTGCAGGACACGGCCGCGTACTTCGACGCGCTCACCAAATATCGTGCCGGGAAGATCGACCCGATCGTCGAGGTGTTCAGCCGGGCCTCGTTCACGGCGGTGGCGAACAGTCGCGAACTGATCGACGACCTCGCCGCCGTGCGGCAGAGCTGGGCGGCACGCAGCACCTCGAGACAGGGATCCGGTGCGCGTCGCCTGATCGAGTTGCTCGAGCGCCAGCCGGTGATCAACTCGCGCTCCGCGATCGAGTACCTGGGGGTGACAGCGCCGAACGCGCAGTTGGCCATCGATCGGCTGGTGGCCGACGACATCCTGACCCAGGTCGGGTCTACCCGGCGCAACCGGGTGTGGGCCGCCCGCGAGATTATCGACGTGCTCGATGCCTTCGCCGAGCGAGCACGTCGGCGCCGCTGACTGGCCCACTCAGTGTTCTCGGGCATAATTAGCCGATGATTTCAACCGCGCTCGCCCGCCAGCTTCGCGACACCGGACTCGAGTGGCATCCGGTGTCCGGGGATGCGTTTCGCATCGATCGCGACGAGTTCGACAGCGACATCTTCACGATCAGCGACCTGACCGTCGAGGCTCACCAATTCGACACGGGCACAATCCTCGGATTCAACGGCACCACCGAATGGGCGCTCGATTCGGTCGCACTTGAGGACGCCCTCTGGATGCCGCGGGAAGACCAACTCCGCGAACTCCTCGGTGGCACCTTCCGCGCGCTGTCCAGGCTCGAGGAAGGCGCCGGCTTCCGGGTGGCCACGATTCTGAACAGCGCCTCGGCCGCGTTCGACGCCGGCAAGCCGGAGGATGCCTATGCAGCGGCGTTGCTCGCGCTGCTCGAAGAGGTGCGGGGCTAGCGGCATCGCCGCAGTCTCGGCGGCGGAGACCTGCCGCCGTCGGGGTCGGGTGCCCCTAGTTCGGGCTGCTGAGCAGGTGGTCGTTCAGTCGGCCGGTGAGATCCGCGTCGACGGCGAGGTCGAGCCCATCGGCAGAACGCACGGGGGCCGCCTGCCTGACGCTGGACAGCAGCCAGGCTGCATCCGCGGCGGCAAGCTCCTCGAGGGCAATCATCTCGAACGAGGTCTCGAACCCTTCGGCCTCGAAGAACTCGAACGCGCTGGCCTGGGTGGTCCCGGCGAGGATTCCCTGGTCGGTCTTCGGGGTGCGGATGCGGTTGCCGTTCCGCAGCACGAGCGTCGACGACGGTCCTTCCAGCAGGAACCCGTCGGAGCTGACGAAGACGACGTCGTCGGCACCCCGTCGTTTCGCCTCGCGGATGGCCGAGCGGTTCACGGCATAGGAGAGCGTCTTCGCGCCCTGCAGCAGCCATGGCGAAGTCTTCGCGACGTCATGGCGATATCCGCGGTCGAGGGTGACCACCCGGATGCCCTCGGTGCGCGCCGCGCTGAAATCGCCTGACTGCTCGCCGTAGACCCAGGCGGTGGGAATGTCGCCGCCCTCGATTCCGCGGGTCAGCACGAGCTTGACGAACATCTCGGGAACCGGCGGATGATTCGCGATCGCCGCGGCGACCGCGTTGCGCCACACGTCGAGGTCGGGCTGCGGCAGGTCGAGCAGCTTCGCCGAGTACGCGAATCGCGCCAGGTGAGGCTCGAGCGCATGGGCGTGCCCGCCGGTCACACTGACCGTTTCGAAGATGCCGTCGCCCCGGGTCGCACCGAGGTCGAGTACCCGCAATTGGGACGAATGCGGATCGGCGACGACAAAGCCGTCCTGTTCGGCCGGGCGGTCTGCGGCCAGTTGCACCGGGCGGGTAACGAGGATGAGGGACGCGTCATTCATGGTGTTTCATCTTAGGCTGGCCGTCCCCCACTTCCGGGGCAGGCGCCATCGTGCGGCGGGATCCCGACAAGCACAGCATGAGCCGCCCGCAAACGCGTGTCCCCCATAAAGCCGACACCCGCGTGGGGGCGCCCCATTTTGGGGGCAGCGAACCGCATTTACCCGCACTAGTGTCTAGACATGCACTAGCCGGGGGGCTAGGGACGACGGAGGCAGCAAGTCCGGTTCGGATCGCGGGGGTGGTCCGAAGTTTTACCAGCGGCCAACCGGCCACCGTCGCCCTGCATCATTCTCGCCGCCGATCGGATCCCAAGGATCCGGTCGGCGGCATTTTTTGTTCCCCACGGGGCCGCGGCCCGCTTCATCCGTCTGGGAATGCCTCACAGGCTGACCATGTTCAATAGCTGTGGGCGACACTAGGACGCCCGACACTCGCGCGCACCGCGGTGCGCGACTACCGCATGAACGAGACCAATAGGGAGCCCCTATGCCTACCGTGACCGTGACCAGCGACACCCTGGATGCAACCCTCGGCGAGAACGAGATCGTCCTCCTCGACTTCTGGGCCGATTGGTGTGGCCCGTGCAAGCAGTTCGCCCCGGTATTCGAGAGCTCGAGCGAGTTGAACAGTGAGATCGTCTACGGAAAGATCGACACAGAAGACCAGCAACAGCTGGCCGCGGCCGCGCAGATCACCTCGATTCCCACGCTAATGGCGTTCAAGAAGGGCGTCCCGGTCTTTCGTCAGTCCGGAGCGTTGCCTCCCGCCGTGCTCGAAGACCTGGTCACGCAGCTGAAAGAGCTGGACCTGGATGCCGCCCTTGCCGCGGCCAAAGCCGCCGAGGCATCCGAAAACGGTTCTGGCGCCGCCGATTCTGACACCGTCGATTCCGGCACCGTCGCCGAGTAGCCGAATCGCTCCCTCGCGGGCGTAGGAGCATCGACTGGCCGACGTCGGTGTCGCATGGGCAGTAGGAATACGTTGTCGCCACTGGTCGACTCGGCGTTCCGGTTTTAGCCTTGGACTCGGAGGAGTCCTGGTGGGCGAGTTCGATCGGGAGAGCGCACTCGCGTGAGCCCGGTCAACGAGCGCAATCCGGCGGGCGGGAGCGACCGCCAACAGTCGACCCATCGCCAGGGGCATCCGAGGAGTAGTCAACGATCAGTTCTCGACTAATGAACGGGGCATCATGGCCGTCAAACTCAACAGGAAAGGCCTGCAGCACGCCAAAGACCTGATCTCAGCGGGCAAGGTCGTGCGCGACGAGCGGGATGACTGGAGCGAGGACGCTCCGAGCACCGAGGAGGAGAACCGCTTTCTCGACGATCACGGGTTCGAAGAGTATTCGAAATGGCACCTCGGGGTCGACGACGATAGGCCGGACGACACCAAGGGGCATTACAGCTTTCCGTTCGGCGACTTCTCGAAGGTGCATCGCTGCGGCGTGATCTCCCTGGAGAGCCGTGCGGCGCAGAATGATCACGACGACATCGCGAAGGCGGGCAAACAGCTGCTGGAGATGATCGACAAAGACTGAGTGCGCGATGACTTGGTGCGATGACCACGCGAGACGAGCGACGTGATGGTGATGACGTGAGCCGGACGATGTGAGCGAGGCGGGCAGCTGATGGCGACCATTCGAGTTGCGTTGTGGCGACTGCGCATCATGCCGCGCTGGGTCAGGAAGATGGATGCCCGTGCTGCCGCATCGATCAATCGTCGGCACGCGCATCCGGCGATCGATCGCGGGATCCTGGGCCTGTCCCACGGAGCGGATCGCGGTGTTCTCTGGTTCGCGGCAGCCAGTCTGCTGGTCATGTTCGGCGGACGTTTCAGACGCGCAGGACTGCGAGGAGCGGCGTCGCTCGCGGTCGCCAGCGTCCTTGCCAACCTGGTCGGCAAGACGGTGTTCGGCGGTGACCGTCCCCTGCTCGGCGGGGTGCCGATATCCCGGCGGTTGGTGGCCCAGCCAACATCCGCATCGTTTCCGTCCGGGCACTCCGCCAGCGCAGCCGGCTTCGTGGTCGGTGTGGCGATCGAGTCGCCCATGGCAGGTGGTGCGCTCGCGCCGCTCGCCGGGGCCGTCGCATACTCTCGGCTGCACACCGGGGCGCACTGGCTCTCGGATGTGCTCGGTGGACTCGCTCTCGGCGCTGCGGTCGCGGCCGTCGGAAGGATTCTGGTGCCGGCGCGGAGAAGTCGCCCAGCTGGCGTGGCTCCGCTCGGCGCGACCCCTCGTGCGGCCGCGCCCTCCGCAGGAACCGACGAACTGCCCGCCCTGCCCGACGGTGCTGGCGCGTTTATCCTGATCAATCCGTTGTCCGGTGTTCGCCTGGTGCGCGAGAATCCCGCACGCATTATCGAGAGGCGGCTGCCGGCCGCCCGCGTCCGTCAGCTCCTGGAGGGCGAAGTGCTCTCGCTCGCCGTGCGCGAGGCGCTCGAGTCCGACGATCCGCCCCGTGTCCTCGGCATCCACGGTGGCGATGGCTCGGTTGCTGCGGCTGCTCAGCTGGCCAGGCGGGCTGGCATTCCGCTGCTCGTGTTCCCCGGCGGGACCTTCAATCATTTCGCCGGGACGGCGGGCATAGAGTCCGTCGATGCCGCGATCGATGCGCTCCAGACGGGCAGAGGAGGACGAGTGGATGTCGCCGAACTCAGCTATCGGGGTAGTGACCCGATCACCGTCCTGAACACAGCATCCGTCGGCATCTATCCGCGGTTCGTGGCAGAACGGGAGAAGCTGGAGAGGCGCATCGGCAAACGCCTGGCGTCCGTCGTCGCCGCCGTCACGGTGCTCGCGAACGCGAATCCGATCGACGTCACGGTCGATGGGCGCAGGCTCAGGGTCTGGTCGATCTTTGTCGGAGTGAACCGGTATTTCTCGGCGGTCGCGGCGCCGCTGCAGCGACGGCGCTTGGATGACGGGGTGCTGGACGTGCGAATCCTGCGTGCCGGCCTGTCGAGATCGCGGATGCGCGGCATGCTGGCGCTGGCCTTCGGGAGAAAGACGTCGATGGTGGACGAGTTCACCGCGGAGAGGCTGCGGGTCAGCGTGCGATCCCGGCACGGGGACGATCCTGGCTTCGCCCACGACGGCGAGGCATTCCTGACAGTGCAGGAATCGTCAGCGTCGCTGAGGCAGTCGGGCGAAAAGAGGGCGGGCGGCGGCCACGAATCCGAGTTGTGGATCGTGCCTGGCGGGCTGCTCGTCTACGGCCCCACGGCACGCTGAAACCTTCAACTATTTAGCAAGACTTTAGGGCTTGCGCTTCCGTACCAAAAGAGTATTGTCATCTGCACGGAAGAGGTAAAACTCAACCGGGAAGAAAGGCTCCAGGGGCTCTCGTAGCTACCGGGGCCTTTCGGATTTTAACGAGGCATTTGTTGTGCCACCGCTCGTGACCGGTCTGGTCTCGCGCCGGTCCAGTTCGCGCTAGCCCTCGCTGGCCAGGACAATCGTGAGCACGACATTGGCAACGATGAGCGTCGCGACGATGATCAGCGGGAGATAGCGCCGCCCGGTGCGCCACCAGGTCAGCGGACGCTCGGCGTCGGATTCGGCGGGTTCGGCAGCGGCCGGAGCACCGGCCGTGACCGTCGCCTCGGCAGATGCCATGGCCGCCTCTGCGGATACCAGGATCGGTCGGGTGTACGGGGAGTAGTAGTCGGTCCAAGCGACGCCATCCCACCAACGGCGAAGCGACCGGTCGTCGCGATCGCGATACCACCCAGCCGGGATGCGGTGTGCAACCGCCGCGCTGACAACCATGATCCCTCCCCATTGGTTGCTCGCGGGAGAACCACTCTTCCCCCACGACCCACCGTACGCGCGCCGCCGCGGACGGCGCTCGCCCCAGTTTGCGGGGGAACTCGTTGCTAACCAAAGGCGATCAGCTGTCGATAAGGCCGCGGATGTCGTCTGCCGTCAGCGATGAGCTGAACACCGACTCTTCGTCGAGAACAGCGCTCGTGAGGTCTGCTTTCCGATCCTTGAGCGCCATGACCTTCTCCTCGATGGTGTCACTCGCGACCATCCGGTACACATTCACCGAACGGGTTTGGCCGATCCGGTGGGTGCGGTCGACCGCCTGGGCCTCGACAGCGGGGTTCCACCATGGATCCAGCAGGAAGACGTAGTCTGCCTCGGTGAGATTGAGCCCGAATCCACCCGCCTTGAGGCTGATCAGGAAGACCGGCGCCGCGCCATTCTTGAAGCGGCCGATGACATCCGACCGCCGAAGCGTCGACCCGTCCAGGTATTCGTAGGCGACTCCCCGCTGATCGAGTCTCGCGGCGGCCTTCCGAAGGAACGAGGTGAACTGGCTGAAGACGAGCGCGCGGTGGCCCTCGGCGAGCACATCCTCGAGCTGGTCGAACAGCGCGTCCAGCTTGCTCGACGGAACTCCCGCATAGGCCTCGTCGACGAGGGAGGCGTCGAGAGCGAGCATCCGCAGCAGGGTCAGCGAGCGAAACACGATGAACCGATTTCGATCCAGGTCCTGAATGAGACCGAGCAGTTTCTGGCGCTCACGCTGCAGGACCGTGTCGTAGAGCTTTCGATGCCGCGGCGCCAGGTCGACCAGAAGCACCTGCTCTTGCTTGGCCGGGAGTTCGGTGGCGACCAGCTCTTTGCTGCGACGCATCATGAGCGGCCGGATGCGACGGCGCAGCTTCGCCAGGCGCTCCCGGCTCACGCGCTCGAGTTCGTCGGCGTGCCCATCGTTCGAGCCGTCGCCATTGGCGTGCTCTGTAATCGGGCGAAAGTACTCCTCGGTGAACTTTCGCGCCGACGGGAAGAGCCCTGGCGCCACGATTGCGAACAACGACCACAGGTCCATCAGGCTGTTCTCCATCGGCGTGCCGGTGATCGCGAGTGTGAACGGCGCACCCAGGTCGCGCGCGCACTGGTGCGCCCGGGATGCGCGATTCTTGACGAACTGCGCCTCGTCAAGAATCAGGCCGGCCCATCCGACTCGCTGGTACGCGGCGAAGTCGAGGCGGAACAACGCGTACGAGGTGACGACGATGTCGGCTCCGGCCGCGACATCCGCGAGGCGAAGCCCGCTTTTCGCCTCGGTGGCGGTAACCGAGGCGACCGCGAGACCCGGGGTGAAGCGCGCGGCCTCGACGAGCCAGTTGGATACGACGGATGTCGGAGCGACTACCAGGAAGGGGAGTCCGGTTTCGTTCCCATCGGCTGACTCGACCGCGTGGGCGATCAGGGCGAGTGCCTGCAGGGTCTTGCCGAGACCCATGTCATCGGCCAGGATGCCGCCGAGCCGGTGCCTCCACAGCATGACCAGCCAGTTGAATCCGTCCAGCTGGTACGGGCGAAGGGTCGCTTGGAGGCCCGTCGGCAGCGACGTCTGCTCGATCGTCTGCCCGCTGGCATCCGCCAGGAGCGCGGCGGCAGAATCACGCCAGGTCGACGCCTGTTCCGTCTCATCGGCGAGATCCTCGAAGTCCTCCCAGAGGCTCGCCTGGTAGCGGCTGATGCGAACGCCGGTCTCCCATTCGTTGAGCTCGCCGGCTTCGGCGATCAGATCCCGCAGTTCGTCGAACACCGGCTGGAGGAGGTCCAGATAGGAACGGTCGACGAGCAGCAGCTTCTTCTTGCCGGCGGACAGCGCGCGGAACAGCGGGCCGAACGGCACATCCCGACCGTCGATGGTCGCGAAGACGCCGAGGTCGAACCAGTCCCGGCGATCCGTCGCGACCGTCTTGACGACCAGCTTCGGGCGGGAGGTGCGCGTCTGGTATTCGGGTTCCGGAGGCACGATCTCGGGAAGCCGCACCGAGCCGTCGACGCTGGTGACCTCGATGCTGCGCTGCAGCCCTGGGTAGTACTCGGCGAGGAAAAGGGCGACATCCCGTGCCGGAATGACGAGCTCGGATGGCGAACCGATCAGGCTCGCCTGCTCGTCGCTGAGCGGCCGCGTCGTCGGCGCAAGTGTGAAGGCCTGGGTCGGCGCGGCTGCGACGACGTAGATGCCGTGGGTGCCGATCTGTCCGGCCGAGGAGGGCGGATGCGACCGGCCGTCGATCGCCAGCGTCGCCTTGAGCCGCAGCTCGCCGCTCACCTCCTCTGGCACGCTCGCGTCGAGTCTCACGCTCGCGGCCGTCCCGACAGTGACCACCGCATCCTTCTTGCTACCCACAAGAGCGATCCCGAGTTCGGCCGCCTCGGCGAGCAGTGGCCAGAGAAGCGGGCTCTGGTAGTCGTCCAGGTAGAGCCAATCGCCGTCCTGCCCGGCGTAGACCTCGCGAACGGCCCGGTGCAGCGACGCGACCTGCGCGAACCAGCGTTGCTGTTCGACCCGGAGATTCAGCCGATTGGTCTGGTAGCCGAGCGAGTTCCAGCTGACACTCGCCCTCGTCCAGTTTCCGGCTCCGCTCAGCACCACCGGACGCACCCCGAGACGATAGGTCGCCCCGGACTTGATCGGACCGCTCGCGGTTTTCGCGGTCGCTCCCCGCCAGCGGTCGGGTGTGCGCGGGGTCTGCTCCC